>NZ_VYQA01000008.1:0-233013 GCF_008710165.1 Sphingobium limneticum | reverse complement strand
CAGCATCAGCATCAGCATCAGCATCAGCATCAGCATCAGCATCAGCATCAGCATCAGCATCAGCATCAGCATCAGCATCAGCATCAGCATCAGCATCAGCATCAGCATCAGCATCAGCATCAGCATCAGCATCAGCATCAGCATCGGCATCGGCATCTGTTTCTTCGATCGACGACGTGCCATCGTCACGGCTTCCGACGACGGCCGCGCCTGCGATGCCTACGCCGCCGATGACGGCCGGCAGGATCAAAGAGGAACCCGCTGCACCAGCACTGCCCGCAGCGCCGATCAGTTCATCCAGATCGTTGAGGAGAGAAAAGCGCGGGAAGCGGCTACCGGATCGGGCCAGCCACTGGTTCCCATCCGTATCGCGCAGCACCAGATCGCTATGGCCGGCTTCGAAAGGTTCGTAGAATTTGGCAACCTTTATGGTGCTGCCATCGTTTAGCCGGATGACAAGATCGTCGCCGCTCTTTTCCAGAGCGGACACAGCTTCCCGATTGATTTGAAGTCGGACGACGCTGGGATCCTGCAAAGTGATCGCATCGACGGGGGCCTGCGTGATTTCACCCGTGACTTTATCGATAACTTCGGCTGCCATCGTCTTCCCTTTCCTTCTGGCGCGCGTCGCAAAGCCGCGCCGGACAAGCCCATCGCCCCACGACGCCCGTCGAACGGACGCAGCATGGCGCTACACAGAAGGATCAAACGGCATGCGTCGGATGACGCTGCAAGGATTCCGATTTCGGATGTGATTTCCGCCTCTCATCTCACTCCGGGTGAGAGGAAGCATGTTTTTCAGCCCGATTTGGGGGCGCGAAAAGATGCAGGGCCGATATCATCATCGCCCCGCCGGGATGGAGACTTTTCATCAACCGTCGCAAAAACGAACATGGCCCCGTCCCCTGTTCCCAGGAGCGGGGCCATGCGATTTTCGGCAAAGCCGGATCAGCCGTTCAGGCGATCCTTGATGCCCTTGGCCGGAGCAAAGGTCAGCTTGCGCGAAGCGGCGATCTCGATGGTCGCGCCCGTCGACGGGTTGCGGCCCTGGCGAGCCGGGCTGTCCTTGACCTTGAATTTGCCGAAACCGCTGAGCGACACTTCGTCACCCTTGGCAGCCGCGTCAGCGATGGCGCCGATGACGGCATCCACCAGCTTGCGTGCTTCGGCCTTGCTCAGATCGTTCGACGCCGCGATTGCATCGGCAAGATCATTGTTGTTCATAAAACCATCTGCTCCTGATTATGGGCCGCTTCAGGTAACGCCCTCACGGCCTTACGTCCATGCCAGACACGCAAAGATTGCGCGATTCCAGCCGTTATTCCGGTGCGACCCCATATTATATCGTCCACAAAATCTCCGCCGGGGCGGGATTCGCGATTTTGTGGGTCCATGAAAAACATAGACAATAGATAATCGCAAGGCACATCCGCCCCCGATCCGCCGCAAGGCCGAAAATATCGGCATATCGAAGGAGCCCATCGCCCGCGCGCCAACCCTTATCGCAAGGCCATGGAATAAAGCCGATCACCCCATTGCCCTTTGCGCTTGCCCGTCTAGTCTGTCTCGATGTCGGAGCGGAAACTCAGGGCGTGGCAGGCGGCGGGGCTGATCGACGCCGACACCGCCAGCCGGATCAGCGCGTGGGAAGCGGCACATAGCCGGCCGATCGGCGTCTGGGCGGTCGTGGGCCTGGGCGCATTGACGATCGGCCTCGGCCTCGTCTCCCTCATCGCCGCCAATTGGGAAGATATAGCGGGCACCACGCGCCTTGCCATCCATATGCTGCTGATGGTCGCGCTGGCGGCCGGGACATGGTGGAGCATGTCCAGGGGACGGATGCACGATCAGGTTCAGGACGCCTTGCTGTTCATCGGCGCGGTACTTGGCCTTACCTTTTTCGGCCATCTGGGGCAGGTTTACCAGACCAGCTCACCGCTCTGGCAGCCCCTGCTCGCCTGGATGCTGCTTTTTTCCCCGCTGCTCCTGCTGTTCGGCCGCGGCTGGCCGGTCGCTGGCCTGTGGATGGCCGGCCTGCTTGGCCTGATGTGGGCGCATGCCGACGATCATGGGCATATCTGGACGCTGTTCGGCCGGACGGAACGGCCCTGGCTCTACTGGGGGCTGATCGCCTGTCCGCCGATGATCGTCGCCGGGGCCGCTGCCCTGTTGCGCGGCAGGAGCAGCCGCCCCGCCTTCTGGCGACTGCTCGAACAAATGGCCGTCGCCACCATCTTTACCGGCATCAGCCTGGCCATCCTGCTTCACGGCTGGGATGGCGACGGCAGCCTTCGCCTGGGCAGCGCGCTGATCCACGGTCTGGCCTTGCTGGCCGCAGCCGCCGCCATCACCCATGCCCGTCGAACGGCGTCGGGCCGGGCCACCGCGGCGCTGCTGCTGGTCGCGGCTGCCTTGCACCTCACCCAGGCGCTGCTGCCCAATCTCCACGGCACTGCCCGCGCCTGGACCGGCAGTCTGTTCTTCTGCCTGCTCTGGGGCGCAGTCGCCGCTGCCGCCATTCATGCCGGCTGGCGTCGCCTGTTCCAGCTTGCCGTAACGCTGGTTGCACTGCGGATCATCATCCTGAGTTTCGAACTGAACGACGATCTGCTGGGCAGCGGGGTCGGCCTGATCCTGTCCGGCCTGTTCGCCATGGCCGTCGCCTGGGGCACGATCCGCTTGTCCCGCCGCTATGCGCCTGCGCGAGGAGACATGGCATGATGCCCCGTCGCACGCGACTGACCCTCGCCGCCGCGCTGACGCTACCGCTTGCCGCACTGGCCGGCAGCTGGGCCGTCACGCATCGCCAGGCGCAGCAGGGACAGGAATGGCTGATCCCCATACAGGGCTATGACCCGCGCGACCTGCTGCGCGGTCATTATGTGCAATATCGCTATGATTGGCCGCTTGCCCCGCATCAGGGGGAGGATGGCCGGTTCGATCCCGGCTATGCCGACGCGCTGTGCGTGACCGGCATGGCGCCGCATATTCAGGCGGTCCGGCCCCTGCCCCGGACCATGAACGCAGATCAGGGCTGCGCCATCATCCTGCGCGGCACGATCGGCACCCGGCGCGAGATACGCGGCCTGACCAGCGGCATCTTCTATGCCTCGCAATCGCAGGCGATCGTCCTGTCGCGCAAGCTTGCCGATCCGGCGCTTCAGGGGCTGGTCCGCGTCCGGGTGCGTCCCGACGGCATGCTAAACCCGGTCGCGTTGGAATTTCGTCGGCGCCCGCCCCCGCAGCCTTAAAGCTCCAGCCCGATCAGCGTCCCACTACCGATCTTGTCGACATAGCGCTTACCGTCGATTTCCAGCCAGTCGGGTGTCACCTCCAGCCGGCGGCCGTTGATGGTGGTGCGCAGATGCTCCACCGCGATCCGGTTGCGCGCCACGATGCGCAGCACCGCCAGCCCATCGCCCCGCGCCGCCATCATGCTGTAGCGGTCGCCCCGCAGCAGGAAATGCCAGCTGCCATCGGTCGGTTTCCATTCATTGCCGTCGATGATCTGGGTCGCGACGCCATCGGGCGACCCCAGCCGTACGCTGATCCGGGTCGCCCCGTTCATCCGTCGCGGCGGCGCGAAGATCAGGATCGGCTCGCCCTCCAGCGTGATCGGAATCGGCGTGTCGCGCAACAGCCGCGATCCCCCGACGATCAATTGCGGCAGTTCCGCCGAAAAGGGCAGACGATCCCGCGCGAAATGGCGTTGGCGTACCACCGGATTGGCGTGGAAACTCTGAACCTGCGTGGCGGTCAGCCGCCCCTCCTCCACCAACCCATGGCAGGTCGGACAGAGCAGGGTCGCCCCCGGCCCATCCGGCAAACCCAGATAGCGATAGATGGTCACGCCGCAGCGGACACAGGCAAAACCGCAGGCCTGCCTTATATCGGCGCGCTGCTCGGCCGTCAGATCCGGCAAAGACGGCATTACTCGCAAGCCTACCATGGACGACCCCTTTTTCCGCCGTTCACCCCGATGTGAACGGACGTTCCTGACATGGCGTCCTCTTGCGATTATGGGGCTCTTCGGCCCCTCCCTTGTTAACCCTATCGTTGGAATTTATCGGCCCAAGTCAAGGGCCTGAACGAAACACACCGCTTTTTCCGCTATCGCTGCGGTAACAGATCGACATTGCGCGCGGCGGCGATCGCCCGGATGCGGTCGGGCCGCGGCATATTCTTGATCGCGATCTCGGCGATATCGCCTGCACTGAACAATTCGATATGGCCGACGCCGAAGATACGCTGACCCAGCGTCTGGGTAATGCGCACGGATCGGATGCTGGTCAGTGCGATCTCCGTCCGCTGCTTGGCCAGCAGTCCGCGCTCCAGCAACACCTCGCGCTCGCTCAGCGCCAGCCGCTCGCCCTTGTGCAGCACCCACCAGATGGCAATGGCGATGATGCCCACCACGGACACCAGCAACAACAGGAACAGGAAAGGATGCGCCCGGAACATCGCGGGATGCTCGTCATATAGCCAGATGTCGCTCACGCCGTCTCCCTCGCTACAGCCCCCGGACTTGACCATGGCCCGCCACGCCCGTCAAGCCGCAGCTGATCAATGTCCGCGCTGCCTGGTTAACCGAAATTTTCCATAATCGACATTAAACGAAATCCTCCATTTGGGACGAAATATGGCACGCAATCTCTATGACGTCGGCGATCGCACCCCGGACGAAGAGGATGGCTGGCTGAACGAAAAGCAGGAAAAGCGTTCCAAGGTCGTGCCGATCGGCTTGGTGGCCATCGCCCTGGCGCTTGGCATTGGTGGAACGATGCTGGCGATGCAGGTCATGCCCGCTAGCAGCGCGCCTGCCAACACCCTGTCCCCCGTAAACAGCATAGCGGACGAGTTCAGCCTGTGTGACGATGCCAGGGGCGACGCCTGCGTCCTGTCTGCCGATGCCTATGCCTGGCGCGGCAAGCGTTACCATCTGGCGGATATTCAGGGACCAAGCGAGATCGAACCGCAATGCCCGCAGGAAGCCGCGCTCGCGCGCAAGGGGCGGGCGGCGTTGATGGCAATGATGAATGGCGGCGCGTTTCAGACGCTTCAGGATTCTGCCGACAATGATCCCGCCTCCCGGATCCTGATGCGCGACGGCGTTTCGATCGGCCAGCTCATGATCCTCAAGGGCCATGCGAAAGCCTGGTCCCGCGACCCTGTTAATTGGTGCAAGGGTCAAGCGGCGATCGGGCCGGCGCAAACAGGCGCGCCGACCCGGTCCCATATTACCAGCTCAGCGAAACCCGGCCGTACAAATAGCGGCCGTTGAAGCCAAACGGCGAGTAATAAGGGAAGGCTACCACGCCGGTGCTGTTGTTTGCGACGGTCAGCGCATCGGGATAGATGTCGAACAGATTGTTCGCACCGATCGCCAGGTTGATCGCCTTGGTCGGCTTGTAGCGCGCTTCCAGATCCACGATCGTCTTCTTGCCGGTATGCGTATCGCCTGCCGCCGTCGAACCGGGCTGCGTCACGTCGCCATAATAGGTCGCCCGCGCGGTGGCGCCGAACTGATCCAGCGTCCAATCGAGCGAACCCACGACCTTGGTGCGTGGCGTGCCTTCTTCGATGCTGACGATACGCTGGCGCGAGAAAAGCACCGGCGTCGGGGTCAGGGCGACCGCCGTCGAAACCGGCACGCGGTTGACCTTGATATCGTTGAAATTGGCGGCGGCGGTCAGGTCGAACTGGCCGGCTGCGCTGTTCAGGCGATAATGGGCGACCGCATCGATGCCCTTGGTCGTGGTGCGCACCCCGTTCACGAAGAAGCGGGCGGCCGACACGCCATAGGGCGCCAGCAGCGCCGCGACCTGCGGGCTGAAGCTGGACTGGATATTTTCCGACAGGCCAAGGCCGTTGCGGACGCGAATCCAATAGCCATCGACGGTCAGGTCGAACCCGCCGCTGCGGATCACCGTGCCGACCGACAGGTTGGTCGACTTTTCCGGCTTCAGCGGCAGGCCGCCCAGCGCGGTGCCGATATCGCTGACCGACGGGAAGGTGCCGGTTTCGACGATGTTCGGCGCCACGAAGACGGAGGCGGTGGAGGTGAAATATTGCTGCTGGAGCGAGGGCGCGCGGAAACCTGTGGAAGCCGTACCGCGCAGCGCGAACCAGGGCGCGATGTCGTAGCGCGCCGACGCCTTGCCCGTCGCGATATTGCCGAAGTCGGAATAATGTTCGCCGCGCCCGGCCAGGCCCAGCGTCAGCGCCTCGGTCGGATGCGCTTCCAGGTCGATATAGGCGGCGACGTTTTCGCGATGCACGTTGACGGCGTTGGATGGCTGGAACCCGCCAAAGCCCTGCGCGCCGCTACCCAGCGATGCATTGCCGCCCAGCGGACCGCGATTGTAGGATTCCGGATCGCCCGCCTTGATCTCATAGCTTTCGCGGCGGAATTCCCAGCCCCAGGCGATGTTGAGGTCGCCGCTGCCCAGCGGCACCTTGCGGCTCATGTCGAAACCACCCAGCGCCTGATCATAGATCAGCGCGCCGTCATAGAAGCTGGTCGGCGATGCCGCGCCATAGGTGGCGTTCAGCGAATCTTCGGTGCGGAAGTCCAGGCGATTGCGGCCATAGGACAGCTTGATCGTCGCATCCCAGTCGCCAATGTCGCCGCGCGCGCCGGTCGTCACCGTCAGATCCTTCGACCGCACGTTGATAAGCGGCAGGAAGCCATCGGGATAGAGCGAGGCGACATTGTTGACGTTGCTGGGCACGCGCGGGAAGGCCGCGCTGCTGCTGTCGCGATACTGATAGCCGCCAAAGGCGTAGAGTTCCCAGCCCTCACCGATCGGGTGGGCGGCGTTGAAATAGAAGGTGCCCTGCTCGACGTCCGGATCGCCGAAGCGCGAACGGACCACCGCCGGCGTCGCGCGCGGATCGACGTCGCCCCGGCTGGTGGGGTTGCGGTTGAGATATTCGCCGCTGATCGTCAGGAAGCCGTCCGCGCCGAGCGCAAAGCCCTGCCAGCCCGACACGGTCACCGTTTCGCCGTCCGACGCATGGCGCGAAGAGCGGGCGGCGTCGATATCCGTGTCATATTGGCCGTAGGATACGGTCGCCCCGCCGCCGCTGCGGGCTTCGCGCAGGCGCAGGTTGACGACGCCGGCGATCGCATCGGAACCATATTGCGCCGATGCGCCATCGCGCAGCACTTCGATCCGCTCCAGCGCCGCGCCGGGAATGGTGTTGAGATCGACCGCTGCCGCGCCGCGACCGACCGAACCGTTGGTGTTAAGCAGAGCCGAAGGATGGGCGCGAACGCCGTTGATCAGCACCAGCGTCTGGTCGGGCGACATGCCGCGCAGCGTTGCGGGGCGGATCGAATCTGTGCCGTCCACCGCGGCGTTGCGCGGGAAGTCGATCGACGGCGCGATGGCAGACAGTGCCGCGCCCAGTTCGGTCGTGCCTTGCTGGCGCAGGCTGTCGCCCGACAGCACATCGACCGGCGCGACCGAATCGAGCCGCGTGCGGCCCTGCGCGCGCGTGCCGGTGACGATGATATCCGCGCCACCTTCCGCAGCAGGCGCCGTCTGCGCTATGGCTTGGCCGCCGATGGAAAGGGCGAGCAGCCCGGTTGTCAGCAAGAGCGCGTTGCGAAGCGGCATATCTATCGTCCTTTGATTATTACGCTTTGGCGGAGCGTCTATAATCTACTTTTACGATAGACAATTAGCCGAACATGATTTCCCGATTCCTGTGACATATGGGCGACACAAAGGTCAGCCCGATCTGGCCCGAACCGCATTCAGCACATCGGACGCCAGTTGCGCATAGTCCGCGCAGGCCCGTTGCATCGCCGCCTCGGCGCCCTCCCCGCGCACTTGTCCGAAACATTGGCGGTTCTGCGCAGCACGCATCTGGCGCAACCTGGCGCGGCTTTCGACGCCCAGCCCCAGTTGCGGCCCGTTGCGCCGCCACGCTTCCGCCGCACTGAAGATACGGCGGCCCGGATGGACGCCGGGATCGCATCCCGCCGCCGCGCCCAGCCGGTCGATACGCCCGGCTTCCACGATCAGGTCGGTCAGGAACAGGTCCAGTTCGCGCAGGCCGTTGCCGATCAGCTTCGCTGGCATGGCATCGCGCCGTCGCCCGGCGGCCCGCTGGCATTGCCCGATCGACATGCCATTGGCCAGAAAGGCCGCGGCGCGCTGGAGATGAGCGACCTGGCCGGCCAGACTGGCGCAGCGGTCGCTCTCCCCGATCAGTTTTCGTCGCCCATGCGCAGCGCGGCGATGAAGGCTTCCTGCGGAATCTGGACGCTGCCATATTCGCGCATCCGCTTCTTGCCTTCCTTCTGCTTGTCGAGCAGCTTCTTCTTGCGGCTGATGTCGCCGCCATAGCATTTGGCGGTCACGTCCTTGCGCATCGCCGCGATCGTCTCGCGCGCGATCACCTTGCCGCCGATCGCCGCCTGAATCGGGATCTTGAACAGATGGCGGGGGATCAGATCCTTCAACCGCTCGCACATGCCGCGACCGCGCGATTCGGCGGTGCCGCGATGGACGATCATGCTCAGCGCATCGACCGGCTCGCTGTTGACCATGATGCTCATCTTGACGAGGTCGCCCTCGCGATAGCCGATCTGATGATAGTCGAAGCTGGCGTAACCGCGGCTGATGCTCTTGAGGCGATCGTAGAAATCGAACACCACTTCGTTGAGCGGCAGTTCGTACGTCACCTGCGCGCGGCCGCCGACATAGGTCAGGTTCTTCTGGATGCCGCGCCGGTCCTGACACAGTTTCAGGATCGAGCCGAGATATTCGTCGGGGCAATAGATGATCGCCTCGATCCACGGCTCTTCGATCTCATCGATCTTGGTGGGATCGGGCATGTCGGCCGGATTGTGCAGTTCGATCTCGCCCGCGTCATAGGTCAGCTGGATCTTGTAGACCACCGACGGCGCGGTGGTGATCAGGTCCAAATCATATTCGCGCGTCAGCCGCTCCTGGATGATTTCCAGATGCAGCAGCCCCAGGAAGCCACAGCGGAAACCGAAGCCCAGCGCCGCACTGCTTTCCATCTCGAAGGAGAAGCTGGCGTCGTTCAGGCGCAGCTTGCTGATGCTGTCGCGCAGCTTGTCGAAATCGTTCGCATCGACCGGGAACAGGCCGCAGAACACCACCGGCTGCACTTCCTTGAAGCCCGGCAGCGGTTTGGTCGCGCCGTTCTTCACCGTGGTGATGGTGTCACCGACGCGGGTCTGGGCGATTTCCTTGATCTGCGCGGTGATGAAGCCAATCTCGCCGGCGGCCAGTTCGGGCAGCGCCTCGATCTTGGGACGCATGCAGCCGACGCGGTCAATCAGATGTTCCGTGCCGCCGATCATGAACTTGACCGCCTGCCCCTTCTTGATGACGCCGTTGACGACGCGCACCAGAATAACGACGCCCAGATAGGGGTCGTACCAGCTGTCGACCAGCATCGCCTCCAGCGGCGCGTTACGGTCGCCCTTGGGCGGCGGGATCTTGGTGACGATGGCTTCCAGGATATCGTCGATGCCGATGCCGGACTTGGCGCTGGCCAGCACCGCTTCGGATGCATCGAGGCCGATCACGTCCTCGATTTCCTTGCGCACCTTCTCCGGCTCGGCGGCGGGCAGATCGATCTTGTTGAGCACCGGCACGATCTCATGATCATGCTCGATCGACTGATAGACGTTCGCCAGCGTCTGCGCTTCCACGCCCTGCGCGGCATCTACGACCAGCAACGCACCCTCGCACGCGGCCAAGCTGCGCGACACTTCATAGGCAAAGTCGACATGGCCCGGCGTGTCCATGAGGTTCAGCTCATAAGTCTCGCCATTTTTGGCCGTATAATCGAGGCGCACCGTCTGCGCCTTGATGGTGATGCCGCGCTCCTTTTCGATGTCCATATTGTCAAGAACCTGGGCGCTCATCTCACGGTCGGTCAGGCCGCCGGTGCGCTGGATCAGGCGATCGGCCAGCGTGGATTTGCCATGGTCGATATGGGCGATGATCGAAAAATTACGGATATGGCTGAGGTCGGTCATCGGCGCCCGATAGCAGCGATTTAACGCGCTGTCAGCAGGATCACGCACAGGCGGGATTCAATGACAAAGCCCGTCATTTGCGCACCGCTTTGCTTGGAAGCGATTGACCCCTGTGATAAGTATTCGCAGGAACGGGGCAACATTTTCAAACTCAAGCAACAAACGGGGTTCTTGAAATGCGTGGAATGAAGAAGCTGACCATGGCGGCTACGTGCCTGGCCATGGTTGCACCGCAGGCGATGGCGGCGGACAAGGGTTCGTCGGGTCGTCAGGCCCAGACCCAAAAGCAGATGGAAATCCCCCGCTGCACCAAGCGCCTTGGCACCGTCGCGATCGTCGAACCCGACAATCAGTGGTGGCGGGAACTGAACCTGGGCAGCCCGGAAGCGATCATCAAGCTGTTCGTGCAGCAGTCCGGCTGTTTCGGCATCGTCAATCGCGGCCGATCGATGGCCAGCCGCAACATGGAACGCGCGATGGCGGATTCGGGCGAATTGCAGGCCGGATCGAATCTTGGCAAGGGGCAGGTGAAGGCGGCGGACTATTTCATCCAGCCCGACATCGTGACCACCAACAATAATAGCGGCGGCAATGCCATTGGCGGCCTGGTCGGCGGCTTCCTGGGTGGACGCACGCTGGGCGCGCTCGCCGGCGGCATCTCGGTCAAGAAGAGCGAGGCCAATGTCATGCTCTCCGTCGTCAACGCCCGCACGACCGAAGAAGAAGTGATGGCCGAGGGCTATTTCCGCAAGTCGGACCTAAGCTTCGGCGGTGGCGGCGGCCTTGGCTGGATGGGCGGCCTCGCGGCCGTAGGCGGCGGCGGCTATCAGAATACCGCCATCGGCCAGGTGATCGTCCTCGCCTATCTGGACGCCTACACGAAAATGGTCACGCAGATGGGCGGCCTGCCCGTCAATGCGGCCGCTGCGGCGCCCGTCGCGCAGTAAACTCGTCTCTATCGAATGAGGAACGGGCGCGGCCGGCGACGGCGGCGCCCTTTTCGCGTCAGCTTCGGCTGGGCGCGGCGTCGGCCGCCACTGGCTGCGCTTCGCGACGGCGCTTCCACCAGGCGATGATCGCTTCGCCGGCCGGACGCTCAACTGCGCGATTGATGGCCGTACCCAGGGTCAACGCTACCAGGAATGCGGCGGCAAAGCCGATCCAGGGGCTATAGCCTGCCTTGGCAAATTCCAGCATCACGACGAAGCCGACATGTTGGTGGATCAGATAGAAACTATAGCTGATCCCGCCCAACCAAACGAGCGGCCGCAAGCTGAGGAAGCGCATATGGCCATGGATCAGCGCCACGAACGCCGCGACCAGCACGCACCCCACAATGGTGACGTCCCATGTTTCGATCGTCGCGATCGAGAGCAACGCCATCGCCGCATAGGGCATTTGTTGCCGCATGGTCCGCTGCCCCGACCATATGCGATAGGCGAGCATGCCGATGACGAAGAAGGGCGTGTAACGCAGCACCAGCAGCATCACGATCCGTTCGGGCATGTCCGGCCAGAACCAATAAACCGAACGCACGGCCAGCCACAAAGCCAATATCGGTTCCAGTCGCCGTATGCCGACAAACTTCCATATGGCGATCATGCAGAAGTAAAAGGCGATCTCCACCGTCAGCGTCCAATAGGCGCCATCCACCTCCGGGATGAAAGCAAAGCCCTGAAGCATGGTGATATTGGCCAGGATATCGACCGGCCCGATCAGCAATTGCGTCGCATGGGCCACATATTCGATCGACAGCGTCAGCAGCATCGCCACCAGATAGGCGGGATAAAGGCGCGCGAAGCGATTGACCACGAAATCCGCCACCGTGCGGATTCGGTCCAGCGTGAAGAAGATCGCGAAGCCGGAAATGGTGAAGAAGAGCAGGACGCGATAATTGCCGCCCGGAAAGCTGAAAGGCACATGGCTGGCCTGCGGGAACAGTTCATGGAAACGGGTCGAATAATGGAAGGTCAACACGCACAGGGCGCCGATTCCGCGCAGCGCGTCCAATTCCGTCAAGCGGCCCCGGGATGATCCAACCATGGCGCTTCATAGCAACAACAGAGCAACGAATCCGTTAAGATCGTGGTTAACGCCGCATCCAGACCTGCTTTTCTTTTGCTGCTTTCTTTCCCAGCTGCGTTCTCGAGGCCGTCGCGGCAGCCCGCTGCGCAGGCAGGTGCGCCCGCACCGGCCTTGATGCGACATTCGACCAAAAAGCCCGCATGGCCATTGGCCATCATAGCAGAATGGGCCGGCACAGCCTTCGCCGTACCAGCCCATGCCAGAAATCCGCTCATGTGCATGTCCCGCCCCTCCCCGCCAGGGGAAGGGAGAAGATCAGGCCGTTTTGCCGTCCAGGATGGCGGCAATCGCGACGGTCACGTCGTTCATGTCGGCCATGCCGTCCACGCGCGACACGATATCGCGCGCTTCGTAGATCGGCAGGATCGGCGCGGTCTTGGCGCGATATTCGGCCATGCGGGTGCGCACCGTTTCCTCATTGTCGTCGGGACGGCGCTTGAACTCATGCCCATGGCACTTGTCGCACTCGCCCTCGACCTTGGGCTGCTTGAAGCTGTCATGATAGCCCGCGCCGCAGGTGGCGCAGGTAAAGCGGCCGGTGATGCGCTCGACCAGCGCGTCCTCATTCACTTCCAGCTCGATCACATGATCCAGCGTGCGATTGCGGTCGCCCAATATGGTATCGAGCGAATGGGCCTGCGCCTCGGTCCGCGGATAGCCATCGAAAATGACGCCCGTGTCCGGTGCCAGCGCGTCGAGCGCTTCGCCGATAATGCCCGACACCACTTCGTCGGGCACCAGCGCGCCCGATTCCATCAGCGCCTTGGCCTGAAGGCCCACAGGCGTTCCCGCCTTCACCGCCGCGCGCAGCATGTCCCCCGTCGACAGCTGCACCATGCCACGATCGTCAACCAGGCGAGTCGCCTGGGTGCCCTTGCCGGCCCCCGGAGGGCCAAGCAGAATGATATTCATTGCGCGCATACTCCCCTGTTCGTTGCGCTGAATCAGAGTCTCGAAACGCCCCTCAGCGCAGTCGACCCTTGAGCTTCGCCTTTTTGATCAGATCGCCATATTGATGGGCGAGCAGATGGCTCTGAATCTGGGTCACGGTATCGACCGTAACATTGACGACGATCAACAGGCTAGTCCCACCAAGGTAGAAGGGAATGCCCGCCCGCGCGATGGCGAATTCCGGCACCAGGCAGATGAAGGCCAGATAGGCCGCGCCGATGACGGTGATGCGCGTCAGCACATAATCCAGGTAATTTTCGGTATTCTTGCCCGGACGGATACCGGGGATGAAGCCGCCATTGCGCTTCAGATTGTCGGCCGTCTCTTCCGGATTGAACACCACGGCGGTGTAGAAGAAGCAGAAGAAGACGATGCCCAGGCCATAAAGGCCCATATAGACCGGGCTGCCATGCGACAGATACTGGTTCAGCGTCAGGACGAAATCGCCCCACTTGCTTTCACCTGCGACCGTCTGACCGGCGAACTGCGAGATGGTCAGCGGCATCAGCAGCAGCGAGCTGGCGAAGATCGGCGGGATGACGCCGGCCGTATTGACCTTGAGCGGCAGATGGCTGCGATCGGCCTGCATCAGGCCCTGGCGCGTCTGGCGCTTGGGATATTGGATCAGGACGCGACGCTGGGCGCGCTCCATGAAACAGATCAGAAGGACGAGGCCGACGGCCATCACCATGACCAGGAAGATCAGCAGGCCCGAGATCGAACCTTCGCTGCCCGACTTGAACAGGTTGCTGAGCGTCACCGGCAACTGGGCGACGATGCCCGCCATGATGATGAGCGACACGCCGTTGCCGATGCCGCGCGAGGTGATCTGCTCACCCAGCCACATCAGGAACATGGTGCCACCGATCAGCGAGACGACGGCGGTCAGGCGGAACAGCAGACCGGGTTCGATCACCGCCTGCATGCCCTGCTGGGCACCGAAGCCCTCCAGGCCCACGGCGATGAAATAGCCCTGCACCGCGGTCAGGCCGACGGTGCCGTAGCGCGTCCACTGATTCATCTTCTTGCGGCCGCTTTCGCCTTCCTTCTTGATCGCCGCAAGCTGCGGCGACAGGCTGGAGGCGAGCTGCACCACGATCGACGCGGTGATATAGGGCATGACGCCCAGCGCAATCAGGCTCATGCGCGACAGCGACCCACCCGAGAAGGTGTTGAAGATATCGAGGATGCCGCCATTGGTCTGGCTATACAGCTGCGACAGGGCGGTCGGATCGACGCCGGGCAGCGGCACGAAGCTGAGGAAGCGGAACACGATCAAGGCGCCCAGCGTAAACCACAGGCGCTTCTTGAGGTCGGTCGCCTGGCTGAACTTCGCGAGGCTGAGATTGGATGCGAGCTGGTCGGCTCTCGATGCCATGGTGGCTGCCCTTCAAATCACTCTTACCCGGATAAAGCCGGGCCGGAATCGGAAATCCCCTTAACGGGGACATGGGGCGCTGTCGAACCGGGAATTACCGTGGATGCGGTAAACAGCGTCCCCCGATGCACAAGACCCCGCCGACCCATATCGGGCAGCGGGGTCATGCTTGCAAGACTGTCAGACCGAAATCAGGCCTTCGCTGCGGCCTTCTTGGCGGCCAGGGTCGTGCCCTTCTTCGCCTTGGCCTTCTCGGCAGCCGGAACGACTTCGATCACGTCGACCTTGCCACCGGTCTTTGCGACGGCGTCGATGGCGCTCTTCGACGCACCTGCGACCAGGAAGCTGACCTTGGCGGTCAGTTCACCCTTGGCGAGCAGACGGACGCCGTCCTTGCCACCGCGGGTCAGGTTGGCAGCGTTCAGAGCGGCCTGGTCGATGGTCGCGTTGGCGTCCAGCTTGCCCTCGTCGATCGCCTTCTGCACGGCGCCCAGGTTCACGATCGCATAGTCGCTCGCGAAGATGTTGTTGAAGCCGCGCTTCGGGATACGCATGTGGAGCGGCATCTGGCCACCCTCGAAGCCGTTGATGCTGACGCCCGAACGCGCCTTGGCACCCTTCTGACCGCGACCGGCGGTCTTGCCCTTGCCCGAGCCGATGCCGCGGCCTACGCGCATACGGCCCTTGCGGGCGCCGGCATTGTCGTTGATTTCGTTGAGCTTCATGATGTGCACTCGCTTTCGCTTGGTTCGCGCTGAATGGAAGCGGGGCCCATAGCCTTTCCTGCCCCCCTTGTCACCCCTCCTTTTACTGCAAAGGCCACGCCGCGCCATTGACATGGCAGGGGTGCAAATTACGCTCGCCAGCAGGGCATGCCGGGGGGACGGAGCATGGACAGCGGGGGAAATGATCGGCCTATCGCCGACCGGACCAGTCATCAACCGATCGAGGAGATTCGGGTTCTCGCGACCCTGCTTCTCGTCATCTATCATGTGATCGGGGGCGAAGGCACCGGCCTTGCCCTATCCTATCCGCATCCCTTGCGCATTTTTGCGGACATGCTCGCGGATTTCCGCATGCCTGCCTTCGCGTTCGTAGCCGGCTTCGTCTACGCATTGCGTCCGCCGCGCCTAACCGGTCTTGGCGCCTTCTATGCGGGCAAATTGCGCCGCATCGCCGTTCCCGGCCTTATCGCGGCGTTCGGCTTCGAAACCATCGCCCTGTTTCTCGATTCCATGGGGATGACGTTCGGATGGATGATTCCCCCGGACCAGATCTGGCGGCTCCTGATATTCCCCTACATCCATTTCTGGTTCCTGCAGGCCATATTGTCGCTGTTTGCGGTCGTAGGCCTGATGGATGCCGCAACAGGGTACAGGCGGCATCTCTGGCTGCTGGCGACAGCCACCCTGCTCGCCCTGTCCGGACTGAAGCTGCCACCTTATTTCTCGCTCGATCAGGCTGCCGGCCTGGCGCCCTTCTTCATACTGGGAATATGCGTTCATCGCGGCGCTGCCTGGGTCGATGCCCATCGACGCCCCCTCACCCTGACCGCTCTTATGGTCATGCTGATCTGTCTGTGCTGGAAATCATGGAGCTACACGCAGACGGGCATGATCGACCTCGATCGGCGCGATATCGAGACGCTCGCGATGGGTGCTGCATTATGCACCTTGCTGATCTTCTACCTGCCGACACATCCATGGGCCAAGTCGATCGGCCGAATAACCTTCACCATCTATCTCTACCATGTCCTCGGCACCGCCGCGGTGCGCATCGCACTGAACAAGGTCGGCATCGACATGCTGCCCGTGCATCTCTTGTTGGGCGTGATCGCCGGGCTGATGCTCCCCGCCGCCATTCATCTGGTCGCGGCCCACCATCCGCTCTCGAGCCGATTATTGCTCGGCATCAAAAGCGCGAAAAAGCCGGTCGCACCGCTATCTGCCTCTCCATCGCTCGACACTGTCTCTACGCTGGCAGCGGAACATAGCGGCTGATCGCTATCCGGTCGCGCTCGCCCTGAGTGCATGGAGCAAGACGATTTTGGATTAAATCGTCACCGCTAGCGAAGCGTCGCGATCACGCAGTGGGTCCGTCTCGCGTCATCAAACTCTCCGTGCCGCCAGATGTGGCCTTCTCCCCGCGGGTTGGGCGATCTTGAGGACAAAAGAAAAGGCACGCAGAACCTAAGTTCCGCGTGCCTCCATCTCTATCGTTTTGGGAAGAAGGCTCAGCCTTCGACCACTGCCACCATGTGGGGGAGCTTCTTGATGGCGCCGCGGACTTCCGCAGTGTCTTCCAGCTCCACAACGCGGTGCATCTTGCCAAGGCCCAGGCCGATCAGAATCTTCTTCTGGGCTTCGGGGCGACGGATCGGCGAACCGATCTGCTTGATCTTGATCTTCGCCATGTCAGTTACTCCGCAATCGCTTCGGCATCAGCCTGCGCGACGTCGGCCGAAGCACCACCACGACGCAGAAGGTCGGCGACCTTCTTGCCACGGCGCTGCGCCACCGACTTCGGGCTGGTCTGTTCGACCAGAGCCGCGAAGGTCGCACGGATCATGTTGTAGGGGTTCGACGTACCGTTCGACTTGGTCACGACGTCAGCGACGCCGAGGCTTTCGAACACGGCGCGCATCGGACCACCGGCGATGATACCCGTACCGGCCGGAGCCGAACGGACAGTCACCTTGCCGGCACCGAAGTGGCCGAGACCGTCATGATGCAGGGTGCGGCCTTCCTTCAGCGGAACGCGAACCATTGCCTTCTTGGCAGCGGCGGTCGCCTTGCTGATGGCTTCAGGCACTTCGCGCGCCTTGCCATGGCCGAAGCCCGCACGACCCTTGCCATCGCCGACGACGACGAGGGCTGCGAAACCGAAGCGCTTACCGCCCTTGACGGTCTTCGAGACGCGGTTGATGTGAACCAGCTTCTCGATCAGCTCTTCGCCCTGCTCCTCGTCACGGTTGCCACCGCGACGATCGTCGCGACGACCACGGCCGCCACGCTCGCCACGGTTGCGATCGCCACCGCCACGGTTGCCACGGCCACGGCCGGGGCCACGACCTTCGGTCGGTGCAGTCGCTTCGGCGCCCTCGACGGGTGCGACGACTTCGTTGGTGTTTTCGTCAGCCATGATCAGAACTCCAGCCCGGCTTCACGGGCCGCATCGGCCAGCGCCTTGACGCGGCCATGGAACAGGAAGCCACCACGGTCGAATACGACCTGGGTGACGCCAGCGGCGGTCGCCGCTGCGGCGACGCGCTTGCCGACATCGGCAGCCGCTTCGGCCGAGGCGCCGGTCTTGCCCAGAGCCTTGGAACCGACATCCTTGTCCAGGGTCGAAGCGGCGGCGACGGTCTTGCCGGCGACGTCGTCGATGACCTGGGCGTAGATGTGCTGGCCCGAACGGTGGACGCTGAGGCGCGGACGGGTGCCCGACACGGCCTTGAGCGCGGTGCGAACGCGGCGACGACGCCGCGCGAAGAGGGAAAGCTTTGCCATCTTACTTCTTCTTCCCTTCCTTGCGGAAGATGAACTCGCCGGCGTACTTGATACCCTTGCCCTTATAGGGTTCGGGCTTGCGCCAGCGACGGATCTCGGCAGCGACCTGACCGACCTGCTGCTTGTCGATACCGCTGATCTCGACCGTGGTGTTATCCGGGGTCTTGATCTCGATACCTTCCGGGATCGCGAAATCGACATCGTGCGAATAGCCGAGCTTCAGGTTCAGAACCTTGCCCTTCGAATCCGCGCGATAACCGACACCGGTGATCAGCAGCTTCTTGGTGTAACCTTCGGTCACGCCAGTGATCAGGTTGGCGATCAGGGTGCGCTGCATGCCCCAGAAAGCGCGAGCGCGCTTGCTGTCGTTGGCAGGCTTCACCGCGATCGAACCGTCTTCGATGCTGTAGGTGACTTCGTTAGCCAGCGGCAGCGAAAGGGTACCCTTGGGGCCCTTCACCGACAGCTGACCGTCGGCGATGGACGCGGTCACGCCCGAAGGCACGGTGACCGGCTTTTTGCCAGTGCGGCTCATCAGAACACCTCCGCCAGGACTTCGCCACCGACATTCTGTTCGCGCGCTTCGGCGTCGGACAGAACGCCACGCGGCGTCGAGACAATGGTGATGCCCAGGCCGTTGCGGATCACCGGAAGTTCCTTGGAACCCGAGTAAACGCGGCGGCCAGGCTTGGACACGCGGGCGACATGCTTGATCGCCGGCTGACCTTCGAAATATTTCAGCTCGATGCGCAGGCCAGGGTGGTTACCCAGGGCTTCTTCGGAATAGCCACGGATGTAGCCTTCACGCTGGAGCACGTCGAGAACGCGAGCGCGCAGCTTGGAAGCGGGGGACACAACGCTGTCCTTCTTCGCCTGCTGCCCGTTGCGGATGCGGGTGAGCATATCACCCAGGGGATCGGTCAATGCCATCTCAAATGATCCTTACCAGCTCGACTTGGTGACGCCGGGGATCAGGCCCTTGTTGGCCAGATCACGCAGCTGCACGCGGCAGAGGCGGAATTTGCGGTAATAAGCGCGGGGACGCCCCGTCAGTTCGCAGCGGTTCCGAACGCGGGTCGGATTGCCGTTGCGGGGGATCTCCGCCATCTTCAGACGCGCGATCAGACGATCGCTGTCATCGGCCGCGGTATCATTCGCGATCGCCTTGAGCTTTGCATAACGGCCGGCATATTTCTTAACCAGCTTCTTGCGGCGCTCGTTCTTGTTGATCGAACTCAGTTTCGCCATGACTTAAGTTCTCTTCCTTAGCTTAAGCGTTGGGAGAGAAGCGGGGCCTGATCAGGCCGCCTGCTTCTCTTCAATCGGGAAGGGGAAGCCGAAGAGGCGCAGCAGTTCGCGCGCTTCATCGTCCGTCTTCGCGGAGGTGGTCACGATGATATCCATGCCGCGCACCTTGTCGACGCGGTCATAGCTGATCTCCGGGAAGATGATCTGCTCTTTGATACCAAAGGCATAGTTGCCACGGCCATCGAAGCTCTTCGGGTTCAGACCACGGAAGTCGCGCACGCGGGGCAGAGCGATGTTGATCAGGCGATCAACGAACTCGTACATGCGTTCACGACGCAGCGTGACCTTCGCACCGATCGGCATGCCTTCACGCAGCTTGAACTGCGCGATCGACTTCTTCGCCTTGGTGATGACGGGCTTCTGACCAGCGATCAGCTCCATCTCTTCGGCGGCCGAGGTGACCTTCTTCTTGTCCTGGGTCGCTTCGCCCACGCCCATGTTGAGCGTGATCTTTTCGATCCGGGGGATTTCCATGACGTTCTTGTAACCGAACTTCTCGGTCATCGCCTTGACGATTTCGGCGTCATACTGCGCCTTCGAGCGCGGCGTAAACTTCTCGGCCATTACAGCACCTCACCGGACTTGACGGCGACGCGGACCTTCTTGCCGTCGCGATCCTCGAAACGGACGCGGGTCGGCTTGCCATCCGTATCGGCGACAGCGACGTTCGAAATGTGGAGCGGCGCAGGCTTGCGCTCGATGCCACCCTGCGGGTTCGCCTGGTCGGGCTTGCGATGCTTGGCATGCACGTTGATGCCTTCCACCAGGACCTTGTCGTCCTTGGGCATCACGGCCAGAACAGCGCCGGTACGGCCCTTGTCCTTGCCGGCCAGGATGACGACCTTGTCGCCCTTCTTGATCTTAGCAGCGCTCATTACAGCACCTCGGGAGCAAGGCTGATGATCTTCATGTGCTTCTTGGCACGCAGTTCACGAACCACGGGGCCAAAGATACGGGTGCCGATCGGCTCCTCGTTCTTGTTGATCAGCACGGCGGCGTTGCCATCGAAACGGATGACCGAACCGTCTGCACGGCGGATATCCTTGGCGGTACGCACGATGACGGCACGATGCACGTCACCCTTCTTCACCTTACCACGAGGCGCAGCTTCCTTGATCGAGACGACGATGATGTCGCCTACGCCAGCGAAGCGACGCTTCGAGCCGCCCAGCACCTTGATGCACTGGACGCGCTTGGCGCCGCTGTTGTCAGCGACGTCAAGATTGGATTGCATCTGGATCATAGATCCGGTTCCTTCTTATTTGGCCTACCGGGGCAATTCCCGGCGGTTCCGAATTCATCAGCCTAAAGCCCGGTGACTCTACGCGAAGCGCGGGCCTGTAACCCTTTCCGAAGGAAAAGGCCAGCCCCGCGCCGCATTTTTCACCAAAGGCTCAGCGAGCCTGCCCTCAGGCCGCCGTTTCCGGCGACTTGTGGGTGTCCACGCGCTCGATGACCTTCCAGGTCTTGAGCTTGGAAATCGGAGCGGTCTCTTCGATTCGGACCGTTTCGCCTTCCTTGTAGACATTGCCCTCATCATGGGCATGGTACTTCTTCGAACGGCGGATGATCTTGCCGTAGAGCGCATGCTTTACCTTGCGCTCCACGCGAACGACCACCGTCTTGTCGGTCTTGTCGGAAACCACAGTTCCCGTCAGCACGCGCTTGGGCATCGTGTGGTTCCTTTACTTGGCAGCGGAGCTGTTACGCTCCGTCTGCAGGGTCTTGATCTGCGCGATCGACCGACGGACTTCCTTGACGCGGCTGGGCTTTTCCAGCTGGTTGGTGGCCGCCTGGAAACGCAGATTGAACTGCTCGCGCTTCAGGTTGTTGAGTTCGGTCGACAGTTCGTCGTCCGTCTTGGTCTTCAGGTCTGCGACATTCGCCATGTGCTTAACCCTCCAGATGCGAGGTGTCGCCGAGGCGGGCGACAACCTTCGTCTTGATGGGCAGCTTCATCGCGGCGCGCGAGAAGGCCTCTGCTGCGAGCGGACCGGGTACGCCGTCCAGTTCGAACAGGATGCGGCCCGGCTTGACGCGAGCAGCCCAATATTCGACCGAACCCTTACCCTTACCCTGACGGACTTCGGCAGGCTTCTTGGAAACCGGCACGTCGGGGAATACGCGGATCCACAGACGGCCCTGACGGCGAAGGTGACGCTGGATCGCGCGGCGAGCCGCTTCGATCTGGCGGGCAGTGACGCGCTCAGGTTCCATGGCCTTGAGACCATAAGCGCCGAAATTCAAAGCCGAGCCACCCTTGGCATCGCCCTTGATCCGACCCTTGAAGGTCTTGCGGAACTTCATTTTCTTCGGTTGCAGCATGACGCTATTACCTTCTTATCTTCAGCGCGCCGGGCGCACGCCGGAGGTCTGAGCCTCCAGCATCAGCCGGTCGGTCGCGAACGGATCGTGACCAAGGATTTCGCCCTTGAAGATCCAGACCTTGATGCCGCAAACGCCATAGGCGGTGTGCGCCGTGGCTTCGGCATAGTCGACGTTCGCACGCAGCGTGTGCAGCGGAACGCGGCCTTCGCGATACCATTCGACGCGCGCGATCTCCGCGCCGCCCAGACGGCCGCCGCAGGTGATCTTGATGCCTTCGGCACCCAGACGCAGGGCCGACTGCACCGCACGCTTCATGGCGCGACGGAAAGCAACGCGGCGTTCCAGCTGATCGGCGATACCCTGAGCGACGAGCTTCGAATCGATTTCCGGCTTGCGGATTTCGACGATGTTCAGCGACACGTCGGACGAGGTCAGCGCACCCAGCTTGCGGCGCAGCTTTTCGATGTCCGCGCCCTTCTTGCCGATGATGACGCCCGGACGAGCGGCATAGATCGACACGCGGCACAGCTTGGCCGGACGCTCGATGACCACCTTCGAGATCGCTGCCTGCGGCAGGTTCTTGAAGATGAACTGGCGGATCTTGAGATCTTCCAGCAGCAGGCGACCATAGTCGGCACCTTCGGCGAACCAGCGGCTGTCCCAGGTACGGTTGATCTGGAGACGCAGACCGATCGGATTGCTCTTGTGACCCATGTGCTTACGCCTCCGCTTCTTCGCCAGCTTCACGCACGACGATGCGCACGCGGCTGTAGGGCTTGAGGATCCGGGTCGACTTGCCGCGGCCGCGAGCATGGAAGCGCTTCAGCGTGAACGCCTTGCCGACCGATGCTTCCGCGACGACCAGCGAGTCGACGTCGAGATTGTGGTTGTTTTCCGCATTGGCGATGGCCGAAGCCAGCACCTTGCGCACGTCGACAGCCATCGCCTTCTTGGAGAAAGCGAGGATGTTCAGCGCCTCTTCGACCTTGCGGCCGCGGATCAGCGTGGCAACCAGGTTCAGCTTCTGGGCCGAACCGCGGATCTGCGTGCCGACGGCCAGAGCCTCATTGTCGGCGACGCGACGGGGAGCCTTAGGCTTGCTCATTAGCGCTTGCCCTTCTTGTCGGCGGCGTGGCCGGGGAAGAAGCGGGTCGGGGCGAATTCGCCCAGCTTGTGACCCACCATATCCTCGTTCACGGAAACCGGAACATGCTTACGACCATTATAGACGCTGAACGTCAGGCCGACGAACTGCGGCAGGATGGTGGAACGACGCGACCAGGTCTTGATCGGCGCACGGCCACCCGCGTCCTGCGCGGCTTCCGCCTTCTTCAGAAGGCTGAGGTCCACGAACGGACCTTTCCAGACGGAACGAGCCATCTCGCTTACCTCTTCTTCTTCGCGTGGCGGCTACGGATGATGAACTTGTCCGTCGCCTTGTTGTGGCGGGTGCGAGCACCCTTGGTCGGCTTGCCCCACGGGGTAACCGGATGACGGCCGCCCGAGGTGCGGCCTTCACCACCACCATGCGGGTGATCGACCGGGTTCTTGGCGACACCGCGCGTCAGCGGGCGGATGCCGTTCCAACGGTTGCGGCCAGCCTTGGCAAGATTGGTGTTGCCATTGTCGGGGTTCGAAACGGCGCCGATGGTGCCCATGCAGTCCGAACGGATGTAGCGCTGTTCCCCCGAGGACAAACGCACCATCACCATGCCGCGATCACGACCGACCAGCTGGGCATAGGTGCCCGCCGAACGGCAGAGCTGCGCGCCCTTGCCCGGCTTCATTTCGATGTTGTGGATGATCGTGCCGACCGGCATCTGACCCAGTTCCATCGCGTTGCCCGGCTTCACGTCGGTCTTCTTGCCGGCGATGACCTTGTCACCGGGCGCAAGACGCTGCGGCGCGATGATGTAGGACTGCGTACCGTCAGGATAGTTGACCAGCGCGATGAAGGCGGTGCGGTTGGGGTCATATTCCAGACGCTCGACCGTACCTTCGACATCCCACAAGCGACGCTTGAAGTCGATGATACGATAGCGCTGCTTGTGACCGCCACCGATACCACGCGAGGTCACATGACCCTTGTTGTTACGGCCACCGGTCTTGCGCTTGCCTTCGGTCAGCGCCTTGACGGGCTTACCCTTATGCAGGCTCGACTTGTCGACCAGGATCAGGCCGCGGCGGGCCGGGCTGGTCGGGTTATAATGCTTAAGAGCCATCTTAGCGGACTCCCTCGGTGATATCGATCGACTGGCCTTCGGCCAGGCGGACGATCGCCTTCTTCACGTCCGAACGCGTGTAGGGCTTGCCCTTCCAGCGCTTCGTCTTGCCCTTGGTCACCAGCGTGTTGACGCTCTTGACTTCGACGCCCCAGATCGCCTCGACGGCAGCCTTGATCTCCGGCTTCGACGCATCGCCAGCGACCTTGAAGACCACGGCGTTGTTCTCGGAGAGAAGAGTCGACTTCTCGGTGATGTGCGGGGCGACAACGACGTCATAGTGACGGTTGGCGACGGCCGCGGCTTCTTTTTTAGCCATTGAAACGGGCCTCCAGCTTTTCGACCGCGGCGCGGGTGAGCACCAGCGAGTCGGCCTTCAGGATGTCATAGACATTGGCGCCAACGGCAGGGAGCAGGTCCACGCCGATGATGTTCGCCGAAGCCTTCGCGAAGCTGATGTTCACGGCGTCGCCGTCGATGAACAGCACCTTGGTCAGGTTCAGCTTGGCAAGGTTGGCGACCAGCGCCTTGGTCTTGCCTTCAGCCACGTCCAGGCTGTCGATGATCGTCAGCGTTCCCGCCTTGACCTTCGAAGACAGCGCCATCTTCAGACCCAGCGCGCGAACCTTCTTGTTCAGCGAGGGGTTGAAGTCGCGAACGCGGGCACCGTGAGCCTTACCACCACCGATGAAGATCGGCGCGCGGCGATCGCCGTGACGAGCGGTACCGCCGCCCTTCTGGCGACCGAACTTCTTGCCGGTACGGGCGACGTCGGAACGCTCGCGGGTACCGCGGGCGGTGCCACGACGCTTTTCGAGCTGCCAGGTGACGACGCGGTGCAGGATGTCGGCGCGCGGTTCCAGACCGAACACGTCGTCATTCAGCTCCAGTTCGCCGGCGGCCTGCGCGTCGAGGGTCTGTACATTGACCTTCATGATTAGCCCTCCTGGCCTTCGGTCGCTTCGGGAGCGACTGCTTCAGCAGGCGTCTCGGCAGCGGTGTTGCTGTTGGCGGCAGCCTTCAGGCTGGCCGGATAGGGAGCGTCAGCCGGGCGCTTCACCTTGACGGCGTCGCTCACGGTCAACCAGGTGCCCTTGGCACCGGGGACCGAACCCTTGACGAACAGCAGGCCACGCTCGACGTCCGTGCGGACGATTTCGAGGTTCTGCTGCGTGCGCTCGCGGTCACCCATGTGGCCGGCCATCTTCTTGTTCTTGAAGACGCGACCCGGATCCTGACGGTTACCAGTCGAACCATGGGCACGATGGCTGATCGACACGCCGTGCGTGGCGCGCATACCGCCGAAGCCCCAACGCTTCATGGCACCGGCAAAACCCTTACCCTGGGTGTGCCCTGCAACGTCGACCAGCTGGCCGGCGATGAAATGGTCAGCGGCGATTTCAACGCCGACATCGAGGAGAGCATCCTCGGCGACGCGGAATTCGACCAGGCGAGCCTTGGGCTCGACTTCGGCCTTGGCGAAGTGGCCACGCTGCGGCTTGGCAACATTCTTCACCTTGGCAACGCCAGCACCGAGCTGAACGGCCACATAGCCATCGCTGTCGACATCCTTGCGTGCCACGACCTGGTTGCCCTCGAGGGCCAGAACCGTAACTGGAATGTGACGTCCGTCCTCCTGGAACAGACGGGTCATCCCGACTTTCTTAGCGATCACGCCTGTGCGCATCACTTGTTACTCCCATAGAGGCCCGCCTTAGCAGCGGGCGTATCCAACGAAAAAACCGCTCAGCATCTCTGCTTCGCGGCCCAACCCAATGTTTAGATCACCCCGTCCGGGTTGGATGCCACCCCCTCTCGGGAACAGCGACGGGGGACCAGAACCGCGACCTCTCCAGCTTACTGGCGTCGCGCGGTATCCCTTGTGTCGTTTGAGCTTCCGCCCCTCTTGAAAATCAGAGGTCCAGAATACCCGATACCCTGCCCTCCAAAAGGAAGGCAGGGACTTGCCGGCGTTTAGGCCAGCTTGATTTCGACGTTCACGCCGGCAGCCAGGTCCAGCTTCATCAGCGCGTCGACCGTCTGCGGCGTCGGCTGCACAATGTCAAGCATACGCTTGTAGGTGCGGACTTCGAACTGCTCGCGCGACTTCTTGTCGATGTGCGGACCACGGTTGACCGTGAACTTTTCGATGCGCGTCGGAAGGGGAATCGGACCGCGAATAAGGGCGCCGGTGCGGCGGGCGGTGTCGGCGATGTCGCCGGTCGCCTGATCGAGCACGCGATGATCGAACGCCTTGAGGCGAATGCGGATGTTGCTGTCCATAGTTCCTGTACCGATGCGAAAGAGCCAAAAACGTAGAGCATTTTCAAAAATCAGCCGGAGCAGCCGATGATTTGTAAAAATGCGCCAACAAAAAATATCCGCCCCGTAAACTGCCCTTCTAGCTCTTGCGAGCCGGAGAAAGGCGATCCGGGGCGGTTAAAATCCTCAGCGGCGCGAATCGGACGATTCGCGCCGCTGCGGTCCTATATTACTTCGAGATCGTGCCGACAACCCCTGCGCCGACGGTACGACCGCCTTCACGGATGGCGAAGCGCAGACCCGGATCCATAGCGATCGGGGCGATCAGCTTGATGCCGAGCTTCACGTTGTCGCCAGGCATGACCATTTCGGTGCCTTCGGGCAGGATCACTTCGCCGGTCACGTCGGTGGTGCGGAAGTAGAACTGCGGACGATAGTTCGCGAAGAACGGGGTGTGGCGACCGCCTTCTTCCTTCGACAGCACGTACACTTCGGCGTCGAATTCGGTGTGCGGGGTGATGGTGCCGGGCTTGGCCAGAACCTGACCACGCTCAACTTCTTCACGCTTCGTGCCGCGCACCAGGGCGCCGATGTTGTCGCCTGCACGACCTTCGTCGAGCAGCTTGCGGAACATTTCCACGCCGGTGACGGTGGTCTTGCTGGTGTCCTTGAGGCCGACGATTTCGACTTCTTCACCAACCTTGATGATGCCGGTTTCGACGCGGCCGGTCACGACGGTACCACGACCCGAGATCGAGAACACGTCTTCGATCGGCATCAGGAAGGGCTTGTCAACCGGACGCTCGGGCTGCGGGATGAAGCTGTCGACGGCAGCCATCAGCTTGAGAACAGCGTCGTGGCCGATTTCAGGGGTCTTGTCCTGAAGGGCAGCAACAGCCGAACCCGGGATGACGGGGATGTTGTCGCCGTCGAAATCGTAGCTGCTGAGCAGCTCACGGATTTCCAGCTCGACCAGCTCGAGGATTTCGGCGTCGTCGACCAGGTCGACCTTGTTCATGAACACGACGAGCTGCGGAACGCCAACCTGACGGGCGAGCAGGATGTGCTCACGGGTCTGGGGCATCGGGCCGTCGGTGGCCGAAACGACCAGGATCGCGCCGTCCATCTGGGCGGCACCGGTGATCATGTTCTTCACATAGTCAGCGTGACCCGGGCAATCGACGTGCGCGTAGTGGCGGGCTTCGGTTTCATATTCGACGTGGGCGGTCGAAATGGTGATGCCGCGCTCGCGCTCTTCGGGAGCCTTGTCGATGTTGTCGTACGACGTAAAGGTCGCGCCGCCGGTTTCGGCCAGCACCTTGGTGATCGCTGCGGTCAGCGAGGTCTTGCCATGGTCAACGTGACCGATGGTGCCGATGTTGCAGTGCGGCTTATTCCGCTCAAACTTAGCCTTAGCCATTTTATCCTACCTTCTAATCAAAATCAGCTTGGGTCTGACCGCTCGGCCGCGCCTCGCGAAGGCGCGTCCATAGCAGCAAATTTACAGATTACCAGCCCCTAACCGAGCCGCTTGCACGGCTCGGCCCGGGAAAATCATCAGGCCATCTTCGCCTTGACTTCATCCGCCACATTCTGCGGCACTTCGTCATAGTGCGAGAAGGTCATCGAGTAATTCGCACGCCCCTGGGTGAAGGAACGCAGCGAGTTCACATAGCCGAACATGTTCGCCAGCGGCACCATGGCCTCGACGATCTGTGCGTTGCCGCGCGTGTCGGTGCCCTGGATCTGGCCACGACGGCTGTTCATGTCGCCGATGACGTCGCCCAGATATTCTTCCGGGGTCACGACTTCGACCTTCATGACCGGTTCGAGCAGGGTGATGCCCGACTTCTGCGCCGCTTCGCGCATCGCGGCGCGGGCACAGATTTCGAACGCCAGCGCCGACGAGTCGACGTCATGATAGGCGCCGTCATACAGCACGATCTCGAAGTCGATGATCGGGAAGCCGATCAGCGAACCGGTCGCTGCCGTTTCGCGGAAGCCCTTTTCGATCGCGGGGATATATTCCTTGGGAATATTGCCGCCCTTGATCTCATCCTTGAACAGGATGCCCGCACCGCGCTCGCCCGGCGTCAGCTTCACCTTGACGCGGCCGAACTGGCCGGTGCCACCCGACTGCTTCTTGTGGGTGTAGTCGATGTCGACCGGCTTCTTGAGATATTCGCGATAGGCCACCTGCGGCGCACCGACATTCGCCTCGACCTTGAACTCGCGCTTCATGCGGTCGACCAGGATTTCGAGGTGAAGTTCGCCCATGCCCTTGATGATGGTCTGGCCCGATTCGTGATCGGTCGACACACGGAACGAGGGATCTTCGGCGGCCAGGCGGTTGAGCGCGACGCCCATCTTTTCCTGGTCGGCCTTGGTCTTGGGTTCCACCGACAGCTCGATGACCGGCTCGGGGAATTCCATCCGCTCCAGAATGATCGGCTGGCGCTCGGCGCACAGCGTATCACCGGTGGTGGTTTCCTTCATGCCGGCCAGCGCGACGATGTCGCCGGCATAGGCCGCATCGATATCTTCACGGCTGTTGGCATGCATCAGCAGCATGCGGCCGATCTTTTCCTTCTTGTCCTTGACCGAGTTCAGGTACGTGCCCTTGGTCAGGGTGCCCGAATAGACGCGCAGGAAGGTCAGCGAGCCGACGAAGGGATCGTTCATGATCTTGAACGCCAGGCCCGAGAAGGGTGCGTCGTCCGCGGTCGCACGGCTATCAGGTTCGTCGGTGTCGGGGTTGATGCCCTGCACGTCTTCGATGTCGAGCGGCGAAGGCAGATAATCGACGACCGCGTCGAGCAGGGGCTGAACGCCCTTGTTCTTGAACGCCGAACCACACAGCACCGGCACGAAGGCCTGACCCAGCGTACCCTTGCGGATCAGCTTCTTGAGGGTCGCGACATCCGGCTCATTGCCTTCCAGATAGGCTTCCATCGCCTCGTCGTCCTGTTCGACGGCGAGCTCGATCAGCTTTTCGCGATATTCGGCAGCCTTGTCAGCCAGGTCGGCCGGAATCTCTTCATAGGAGAATTCGGCGCCCAGGCTTTCATCCTTCCAGATGATCGCACGGTTTTCGACCAGATCGACCAGGCCCTTGAAATCGGCTTCGGCGCCGATGGGCAGGTACAGGACGGCCGGGGTCGCGCCCAGGCGATCGATGATCGTCTGTACGCAATAATAGAAGTTGGCACCGGTGCGGTCGAGCTTGTTGATGAAGCACATCCGCGGAACCTTGTACTTGTCCGCCTGGCGCCACACGGTTTCCGACTGCGGCTCAACGCCGGCAACGCCGTCGAACGCGGCGACCGCGCCGTCGAGCACGCGCAGCGAACGTTCGACTTCGATGGTGAAGTCGACGTGGCCGGGGGTGTCGATGATGTTCAGGCGATGCTCGGGGCCCTTGCCCTCTGCGGCCTTCCACACGCACGTCGTCGCAGCCGACGTGATGGTGATACCACGCTCCTGCTCCTGCTCCATCCAGTCCATGGTCGCGGCGCCGTCATGGACTTCGCCGATCTTGTAGGACTTGCCGGTATAGTAAAGGATACGCTCGGTCGTGGTGGTCTTGCCGGCGTCGATATGCGCCATGATACCGAAGTTACGATAATGTTCGAGCGGATGGCTGCGGGCCATGATGCTTCTCCGTTGCCGGCGCACCGGCGGTGAGGGGATTCGTTTTTCTGCGCGTGGCCCCTAAACCAATCCGTTCGCCATGGGTAGCCACCCATGGCGAACGGACCGATTTTGAGTGCCGAATGTCGAAACGGGCACCTTGCGGCGCCCGTCCGATATTACCAGCGGTAGTGCGAGAAGGCGCGGTTCGCTTCCGCCATGCGGTGCGTGTCTTCGCGCTTCTTCACGGCATTGCCGCGGTTGTTGGCGGCGTCCAGCAGCTCACCCGAAAGGCGCGCGGCCATCGTGGTTTCGCTGCGGTTGCGCGCGGCGGTGATCAGCCAGCGAATCGCCAGGGCCTGCGAACGTTCGGGACGAACTTCGACAGGCACCTGATAGGTCGCACCGCCGACACGGCGGCTGCGGACTTCGATGCCGGGCTTGATGTTGTTCAGCGCATCATGGAACAGACCGATCGGATCCTTTTTGGCGCGGGTCTCGACAGTGTCGAGGGCACCATAGACGATCGATTCCGCAACGGCCTTCTTGCCGTCCTGCATGATGCTGTTCATGAACTTCGACAGCACGATATCACCGAACTTGGGATCGGGCAGGATGATGCGCTTTTCGGGGCGACGACGACGTGACATATTCTAGTCTCCCTTACTTCGGACGCTTCGCGCCGTACTTCGAACGGCTCTGCTTACGATCCTTGACGCCCTGGGTATCCAGAACGCCGCGCAGTACGTGGTAACGCACACCGGGAAGATCGCGTACGCGGCCGCCACGGATCAGCACAACGCTGTGCTCCTGAAGGTTGTGGCCTTCACCCGGAATGTAGGTGATGACTTCGCGCTGATTGACCAGACGCACCTTCGCCACCTTACGAAGCGCCGAGTTCGGCTTCTTCGGGGTCGTCGTGTAGACGCGGGTGCAAACGCCGCGCTTTTGCGGGTTCGCATCCATTGCAGGGACCTTGGACTTGGTCTTCTGCAGCTCGCGGCCCTTGCGGACCAGCTGGTTGATTGTTGGCATGAAGCCCTTCACCTTTTTCAGTTACTTTACCTGGACGTCCCCGCGTTTTGCACCGTCCGGACGAAAGATTCGACCAAACGGCAAAGGCCCCGGTGGGCATAAGCCCCTGGAGCCGCAAGAGCACCCGGCAATGTTCAGCTCTAAAAAGTGCCCAGAGAAAGGACGGAAAGAGAGCGAGTCTCCCCACGTCCGGGCCGCTGGGCAGCCGCGCCTATAGCGATGCGCACCGATCCGGTCAAGCAAGCCGCCTGGCCCATCGGCGCAGCACCTTCATTCCTGTCGCTCGAAACGCTCCGGGAAGTGAAAAATACTGTCATTCGGACGGAACCAATGCACGCGATCCTCGTTTCGTCCCATTCGAACTTCGACTCGTCACGAGTCCGCAATGGCGGATTCGCGCGCAGTGCAAAGCTTTGCTACCGGCCCCGGCGGGCAAAAGAAGCATGGTTTAGAGTCGCGGGGTCGCATTGTCGCATCAGAAGAAGACGGGAATGGCCGGCCTCCGGGACCGGATCAGCGCCCTCTGCCCTGAGCGGGAGATTTTCCTGCGCTCCGGTGGCCAGGTCAAATTCATCCGTATCTCCCGCCGCGCGCAATTGGCCGCAGCGGGCCTGCTGTCCGCCGCGCTGATCGGCTGGGCCGGCGTCACCGTCTCCATGTTCGCCAGCAGCGCCTCGGTCGAGCAGCAGCGCGCCGCGCTCGCCCGGCAAGGAAAGTCGGTCGCCAGCGCCGCCAGCAAGGTGGAAGGCTATCGCCAGTCGGTCGAGGAACTGGCGCAGGATCTGAAGACCCGCCAGGATTTCATGGACGATCTCTACAAGACGCATTTCGGGGCTGAGGACGGCAATGCCGCCGGCGCCGATCTGGTCGGGGAAGAGAAGAACGCGGACAAAAGCGACAAAGCGGAGCAGCTCAACACCAAGATCAGCATGGCGCCCGAAGCCGCGCCGCTGGTGAAGCTGGAGCAGCGCCAGCGCCGCTTCGCCCTGCTGCTGACCCATGCGGTCGAGCGCCGCGCCGACAAGGCCGCCGCCGCCATCCGCAGCTTCGGCCTCAATCCTGACACGCTCGCCCGCAGCGCCGCCCGCGCGCAAGGTGGTCCCTTCGTCCCCTGGAAGGGCGACAAGGGCGCGATGACCGGCGAACTGGAAGATCTTGCCGACGCCATGTCGCGCATGGAATTTCTGGAACGCAGCCTGCTCACCATTCCCTCGGGCCAGCCCACCGGTTCACCGATGCTGACCAGCAGCTACGGCTATCGCCGCGACCCGTTCAACGGCCATGCCGCTTTCCATGCCGGCCTCGACTTTCCCGGTCGCTACGGCCAGCCGATCAACGCCGCCGCCGATGGCAAGGTCAGCTATGTCGGCCAGCGTCAGGGCTATGGCAATGTGGTCGAGGTGGAGCATGGCAATGGCATCATGACCCGCTATGCGCACCTGTCCGGTTTCGCCAGCCGCGTCGGCCAGAAGATTTCGCGCGGCGACACGATCGGCCGCATGGGCTCGACTGGCCGATCGACCGGCACCCATCTGCATTTCGAGGTTCGGCTGAACGGCCAGGCCGTCAATCCCCGCCCCTTTCTGGAGGCCCGCAAAGATGTTCTCCAAGTCCAGCAAATCGCCACGGCCCGTTTCGCCGATGTCCGCGACCGGGGGTAAGTCCATCCCCTTCTCGCTGATCGGCGGTGACGTCACCATCGCGGGCAATCTGACCGCGAGCGTTGACCTCCATGTCGATGGCGCGATCGAGGGCGATATCAGCTGCGCCGCATTGGTGCAGGGACCGGACAGCCGAATCACCGGCCATGTGACGGCGCAGAGCGCCCGCCTTGCGGGGCTGGTCGATGGGTCGATAACGGCGGGCGAACTGGTGGTGGAAAGCAGCGCCCGGATCACCGGCGACGTCGTCTACGAACGGATCACGATCGAACCGGGCAGCCGCGTAGAAGGCCGCTTCCGCCCCAAGGACAGCGATGCACCCGCGACCGAGTTGAAGCTGATCACCAGCGACAGCTGAACGGACATAATGGCGGGCATGGGTGGATATGCGACGGTCTGCTTATCTTTAGCCCTCTCCCGTTTTTCACGGGAGAGGGCTAAAGATAAGCAGACCAAACCTGCTCGGCAACCGCCCCTCCTCAATTGACCGGGGGCCTCCGCCGATAACTCAACGCCTCGGCCACATGCACGCGCCCCACCCGCTCGGCCCCGGCGAGATCGGCGATCGTGCGCGCCACCCGCAGCACGCGGGTATAGCCGCGCGCCGACAGCTTCATCGCGGCGGCCGCCTGTGCCAGCAATTGCCGTCCGGCCTCGTCCGGCCCGGCGACTTCCTCCAGCCGTTCGCCATCCACCTCGGCGTTGGTGCGCGTCTTGCTCCCGGCATAGCGCGCCGTCTGAACGCTCCGCGCCGCCGCGACCCGCGCTGCAACCTCGGCCGATCCTTCGGCGGGCGGCGGCAGCACCAGATCGGCGGCCGTCACCGCCTGCACCTCGACATGCAGGTCGATACGATCCAATAATGGCCCCGACACCTTCGCCTGATAATCCGCCGCACAGCGCGGCGCGCGCGAACAGGCCAGCGCCGGATCGCTGAGATGCCCGCAACGGCACGGATTCATCGCCGCGATCAACTGCACCCGCGCCGGGAAGGTCACATGCGCATTGGCCCGCGCCACCGTCACTTCGCCCGTCTCCAGCGGCTGGCGCAGCGAATCGAGCACCGTGCGCTGAAATTCCGGCAATTCATCCAGAAACAGCACGCCCAGATGCGCCATGCTGACCTCGCCCGGTCGCGCCTTCAGGCCCCCGCCGACCAACGCCGCCATCGACGCACTATGATGCGGGCTGCGATAGGGCCGTGCCCGGCTGATCCGCCCGCCCTCCAGCGTCCCGGCGACGCTCGCCACCATGGAGCTTTCCAGCGCCTCGGACGGCGTCATGTCGGGGAGGATACCCGGCAGGCAACTCGCCATCAGCGACTTGCCCGCGCCGGGCGGCCCGACCATCAGCAAATTATGGCCACCCGCTGCCGCAATCTCCAGCGCGCGCTTGGCGACCTCCTGGCCCTTCACCTGTTTCAGATCCACTGTGCGCACCGGCGCATCGACCGCGCCCGGCTGCGGCGGCGACAGCGCCGACGTCCCCTTGAAATGATTGAGCAGGCTCAGCAGATCCGGCGCGGCGACCACTTCCACTTCGCCCGCCCAGGCGGCTTCTGCCCCTTGGGCCACCGGACAGACCAGGCCCTTGTCCTGTTCGCCGGCATGGAGCGCGGCCAGCAGCACGCCGGGTGACGGCGCGGTCCGCCCGTCCAGCCCCAGTTCGCCCACGACCACATAGCCCGACAGCGTCTCGGCATCGATCACGCCCATCACACCCAGCAAGGCCAGCGCTATGGGCAGGTCGAAATGCGATCCTTCCTTGGGCAGGTCGGCGGGCGAAAGGTTTATCGTGATGCGCTTGGGCGGCAGCGACAGGCCGATCGCGGCGATGGCATTGCGCACCCGCTCGCGACTTTCGGCTACCGCCTTGTCGGGCAGGCCGACCAGAATGAAGTTAGGGAGGCCGGGGACCAGCTGGCACTGCACCTCCACGGCGCGCGCCTCCAGCCCCAGATAGGCGACCGTCGAAACCGTTGCGACCAAATGCCCCCCCGCTATGCTCTTCTCAGGTTGGATCGGTACCTTCGTCCGGTCGCCCCTTGAACCCCTGTGCCACGACATACCATTCGACGCTGCCCTTGCGGCTGGCCGGCGGCTTGGCATGCTTGATCGTCGTGAAATTCTTCTTGAGCAGCACCAGCAATTCGCCGTCCGTGCCGCCCGCAAACACCTTGGCGACGAAGGTGCCGCCCTTGCGCAGATTTTCCACCGCGAACCAGGCGGCCGCCTCGACCAGCCCCATGGTGCGCAGGTGATCGGTCGCGGCATGGCCGACCGTATTGGCCGCCATGTCGGAAATGATCAGGTCCGGCTCCTGCCCCAGCGCCTCACGCAGCACATCGGGCGCCTTGTCGTCCATGAAGTCCATTTCGAACAAAGTGACGCCCGCAATCGGATCGACCGGCAGCAGGTCGATGCCGACCACGGCAGCCTTCGGCGCCATTTTCCGCACCACCTGCGCCCATCCGCCCGGCGCGACGCCAAGGTCGACGACCGCCTTCGATCCCTTCACGAAATGGAATTTCTCGTCCAGCTCGATCAGTTTGAATGCGGCGCGGCTGCGCCATCCTTCCGCCTTCGCCTTGCGGACATAGGGATCGTTCAGATGCCGCTCCAGCCAGCGCACCGACTGCGCCGTACGGCCCTTGGCGGTCTTGACCCGCACCTTGCCGACACCAGACCCTCTCACATCACTCTCCCGTCGCGGTCCATCAGCCCGCGTAAAATACCCTCTCTGATACCGCGGTCAGCGACGCCAAGTCGCTCCGCCGGCCAGATATCGAGGATCGATTCCAAAATGGCGCAGCCCGCCACCACCAGATCGGCCCGTTCGGTCCCGATGCAGGGCAGTTTCTGCCGTTCCGCCAGGTTCATGCCGGACAAGCGATCCGAAATCGCCCGCATCGATTCGCACGGCACGATCAGGCCGTCGATCGCCTGCCGGTCGTACCGCGGCAGGCCCAGATGCAGGCTGGCCAGCGTCGTCACCGTCCCCGACGTGCCGAGCAGCCGAATATCCTGCGCATCCTTGGGCAGGCGACGGGCCAAGGGCGAAAAAGCCTCCGCCACGCGCGCGCGCATTCGTTCATAGGCAGCCAGCCGGTCGGCGGCATTGCCATGGTCGAACGCTTCGCTCTCCGTCAGCGACACCACGCCCCAGGGCGCGCTCACCCAATCGACGATACGCGGCGCGCCGGTCGTGCCGTGCGAATCGACCAGCACCAGCTCGGTCGATCCCCCGCCAATGTCGAAGATCAGCGCCGGCCCTTCGCCCGGCTCCAGCAGCGCATGGCAGCCCAGCACCGCCAGCCGCGCTTCTTCCTGCGCGCTGATGATGTCGAGCGCGATGCCGGTTTCCTTATACACCCGCTGGATGAATTCCGCGCCGTTGGACGCGCGGCGGCAGGCCTCGGTCGCAACCGATCGCGCCAGCGTGACATGACGGCGGCGCAGCTTGTCGGCACAGACGGAGAGCGCCGCAATGGCCCGGTCGATCGCCGCGTCGCTGATCCGGCCAGTGGCGGCCAGCCCCTCGCCCAGACGCACGATCCGCGAAAAGGCATCGACGACGATGAAGCCGTCGGCGGACGGCTTGGCGATCAGCAGGCGGCAATTATTGGTGCCCAGGTCAATCGCGGCATAGGATCGACGGTCGCGCGCACCATGGGGCGAAAGGCCCCGCTGTACCGGCGGGGGCGGAATGGCCGCAGCCTTGCTCCCATTGCCCGGACCGGAACGGGCGCGCTTGCCCGCATAACGGCCGGCCGGGCCGGAACTCTGCGGCGATGGGCGGCTCTGCTGCACCATGCCGTAACTCACTTCTGCTTATCGCCAGCCCCCAAAGCGGAGCCGGAACTTGACTCCATGCTTAGGCAGATATGCCGCGATACGCAAGCGACCCGCCGGCCGGGTGGTCCGGCGTAACGACCGACCTTCGTCCAAAGACATCAGATGCGCGGAGCAAATTTCGTTACGAACCGATAACGAATGACAATCATCGTTAGTAATGCATTAATATCGTACAAATCAGTCAGGAATGTGACCTTTTTGAAACAAGTCCAGACTTTCTTCGTGCGACTGATTGTCTTGGGCATTTCAGTTGACTAGCCTCCCCCTTGGTCTTTGGGGAGTTTATAACATGCACATTCGCAAGAATGGCGCGGGCCTGTTGGCGCGCGCCGGTCGCTCGGCCCTTCTCGCTTCCGCAGCCATAGCGGCTCTCAGCATCGCACCTGTCGCACAGGCCGTCGTGCCGGCCGACGACAAGACTCCCGCGGACATTCTCGACAGTGGCGTGAACGGTGTCGGCATCATGTATCGCGACGATGGGTTCGTTTGCACCGGAACGCTCATCAACCCGCGCACCGTCATCTTCGCTGCCCATTGCGTCAATGATTACACATCGGCCGACTATAGCACCGTCAATGGCGGCATACCGGTGGCCTTCGCCTTCGAAGCGAATGCCCGCCCCGGCGTGATCGACTGGATTTCGAACAATTACCGCACCAACACGGCGCTCAGCGTCTATAATGTCAACAACATCGCCTATAATCCGGACTCGCTCGACCCGCCGGCACTCAGTTTCCTCTATGGCGACGTCGCGATGGCGACGCTGGACACACCGGCCGCCGACGTGCCGACCTGGGCCGTCCTCTTCTCGGCCCTGCCCACCCCTTCCTCGATCAGCGAGACGAGCGGCACCGGCTATCATGTGACCATAACCGGCTATGGCCGCAGCGGCAGCGGCACCACCGGCAACAGCTTCGGCATCGACTTCCGCCGCAAGACAGCCGAAAATTTCCTCGGCCTGCTCGGCTCGCTCGACGATGTCGATGCGTTCCTGTTCGGCGAAGCCGGCGGCTATTCGCAAAATCTCTATCACACCGATTTCGACGATCCGAAGCGAGAGAACCCCTTCGACTTCAACCTGTTCAAGGATGACGCCTTGCCCAATGAAGGCGCCACCGCCGGTGGCGATTCGGGCGGTCCGCTGATCCTGGACCAGGCTTTCAACGAAAAGACGGTGATCGGCGTCCTGTCGGGCGGCAGCCGCTATTTCCTCGAACAGCCCGCCAGTTCCTATGGCGGCTCGTCCTTCTACCAGCCGCTCTATCTCTTCTGGGACTGGATCGCCGAAAACAATCCCTATCGCTATGCCACCGCCAAGGCCGGCGACGGCAAATGGAGCGACGCCAGCCATTGGCTCACCGCACTCGACCCCAATTACCGGATTATCGACAATAGCGGCCGGCTGGTGAACGGCGTGCCGACGACAGCGGGCGCCGGTGCCTTTGGCGAGGATGGCACGCAGAAATTCGGCCAGCTATGCTACCAGCCCGATGGCATCTGCTATGATGTCGGCACCGGCACGATCACCGTCGATGGCGTGCCGGTCGAGGGTGCCGCCAGCAGGACCACCCCGGCCACCGCGACGGCCGCCGGCACCACGACCGTGTCCAACAGCAAAGGCAAGGTCGAAATCGCCGAGCGCAGCCCCAATGCGGAAGGCGCAACGCTGACCAGCGGCGCCATTCGTGACGCGCAGGCCGTGGGCGATGTGACGGCCGCTGCCCTGCCCAGCGCGACGCTGGCCAACGGCCTGCCCGGCGCGACGGGGTTCATCCCCAACAATATCGACCCGGCCGCCTCGCGGGGTGTCGTGGGTCGCTATTATGACGTGACGCTGCGCGCGGCCGGCAAGACCACGCTGGATACCGTCGCGACCGTCGATCGCTTCACCATTTCGGGCGCTGGATCGACTCTGGATGTCACCGCCGCCGGATCGCTGACCAGCCTGATGGATATTACCCATCTGGCCGGCGTGGTGAATATCGACGGCAAGGTCCAAACCCAGGGGGACTATTTCCTGCTGTCCGGCCTGTTGTCGGGCAAGGGTACGCTGCGCGCGCCCTTCTTCACCAACGTCCTGGGCACCGTGGCCCCCGGCGGCATCGGCACGGTCGGTACGCTCAGCGTAGAGGGCAACGCCCTGCTCGCTTCGGGCAGCACGCTGCATATCGACCTGGGCGCCAATGGCGTGTCCGACGTTCTGGCGGTCAAGGCGACGCAGTTCGTCGGCGCAGATAGCCAGAGCGCTGCCGGAACCCCGACCACCGGCGGCCAGAGTGGCGGCCAGCAGCAGCGTCAGGAACAACTGTCCGCAGCGGCCATCACCGCGGCGCAGGCCGACGGCGACCTGTCACGCCTTGCTATCGGCGATCCGATCGACGGTATCGCCGCCGTCGGCGGTCGCGTCGTGTTCGGCGCAGCCACCGGCACGAAGCTTCGCTATGGCAACCGATATACGTTCGTGACGGCCCAAGGCGGCATCGACGGCAGCTTCACCGCCCCGGCCCAATTGTCGGCGATCCTGAAGCCGGTGCTGATCTATGGCGACAACAGCGTCAGCGTGCGGATCGACGCCGGCCGCTATGCCGACGTGGTCAATCGCGCCGCGCCGAACCAGACCAGCTTTGCCCAGCTGCTCGACCAGAATCGTCCGCTTTATGCCAAATATGCCTCTCTCTATGGCGAGGCGGACCTGCTGAGCGTCGCGGGCATTCAGGCAAGCTTCGAAGCGATGGCGCCGCGCACCGAAACGCTCAAGACGTCGATGGCCGAAGTGCTCAACGACAATATGGCGCGCTTCTATCGTGATCGCCTGACCAAGCTGGACGGCGGTTCGCTCGGCGGCACGCTGACCATGACCGGTCAGCCGATCCAGCTGGCCGCCGCAAGCCTCAACAATATCGACTTGGGCATGGACCAGAGCGGCAATAGCGACACGACGACGCGCGAAGGTGTGTTGCCCGACGATATGAGCGCCTTCCTGGCCGGTGGCTATATCGACGGCAAGGCGGCGCCGATGCGCACCGCCGTGCCGCTGGGCAGCGACCAGTTTAACGGCTGGTACGGCGCGCTGGGCGTCGAAAAGGCGTTCGGCGACAATGGTGTCATCGGCCTTGCCGCCTCCTTCAGCGAATTGAAGGGCAATACCGGCGCCAATGACTGGGCACGCGCACGCCTTTATCAGGGCACCGTCTATGGGGCCTTCGACCTTGGCGGGTTGAAGCTGGATGCGGTAGGCAGCGCCGGTACGCTGGCCACGCGGTCGCGTCGGTCGTTCGCGGTCGGGGTGAACCCCTACACCCTCTACGGCAACGACCAGGAACTGGCGCTGTCGGGTGAAATGGGCCTCAGCAAGGCGCTGGGCAGCGAAACGTTCGGCATCGTGCCGCGCGCCTCTATCCGTGGCGCCTATATCAGCTCGGGCAACCTGGCTGAAACCGGCGGCGATGCGGCCCTGGTCATCAAGCGCCACGCCATCCGCAGCGCACAGGGTCGCCTGGGCGCCACGGTGAAGGCGGACAGCGGCGGCTTCAAGCCTTACCTGACCGCCAACTTCGTGCATGAATTCAACGACCAGCCGGCCTTCCTGCTGGCCAATCTGGTCGGCGGCACCGGCGGCCCGGCGCCCTTTGCGCTCGGCGGTTCGGACAAGAATTGGGGCGAAGTCGGCGGTGGCATCACGCTCACCACCGGCACCATCGACCTCACTCTCTCGGCCGACACCACCGTCTGGCGCCAGGACGTGAAATATCAGAGCTATCGCGCCGGGGTGAAGTTCCGCTTCTGATTCCCAGCATCCAGCAAAAAGGAAAGGGCCGCCCGATGGGGCGGCCCTTTTTCTTATATCGACAAGCCATGATGGGAATCGATGGCTCTGCATTCCCCGGCGCCAGTCCTAAGCTCTGAGCTGGACCCCGGCCTGCGCCGGGAAACGCCCCATATCACCTAGCTTCAAGGCGTCTTGGTTCTACTGCGTGTACAGCTTCACCAGTCGGTAGAGGAACGCCCGCCCGTCCAGCAGCGATTTGACGCGGATACGTTCGTTGAGGCCATGGACGCCCTGCCCGTCCGGGTCGGCAAACATGCCCGACACGCCATAGGTCGGGATGCCCGCCGCATTGGTGAAGCGCCCGTCGGTCGCGCCGGTCGCCAGACGCGGGATCACCGGCACGCCCGGCCACATCTCCTTCGTCAGCGTCTCGATCGGCCCCATGATCTGCGGCGTCAGTTCCGGCGCGGACGATTTGGGCTGCGGCGGATCGGCCAGCGTCACTTTGACTTTCGGATCGGCAGCGACGTCGCTGAGGCGCGCCAGCACGGACTCGACGCTTTCGCCAGGGATGATGCGGCAATTGACGTTCGCCGTCACCGATTGCGGCTGGGCATTGGGCGCATGCCCGCCATTGATCAGCGTCGGGATGCAGGTGGTGCGCAAAGTCGCATTCCAGCTGCCGCTCTCCGCCGACACGGTCGCATAATCGGCGTCTGTCGCCTTACCCGTACCGATCGCCGCCATCGCCGCCAACACTTTGGTGGGATAGAGCGACGCCGACGCGCCGAAATAGGCTTTGGCCGCGGGGGTCAGATCGACCGGAAAATCATAATCGTTGATCCGGGCCAGCGCCGCCGCCATCCAGCCGATCGCATTGAAACGCGGGGTCTGGCGCGAGCTATGCCCACCCGGCGCGGTCGCGGTCAGGGTGAAGTCCTGATAGACCTTCTCGCCGGCCTGCACGCCCTGGCTGACCGGCTTGCCCGCTTCGTCCAGCGACCCGCCGCCGCCTTCGTTCAGCGCCCAACCCGCCTTCAGCGCATCGGGCCGGTTCTTCAGCAGATATTCGACGCCGTTCAGCGCCTTCTCCGTCTCCTCGCCGCAGGTCAGCGCCAGCTTGATCGTGCGCTTGGGTTTATAGCCTTCGGTCTTGTAACGGATCATCTGATCGGTGAAGGCCGCCGCCATCGCCTTGTCGTCCGACGTACCGCGACCGTAAAAATAGCCGCCCTCCTCGATCAGGGTGAAGGGATCGCGCTCCCAATCGGCGCGCTTGGCCGCGACCACGTCGATATGGGCAAGCAGCAGGACGGCCGGCAGCTTGGCATTGCTGCCGCGCAGGATCGCAGTCAGATTGCCTTCCTTGGGGTGCGCCGGATCGGTGACGATCGCGATGTCGCTATCGGCATAGCCCGCCGCCTTCAACCGGGCGCCCATCCGCTCCGCCGCGACCGTGCAGCTGCCATCCGGCCAGCTCGAATCAGTTTCCACCAATTCCTTGTAAAGCGCGCGGAAGGCCGGCTCGTCCCCCCGCGCCTGCGCATCGGGCGTCGCCGCATGGGCGCTGGTGGTGGCAAAAAGCGCAGCGATGAGCGCGGCGGCGGGACGGTGAAATGCCATGAAAAAGCCCCCTTGGGTTCAGCAAGGGGGCGACTTTGATCAAAGCAGGGGAAGAGGGCAAGCACTGCCCGACAGAATAGTGCCTTCATGTTCCCCGGCGCAGGTCGGGGTCCAGATCAGACCTTGAATACTGGACCCCGGCTTGCGCCAGGGAACAGCGTCGTAACAGCCGCACCTGCGTTACAGCGGCAGCAAAGCCGCCACGATCTGCCGCTCTTCGGCGCGCAATACGCCCCAGGCGCGGGCGGCGGCGCGGCTGTCCATCGCCTCCACGCCCAGCCCCAACGCCTCGACCGCGCGGGCGAAGGGACGCGGCGGCTGGCGCAATCCCGCGCCGGTGCCCAGCAACAGAAATTCCGGTCGGGGATCGGTGCCAAACAGGTCGCCCAGCGCCTCGATCGTCAGTGCATCGACTGACGTCGGCGCATCGGCCCAGGCCAGCGCCCGCACCGGACTGAGCAGCAGGCCGCCGGGAAACACATCGTCGCGCACCCGGAAGCCCCGGCCCTGAAAGCCGGTGACGATCGGCCCCTGCCCGCTATCGTCGCGGCGGAGCTTTATCCCGGAATCGCTCAGGGCTTGGCCCCGTCGTCGCGGGGGCCGACCCGCTCGGCGGTACCGGCATAGTCGCCCTTCTTGGCTGCCTTCTTCTCCGACGTCTGCGGGCTAAGGCCCAGCGAGATGAGGAGCGAAGACGACACATAGACCGACGAGTAAGTGCCCACGATAATGCCCAGCATCATGGCGGCGGTGAAGCCGCGCAGCACATGGCCACCCAGCAACAGAAGCGCCCCCAGCGCCAGCAGGATCGTCACCGACGTCATCACCGTGCGCGGCAGCGTTTCGTTGACAGACAGGTCGATCAGCGACTTCATGTCCATCTTGCGATATTTGCGCATATTTTCGCGGATACGGTCGTCGATCACCATCTTGTCGTTGATCGAATAGCCCACGATCGTCAGCACGGCCGCGATGATGTTGAGGTCGAATTCCAGCTGGGTGATGGCAAAGAAGCCCAGCGTCATCAGCACGTCGTGGACGATCGCGACGAAGGTCGACACGCCGAACTGCCATTCGTACCGGAACCAGCTGAACACCGCGATGCCCAGGATCGCCAGCACGACGGCCAGAACGCCATTCTGGATCAGCTCACCCGACACCTTGCCCGACACCGTGTCGTAGCGGGAGAAGGTGACGCCGGGGAATTCGGCAACCATCGCCTTGCGGGTCTTTTCCACGACGGCATTGGCCGCACCGGCACCGCCCTGTTCGGGCAGCGGCAGGCGGATCTGCACCGTCTTGGGATCGCCGAACTGCTGGAGCGAGCTTTCGCCCACGCCCAGCGATCCGATGGTGGAGCGCACCTTGTCGGTTTCCACCGCCTGCGGGAATTTCGCCTCGATCATCAGGCCGCCGACGAAATCGACGCCAAGGTTCAGGCCCTTGTGCAGGGTCGCGCCGACCGCCAGCACCGTCAGCAGCGCAGTGAGGGCAAAGGCCCATTTCCGCACGGCGACGAAGCCGATATTGGTGTTGTCGGGGACGAGCTTGAGAAGTTTCATGGGTGTATCCTCCCGCCCCTCTTAAATATGAATGTCGGTCGGACGGGTGCGGCGCACCCAGTTCGCGACGACCATGCGGGTGAAGGTGACGGCGGTGAACACGCTGGTCGCGATGCCGATCAGCAGCACGATGGCGAAGCCCTTGACCGGCCCGGAGCCGAGCGCGAGCATGATGCCGCCAGCGATGGCGTGGGTCACGTTCGCCTCGAAAATGGTGCGGCTGGCTTCCTTGTAACCATGTTCGATCGACGCCACGACATTGCGTCCACGCCGCCGTTCCTCGCGGATACGTTCGTAGATCAGCACGTTCGCGTCGACGGCCGTACCGATGGTCAGCACGAAACCGGCGATACCGGGCAATGTCAGCGTAGCGCCCAGCATGCCCATCACGCCCAGAATGACCAGCACGTTGATGGCGACGGCCAGGTTCGCATACATGCCGAAGCGGCCATAGCTCACGAACATGAACACAGCCACGGCGACCACGGCGACCACCGAAGCGATCAGGCCCGCGCGGATCGAGTCGGCGCCCAGGCCCGGCCCGACGGTGCGCTCTTCCACGACGACGAAATTGACGGGCAGCTTGCCCGAGCGCAGCGCGATGGCGAGCTGGTTGGCGCTTTCCACGGTGAAGCTGCCGCTGACCTGCGCACTGCCGCCCAGGATCGGCTCGTTGATATTGGGCGCCGACAGCACCTTGCCGTCCAGGATGATGGCGAAGGGGCGGTTGACGTTCTGCGACGTCACCTGTCCGAATTTGCGGCCACCCGAACTGTTGAAACGGATGTTGACGATCGCCTGGTTGCTCTGGTCATAACCCTGGGTCGCGTCGCTCAGATCCTCGCCCGACACCATCACCTGACGCTTGACCGCGATGAACGGCACGCCCGACGGGTTGTTGACATAGGGCAGCACTTCGCTGCCTACCGGCGCACGGCCCTGTGCCACTTCGGCCGGGTTGGCGGTCGTATCGACCAGCTTGAATTCCAGCTTGGCGGTCTGGCCCAGCAGCGCCTTCAGCGCCTTGGGATCTTGCAGCCCCGGCACCTGCACGACGATACGATTGTCGCCCTGCTGCTGGATCGTGGGTTCGCGCGTACCCATTTCGTCGATGCGGCGGCGGATGACTTCGGTAGACACCTCCATCGCGCTCTTGACCGCATTCTTGATGCCGGCATCGGTCGGCGTGATGGTGATGGTGGAGCTGTTCACCACCTCGACATTGAAGTCGCGCTGGCCGGTCAGGCCCGCACCCTGCGTCAACGGGCGGATGCGCTCGACGGCGGCGTCCACCTGGCTCGGCTCGCGGACCATGAAGCTGAGCTTCCCGTCGCGGCTCGAAATGTCACCGATCGCGATCTTGGGATCGCCCCGGCGCAACTCGGTGCGAACCTGCTCTTCCATGTTGGTCAGGCGCTGCTTGGCGACATCCTGGGTCGACGCTTCGAGCAGCAGATGGCTGCCGCCCGACAGGTCGAGGCCAAGATTCACGCGCGTCTGCATGAAGCGGGGCAGGTGCGCGACGGTGGCGTCGGGCAGGAAGCTGGGGATGGCGCACAAGACGCCGATCGCCAGCGGCAGGATGATCGCGGCGATCGCCCAGCGCGAGAAGTTCAGCATGGAGGGACTCAGTCGTTCGCAGGCTTGGCGGCGGTCGGGTCGATCACTTCGGTCAGGGTCGACTTGACCGCCTTGACCTTCATGCCCGGTGCCAGTTCGATGTCCGCGTAGATGTCGTCCACGCGCACGACCTTGCCGACCAGGCCGCCACCGGTGATGACCTGATCGCCCTTCTTCACGGCGTCGATCTTGGCCTTATGCTCCTTCATCTTCTTTTGCTGCGGACGGATCAGCAGGAAATAGAAGACCACGAAGATCAGGACCAGCGGCGCCATCTGCACCAGGATTCCGGCGCCGGAGGCTTGCCCGCCCGCGGTCTGGGCAAAGGCTGGGGTAATGAACATGGGTGGGACTGCCTTGTCTCTATCGGTCGCACACGCCCTGTCGGCATGCACGGATCAAGGGCGGGCGGCTAACATAGATGGGGGGCAAGAGGCAATATGATTAGGGATTCGGGCAAAGTGTGAAAAGAGGTGCGATTGAGCGCTTGCGCTTTTCTTTTCCGCCCCCTATTGGGCGCCCTCCGGTCGGGACGTAGCGCAGCCTGGTAGCGCATCACACTGGGGGTGTGGGGGTCGGAGGTTCGAATCCTCTCGTCCCGACCAAGATTTTCCGAAATAGCGGCCGCCCGGGGGACGGACGCGGGAAAATATCCCGAGCGCAAGCGCGGGATCCGCTGTTTTCAGCAATATCCTTTCCGTCATCATGTGTCTCAGTGGTTCGGGCAAAAATGCCTGTCCTACAGCGAACCATATGGGATAAATGATTCGCCTCATTCCCGATATGGAGGCGACCCATGGACATTCACGACCTGATCGAAGAGGTCATCGCCCGCGAAGGCGGTTACAGCGATCATCCCGCCGACCGCGGCGGCCCCACCAATATGGGCATCACCCTGAAGGTCGCCCGCGCCAACGGCTATATGGGCGATATGAAGCTGCTGCCGCGCAGCGTCGCGGAAGCCATCTACCGCCGCCTTTACTGGGAACGGCCAGGCTACGCCTTCATCGCCGAAATGAGCTGGCCGATCGCCGCCGAACTGTTCGACACCGGCATCAACATGGGCGTCGCGACCGCGACCGGCTTTCTGCAGCGCGCGCTGAACGCCCTCAATCGCAACCAGAAGGATTATCCCGACCTCAAGGTGGATCGTCAGGCCGGCGCACGCACCTTCGCGGCATTGACCGCCTTTCGCGCCCTGCGCGGCGCGAGCGGGGACAAGATACTGCTCAAGGCGCTCGAAGCGCTTCAAGGCGAACGCTATGTCGCGCTGGCGGAACAGCGTCCGGCGAACGAAGCCTTCCTCTATGGCTGGCTCGCCAACCGGATCGGTTAATGGAGACGCTTCATGCAACAGGATAGCGATGCCGAATCGGCCGACATCTGGACGCGGCGGGCCCGTCCCGCCTTCCTCTATGTCATGTACGCGCTGTTACTCTGGTCGCTGCCCATGGGGCTGATCGCCGGGGTGCGGCCAGACATGGCGGCGGCGATCACGGCCGGGATGCGCGCCTATCTGAACGCCCTGCCCGAACCGCTCTATGCGCTCTTCGGCACCGGCTATCTGGGCTATACCGCTGCGCGCGCCTGGGGGAAGGCGAAGGGCGCGGAACGCTAGGCACGACCGGGCGGAGGACGCAGCCCCTCCGCCCGGCCTGCATCAGAAGCGGCGATGCGCCGCCGCGTCCACCGTGTCGCACAGCCCGCGAAACCCATAGTCGCCGGTCCCCGCTATGCTGATCCGGCCGCCAATCCGATCGACCGTCAGGCGCGGCTTGTTCAGGCCGTTCAGCCGATATTCGCCGCTGATCCGGTCCGGCTGCATGGAGACATTATAGATATCCCACCAGCCATCCTCGCTGCCGCGCGAATGAATCGGCGGCACCAGCTTGCGCGGCAGCTTGATCCGCCCGCCGCCCGGCCAGAATTGCAGCATCACCGACGCATCGAACTGCTGCGCCGACAATTCGACGCGATTGTCATAGACATAGCGTTTGCGATCATGGTCCCAGGTCCAGCCGGGATTATTGGCCACGGTCGGGCGCTGGCCATCGCCAAAACAGACCAGGCCCAGCTCTATCGCGCGCCCATCGACCATCGCTGCGCCCTCCCCGGCTACGACCATGCTGGGGTCGCTCCGTTGCGGCCGTGCGCCGGCATGACCCAGATCGGGATGATAGCCGCCATCCTGGTGCGCCGGCGCCGCCTGCTCGCAATCGGGCGCAGGGGTCGCGACGATGGATTGATATCGGCCGTCGAAGGTCACCACGCTCAGACATTGATGCCGCTCGGCGTGCCACCAATAGCTCCATTTGCGATCGTCGCCGCTTTGCACACGCACGAACCGATAGCCCCGCGCCTGCAATTGCGTCTGGCCGCCCGCACCCTTCGCGCCTACCAGATCGCGAACATCGGTTGGTGTCTCCGCCAGAGCAGGTGGAGCCAGAAGGCACGATATCAGGGCAAGCAAAGGGACGCGGGACATGTCGATGCTCCTTCACGATAAGGGACCATGATCGCAGAGGATCAAGACGGCGCGATGAACGCAAGTCCAGATTGCCGGTTCATACCGGGAAATGCGCCTTGATGAAGTCCAGCACGATCCGGGCGCGGGGCGGCAGGCGACGGCGCGATGGGTGCACCGCGAAAATATCCAGCGGGGCGATGACGCTGTCCGGCAACACCGGGACCAGTCGCCCCGCAGCCATGTCCCCCGCCACCCGGATCGCCGGCAGCAACGCGATGCCAAGGCCGCTCAACGCCGCACGATGCACCGCCTCGCTATTGTCCGACCGGACCAGCCCCTTCACCAGCCGTTCCCGCCCGTCGATCGTCCAGCGCGCGGGCATGTCGCCATAGGCGTAGGCGATGCACTGATGCCCCGTCAGCGCGTCGGCCGACGCCGGCACGCCATGCGCGGCCAGATAGGCGGGATGCGCCACCAGCCGCCGCGCCAACCGCCCCAGCGGATGCGCGACCAGACTATCGTCGCCGATCGGTCCGACCCGCACCGCCAGGTCCAGCCGGTCCTCCACCACGTCGCGCTGCCAATCGGTCATGGCGCAGTCGATCTGCAAGCCGGGATAGCGCCGCGCCAATTCCCCCAACCGCTCCACATAATGGAGGCCCAGCGCCGTCGTCAGCCCGATCCGTACCAGACCATGCGGCTGGTCCCGCTCCGGCCCGAAATCCGCCTCCGCCAGGTCGAGCGCATCCAGCATGGTCCGGGCATGGACCAGCAGCTGGTCGGCGTCCGCCGTCGGCACCAGCCGCCGGGTCGTGCGATGAAATAGCCGCACGCCAAAATGCGCCTCCACCAGGTCCAGCCGCCGGGCAACGGTCGTGTGGCTGGCATGGATTTCCCTCGCCACGCGCGAAAAGCTGGGTACTTCGACCAGTCGGATAAATGTTCGCAACGCGATCAACAGATCGGACATATGCACGACTCACGCACAAATATTGTGCGGCCGATCCTTATTGTCCCGGGAACCAAAAGGCCACACCTGCATCGCCACGCCCAATTGCTACAGCAACACAACGGGCGGAAGGAGGATGAGAGGATGTCCGTAAACCGTATCGCTCACACCGGGCTGGCCGCCAAAAGCCGGTCCGCCGCAGAGGCCGCCGCGCTGATCCATGACGGCATGACCGTGGGGATGAGCGGCTTTACCGGATCGGGCTATCCCAAGGCGGTGCCGCTGGCGCTGGCCGACCGCATCACCACCGCCCATGCCGCCGGCGATTCCTTTCGCGTAAAGATCTGGACCGGCGCATCGACCGGCCCCGAACTGGACGGCGCATTGGCGAAGGCGGACGGCATCGAATATCGCCTCCCTTACAACAGCGATCCCATCGCCCGCGAACGGATCAACGCCGGGCAGATGCATTATTTCGACATGCATCTGAGCCAGGTCGCGCCGATGGCGTGGCAAGGCTTTCTGGGCGAACTCGACGTCGCTGTCGTGGAAGTCACCGGCATCACCGCCGATGGCGACCTCATCCCCTCCGCCTCGGTCGGCAACAACAAGACCTGGATCGATCGGGCCAAGGGCGTGATCCTGGAGGTCAACAGCTGGCAGAATCCCGCGTTGGAGGGGATGCACGACATTTATTACGGCACCGCCCTGCCGCCCCATCGCCAGCCCATTCCGCTGATCCGCGCCGACCAGCGCATCGGCCAGCCGACCTTCCGCTGCGACCCCGCCAAGGTGATCGCGGTGGTCGAAACCGACGCGCCGGACCGCAACGCCCCCTTCTCCCCGCCGGATGCGACGGCCCATGCGATCGCCGGTCATCTGCTCGATTTCCTCAGCCATGAAGTGCGTCAGGGCCGCCTGCCCGCCTCGCTCCTTCCGCTGCAATCGGGCGTCGGCAATATCGCCAATGCGGTGCTGACCGGCCTGATCGACGCGCCCTTCCACGACATGGTCGCTTACACCGAAGTGATTCAGGACGGCATGCTGGACCTGCTGGATTCCGGCAAGCTGCGCATGGCGAGCGCCACCGCCTTCTCCCTCAGCCCGGAGGCCGCCACCCGGCTCAATGCCGATATGGGCCGCTATCGCGACAAGATGCTGCTGCGCCCGCAGGAGATCAGCAACCATCCCGAACTGGTCCGGCGGCTGGGCTGCATCGCGATGAACGGCCTGATCGAAGCGGACATTTACGGCAACGTCAACAGCACGCACCTGATGGGATCGCGCATTCAGAACGGCATCGGCGGATCGGGCGACTTTGCGCGCAACGCCTATCTGTCGATCTTCATGACCCCCTCGACCGCCAAGGGCGGCAAGATTTCCGCCATCGTGCCGCATTGCAGCCATGTCGATCATATCAATCAGGATGTGCAGGTCATCGTCACCGAACAGGGTATTGCCGACCTGCGCGGCCTCGCCCCGCGCCAGCGCGCGACGCAGATCATCGCCCGCTGCGCCCATCCCGATTACCGGCCGATGCTGGCGGATTATTATGCGCGGGCGCAAAAGGGCAGTTTCGGCCTGCAATCGCCGATGCTGCCGGGCGAAGCATTCGCCTGGCACCAGCGTTACATGGAGACAGGCACGATGCGGGGGTAGGCGCGACGGCAGGTCGGATCGACCATCCCGCCCGCCATCGTATAACCTAAGAAGGAGCGGAGTCGGTGCCCCTCTTACCGGTTCCGGACCGCATCATGCCTGGCGGGCCTGCAAGCGCACATGCAGGCCCGCCTTTTTATATATGGCAGGTCGCACACCGGCGGCACGGCGTACAACATGCTGCATTGCAATCGAAACCAGCGGCCCTAGATTGCCAGCCCTTGACCAGTGGAGGATGCCGGATGATCGCCACCATCTTGCTTGCAATGGTTCAAACGGCCCCTGTCCCGTCCAGAGCATGGAAGGAGCGCAATCAGCCAGACATGCCCGTCCTTCCCCCGTGCGAACCGGGCAATGGCGCAACACTCGTCCATTCGATCAAGGCGCTGCCCGACGCAGTGTCGGCTGAACTGGCCCGCTTCTTTCACGACGGATACGGGATGGCCGACGTTGGTGAGCCCTTCAACAGCACCGACGTCGTTGAAGGCACGGTTCCGCAACGACGATTCATTCGGGCTTATCACAGCGGAAATTACTGGGTGATATGGTATGAACAAGGCGGCATCATCCACGCCTTGCAGACAATAGCGCTGCATCGCGAGAGAAGGCCGGGACAGCGCCCCGCATTTCAGATGGCGCCGGGCACAAGCTTCACCGGCGACCTCTGCATAGCGACAAAAGCCATTATATCGGGCGTTCGAGGCATCAACCCGTAAAGACAAGGCTGAGTCATGCCGCGCGGTCGCCCATTGCCGTGAGGCCGCCTGCCACGCTCCGCCAGACAGGTTGGTGGAATGAAGGCCATTGCCCGGCCCTGCGTTCGCATGCACGACAATTCAGGGACAGCAAGAACGCGTGTCGTCCGCCCCCATCATCTCCACTCTTTTGCACCATGCCCCACGCATGAGAGGGGCCGCCGGGTGCTTGCGCCCCGACGGCCCATCATTGACATGGTCAGCGGCCGGAAGCACCGCCCAAGGAAAACGGTTGATCGCGCTATCGCTCACCCGCAGACACGGCCTGTGTGTCGGCGCTCTTGATGCTTGCAGGTGATGGATCGACGCTAAAGGCGTCGCTCAGCGGCGCGTTTCCCGAATGGACTGAACCGACCCCATTGCTGAACCATGAGACATCGGATCACCTCCTTTCGCTATGTTGAAGCCCGCGTGACCGACTTCGCTTGTAACCTCTGATCGGCCACGAGACGGACTGTGAATCAGACGGGGCGCAGGATCAAGACTTGTAATTTTCTTTTTTCGAATCATACTTTCCCGTCCGCGTTTCGGCCTGAAACGCGCCGCACGGGTCAGCCGCGGCAATCCTCGATCACCCGCGACACCTCGGCCCAGGCGGGCACGATCAGCGCCTCCTGCCCGGCCACCTCGACCGCAAACTTGCCCCGGCTATAGGCAAGCTGATCCAGCACCGTGTCCGATGCCGCGCGGAAGGCGACGGTCTGTGGTACCGCACCGCTCGACACCGCTGCCGGCCAGCTGGTCGCGCCATAGCTGGTGCGCACGATGATCGCGCTCGCGCCGCCAGCGCCGGCACGGGCCAGGCTGACCCGCCGGCTCGCCCGGTCGCAGCGCAGGGTCAGACGCGGATCGGCAGCGCTCGTCCCGAAGACCGCCACGGCGCCTGCCGCTTCTGCGCGATAGCTCCAGTTGCCCAGCGTCGCCGGACGATATTGCCACTCCGTCGTCACAGGTGCGGGCTGGGCCGGCGGCACCGGGGCCGGACCCGGCCGCGCGGGCGCAGGGGTCGGCGCCGGGACCGGACGCGCCGGACCGGAACCGGGACCGACGCAAGACGCCAGCAGCACCAGCGAGGGGAGGAAGACGACAAAAGAGGGAATGGCACGCATCCCCCTTCCATGCCGGACCCCGTCCCCCCACTCAACCGGAAAAGGGGCGAAGCGCCAAACCCTTGCGTCCGGCCGCACGGCAATTGACTATTTTCCACCGAATCGCTAAAGGCCCCCTTCCCCTACATGCGGCGAGCGGCGGTGCTTTTGGCACTGGCCGTCTTTTGTGCGTCTAGGGGTCTTGTAATTGGCCGCTTTTCCTCGCCAGGGAAATCCGGCTCGGACGCTTTGAGATAGGGTAGCGCAAGCCGCCCTGTGGAGCAGGAGAAACTATTACCATGGCACGTATTGCGGGTGTAAATATCCCGACCAACAAGCGCGTGATCATCGCGCTCACCTACATTCACGGTATCGGTCGCAAGACGGCCGTCGATATCGCCGACAAGCTGGGCATCGACCACAGCCGTCGCGTGCAGGATCTTTCGGACGCCGAAGTGCTCCAGATCCGTGAAACGATCGACGCCGACCTGACCGTGGAAGGCGATCTGCGTCGCGACACCGCGATGAACATCAAGCGCCTGATGGATCTGGCCTGCTATCGCGGCCTGCGTCATCGCAAGGGCCTGCCGGTCCGCGGTCAGCGCACGCACACCAATGCGCGCACCCGCAAGGGCAAGGCGAAGCCGATCGCTGGCAAGAAGAAGTAATCGTTGAGGGTCATCGCTTCGGCATGACCCTCCGACGACTTCTACTTTTGAACGATTTCAGTAGGATAAGAGCAAAATGGCACGCGAACCCCAGCGCATTAAGCGCCGCGAACGCAAAAACATCTCGGCCGGCGTCGCGCACGTCAACGCCAGCTTCAACAACACCATGGTGACCATCACCGACGCACAGGGCAACGCGATTTCGTGGTCCTCGGCCGGCATGATGGGCTTCAAGGGCAGCCGCAAGTCGACCCCGTACGCCGCTCAGGTGTGCGCCGAAGACGCCGGCCGCAAGGCCGCCGAACATGGCGTCCGTACCCTGGAAGTCGAAGTCAAGGGTCCGGGTTCGGGCCGTGAATCGGCTCTGCGCGCGCTGCAGGCCGTTGGCTTCCACATCACCTCGATCCGCGACGTCACGCCGATCCCGCACAATGGCGTGCGTCCGTCCAAGCGTCGCCGCGTCTAAACGCAGCGCTGCATGACATGCGGGCGGCGGACGCGTCGCCCGTTTACCCGTTTGCATCGCCGAAACGTCCTGTCGGGTGCAGGATTTCACAAGCGTTTCGGCCCATCCCCAGGGGAAATACATGACTGTCAACATGAAGAACTGGCAGGAATTGAAGAAGCCCAGCAGCCTTGAGATCAAGGCGTCGGGCGACGGCAAGCGTAAGGCGACCTTCGTTGCCGAACCGCTGGAGCGCGGCTTCGGCCTGACGCTCGGCAACGCGCTGCGTCGGGTTCTTCTGTCCTCGCTTCAGGGCGCGGCGGTCACCTCGATCAAGATCGAGAACGTCCTGCACGAATTCTCGTCGCTCGCCGGCGTGCGTGAAGACGTCACCGACATCGTCCTGAACATCAAGCAGGTCGCGCTGCGCATGGAAGGCGAAGGCCCCAAGCGTCTTCAGCTGTCCGCCACCGGCCCGGCCGTGGTCAAGGCTGGCGACATCAGCGTTGTCGGCGACATCGAAGTGATGAACCCGGACCTGATCATCTGCCATCTGGACCAGGGCGCGACGCTCAACATGGAACTGACCGCTGACGTCGGCAAGGGCTATGTCCCCGCCGTCGCCAACCGTCCGGCAGACGCACCGATCGGCCTTATCCCGATCGACGCGCTCTACTCGCCGGTCCGCCAGGTCGCCTACAAGGTGGACAACACCCGCGTCGGCCAGGAACTGGACTATGACAAGCTGTCGCTGACGCTCGAAACCGACGGCACCGTGACGCCGGAAGATGCAGTGGCCTATGCCGCCCGCATCCTTCAGGACCAGCTCCAGCTGTTCGTCCACTTCGAAGACGCGCTGCCTGCCGCCGCTCCTGCTGCGGGTCACACCGCCGCCGCCGCGTCGGAAGGCGAAAGCGACACGAACCAGATCAACCGCTATCTTCTCAAGAAGGTGGACGAACTGGAACTGTCGGTCCGCTCGGCCAACTGCCTCAAGAACGACAACATCATCTATATCGGCGATCTGGTCCAGAAGACCGAAGCCGAGATGCTGCGCACCCCCAATTTCGGCCGCAAGTCGCTGAACGAAATCAAGGAAGTGCTGTCGTCCATGGGCCTGCGCCTGGGCATGGACATCCCCGGCTGGCCGCCGGAGAATATCGAAGAAATGGCCAAGAAGCTCGAACAAGAGCTGCTGGGCTAAAAAGGTACGGGGCCGGGACAGATGTTCCGGCCCGGTTCCTTGATGGGGCACGGGGCGGTCCCCGCAAACACCGCCTGGTCTGGGGTACCTCAAACGGCCCCTTAACGAACGAAGGAATGAAACATGCGTCATAAAGTTGGTCATCGTAAGCTTCAGCGCAGCACCGGTCATCGTACCGCCCTGCTTCGCAACCTCGCCGCCTCGCTGATCAAGCATGAGCAGATCCTGACCGGCACTGCCAAGGCCAAGGAACTGCGTCCCTACGTCGAAAAGCTGATCACCCTCGCCAAAAAGGGTGGCCTGTCCAACCGTCGTCTGGCCGACGCCCGCCTGAAGGACGACGCACAGCTGATCAAGCTGTTCGACATCCTGGCCGAGCGTTACAAGGACCGCAACGGCGGCTATACCCGCGTGATCAAGGCCGGTTTCCGCGCCTCGGACGCGGCGCCGATGGCGATCATCGAGCTGGTCGACCGCGACGTCGATGCCAAGGGCCAGGACTCCGGTCCGGTCTTCAGCAGCGACGAGCTGGAAGAAGCCTGATCTAACCGGTCCTGTTCTGCAGGACCGGAGCATTCTGAAGTCGGCTGGAACAGCCAACGGCTCGCAGAATGCGAAAAGGACTAATGCTTTACCGACAGGCCGTGGCTCTCTAGGAGCCACGGCCTGTTGTCGTTTGGAAAGAAGAGTCGAAAGAGAGGATGCGCGCCGCTGCCCTGATCCTGCCGCTGCTGCTTGCGGCGGTCCCTGCGCTTGCCGGGCCGGAGGGCGCCGCCATCGATGCGGGCGACGCGACGCTACGCTACCCCGTCACGAAACGGCTGGACCTGGTCGAGGATCATTTCGGCGTGAAGGTCGCCGATCCCTATCGCTGGCTGGAAAACGACCTGCGCGCCGATCCTGCGGTCCGCGACTGGGTCGATCGGGAAAACAGCCTCACCCGCCGCTATCTGGACGACCTGCCCGGTCGCGACGCGCTCAAGGGCCGGATACAGGCGCTGCTGTCGCATGGCCGCTTCACCGTCCCGCGCAAGGCCGGCGGCCGCTATTTCTACGGCTATAACCGGGGCCTGGAAAACCAGACCCCGCTCTATGTCCGCGAAGGGCTGGCCGGCAAACAACGGCTGCTGCTCGACCCCAATGGCTGGGCGAAGGACGGCGCCAGCGCGCTTGCCGAATGGGTGCCCTCCCCCGATGGCCGCACTCTCGCCTATGCCGTGCAAGAGGCGGGCAGCGACTGGCGCACGCTCCAACTGATCGACGTCGACAGCGGCAAGCCGCTGGACGACCGGGTCGAGTGGGTGAAATTCTCCCAGATCGCCTGGGACGGCCGGGCAGAGGGCTTCTTCTACTCCCGCTTCGCCGCGCCGCAGGATGGCGAGGCCTATCAATCGGCGAACCAGAACCAGCAGCTCTATTACCACCGCGTCGGCACGGATCAGGCGCAGGACCAGCTGATCTACGACACGCCCGACCGCCCCGCACTCAGCCATCAGGCGCAGGTGACGAGCGACGGCCGCTGGCTGCTGATCAGCAGCTTCCAGGGCATAGATCCACGCCGCGAACTCCATGTCGCCGAACTGACCGGCGGCCCGGTCAAGCCGCGCCTGCTGGTCAAGGGCCCGGCCCATGACTGGCGCCTGATCGGCAGCCGGGGCGCCAGCCTCTATTTCCTGACCGACGATCATGCCGCCCATATGCGGGTGGTGACGCTGGACGCTACCCGCCCACGCAGTCGGCCCAAGGAAGTGGTCGGCGAGCGCCCCGAAACGCTGGCCGGCGGCTCGCTGGTCGGCAACCGCATGATCCTGGCCTATATGAGCGATGCGCAAACCGTCGCCGAACTGGTCGAGCTGGACGGGCGCAAGGTGACGGACGTGCCGCTCCCCGGCATGGGCACGGCGGCCGGCTTTGGCGGGCGGGATGGCGATCCCGAAACCTTTTTCAGCTTCTCCGGCTTCGTCACCCCGGCCAGCATCTATCGCTTCGACACGACCAGCCTGAAGAGCGAGTTGTTCGCCCAGCCAGACCTGCCCTTCAACCCGGACGATTTCGGCGTCGAACAGCGGCTCTACCCGTCCAGGGACGGCACGCTGATCCCGATGACGGTCATCCGGCGCAAGACGCTGGCCGACAGCGCCATCGCCGCGCCGACCATCCTCTACGGCTATGGCGGCTTCAACATCAGCCTCACGCCCGGCTATTCGGCCACGCGCATGGCCTGGCTGGAACAGGGCGGCGTCTATGCCATCGCCAATCTTCGCGGCGGCGGCGAATATGGCAAGGCCTGGCATGAGGCCGGACGCGGCGCGAACAAGCAGAATGTGTTCGACGATTTCATCGCGGCGGCCGAATATCTGAAGGCCAATGGCTTCACGACCAAGGACGGCCTTGCGATCGAGGGGCGCTCCAATGGCGGCCTTCTGGTCGGCGCGGTCGTCAACCAGCGCCCCGACCTGTTCGCCGCCGCCCTGCCGGCCGTGGGCGTCATGGACATGCTGCGCTTCGATCGCTTCACGGCGGGCCGCTACTGGGTCGACGACTATGGATCGCCCGAAAAAGCGACCGATTTCCCGCTGCTCTACGGCTACTCCCCCTATCACAACATCTTGGGCGGCAAGGCCTATCCCGCCATCCTCGTCTCCACCGCCGACACCGACGACCGGGTGGTCCCCGCCCATAGCTTCAAATATGCCGCCGCGCTCCAGGCCGCCGACCTCGGCGCCCGCCCCCGCCTGCTCCGCGTCGAAACCCGCGCCGGCCATGGCTCCGGCAAGCCGGTCGACAAGCTGATCGAGGAATATGCCGACAGCTACAGCTTAGCGGCTTACTTCACGGGACTGAAGATCAGGGCAAAACCGAACTGATGATCCTCCCCTGCGAGGGAAAGTGTATCATATCAGCAAGCAATGACGTGAACTTAGGGCTTTGCGTTCCCCGGCGCAGGCCGGGGTCCAGTTCTACGCCCTGAGCTGGACCCCGGCCTGCGCCGGGGAACGCTCCATATCAATTAGCTTCATGGCGATTTGCCATTGGGCATCATGCAATGCTCCCCCGTTCACCCTCCCGACAGCCTACCTCGTCTATGCCTCTCTTCATCGCAGGAGGCGTAGGACAATGATCGGACCCAAGACCCGCTGGATGACAGGCGCAATGGTCGGCGCAGGACTGCTGCTGGGTAGCGTCAGCGCGGCCGAGGCCCGCCCGCGCTATGGTTATGGTGGGGGTTACGGCAATGGCTGGGGCCATCAGGGCGGCTGGGACCGGCATCATCGGCGCGGCGACGGATTCGGCGTGGGCGATGCGATCGGCGTCGCCGCCATCATCGGCGCGGTCGCCATCGTCGCCAATTCCATGTCGAAGGACAAGAAGGTCCGCGATCCCAACACCGGCGGCGAATATGACGCACCCCCACCCCGCACCGGCACCGACTATGGCAGCGACGTCCGCAACGACCCGCGCCCGCGAGACGACGCCGACTTCTCCGACGTGGCGGGCACCAACGGCCCCGACGACGCCATGACCGACGCCTGCGCCGTTGCCGCCCGCGACGAAGCGGAACAGGACCATGGCGGCTATGCCGAAGTGCGCCACATGGAAACGCCCATCGCCACGGCGGACGGCTATAATATTGACGGCTATGTCGAAAGCCGCACCAGCTATCGCGCCAATGACGGCACCAGCCGCCGCTTCACCTGCGCCATGAAGAACGGCCGCGTGGCGAACGTCTACATCAGCCGCGATCTGGTGGCACGGTAACACGCATCCCGCTTGGCATGGCGGTCATGGCCGGTTAGGCCAACCGCCATGACCGCACCTGCCTCCCCGCGTCGCACCGCTGCGATCATCTTCATCCTCATCACGGCGCTGCTCGACGTCATGTCGATGGGGATCGTCATCCCGGTCCTGCCGCAGCTCATCGAGACGCTGTCCGGCTCGGATGCTGCGGCGGGTATGTGGAATGGTCTTTTCGTCGCGCTCTGGGCGGGCATGCAATTCATCTGCTCACCCCTGATCGGTTCCCTGTCCGACCGGTTCGGCCGCCGTCCGGTGATCCTCATCTCCGTCGCCGGCCTCGCGCTTGACTATGTGCTGATGGCGCTGGCGCCCAATCTCTGGTGGCTGGCATTGGGCCGCATCCTGGCGGGCGTCACCTCGTCCAGCTTCACCTCCACCTTCGCCTATATGGCCGACATCACCCCGCCGGAGGGCCGGGCGAAGGGCTATGGCCTGATCGGCGCGGCCTTCAGCGCCGGCTTCGTCGCCGGACCGCTGATCGGCGGTCTGCTCGGCGAAATATCGCACCGCGCGCCCTTCTGGGCTGCTGCCGCCCTCTCCGCCCTTGCCTTCCTCTATGGCCTCATCGTGCTGCCCGAATCGCTCAGCATCGAAAAGCGCATGGCCTTCAGCTGGCGCCGCGCCAATCCGTTCGGGGCGCTCAAGCTGCTGCAATCCCACCCGGAACTCTCCAGCCTCGCGGTCGGCAATTTCCTGCTCTATTTCGCCCATCATATCTTTTCGGCCATCTTCGTCCTCTATGCCGGCGACCGCTACGGCTGGAGCGCATGGCAGGTGGGCAGCCTGCTCGCGCTGGTCGGCCTGCTCGACATGGGGGTGCAGGGGTTGCTGGTCGGCCCGGTGGTCAAGCGGCTGGGCGATCGCACCACCATGGTCGTGGGCCTGTGCTTCGGCGCGATCGGCATCGCATCCATGGGCCTTGCCGCCACCGCCACGCTTTTCATCGCCGCCATCTTCCCCAACGCGCTCTGGGGCCTGGCCATGCCGACCATCCAGTCGCTGATGACACGCCATGTCTCCGAATCCGAACAGGGCCAGTTGCAGGGCGCGAACAACAGCGTCGGCGCGATCGCCGGGGTCATTTCCCCGCTCTTCTTCGGCGCAATCTATTCGCTGTCCGTCGGCCCCAAGCCGACCCTGCCCTATATCGGCACCGCTTTCCTGATCGCGGCCGCCATCCTGGCCGGCGCGGCGCTGATCGGCTGGCGGGCGGGGCGCCAATTCCAATCATAGCGTTTCAAGGCATAACTGGACATATGGGGACGGGGCCTCTAACCGGGCGCGAATCCCTTCCCACGCTCGATATAAAGGCGATTCGATGACGCTGCCCCTTCAGGATTCCATCCTCATCGTGGACTTCGGCAGCCAGGTGACTCAGCTCATCGCCCGGCGCGTCCGCGAAGCCGGCGTCTATTCCGAGATCGCCCCCTTCAACGCCGCGGCCGAAGCATTCGAGCGCATGAAGCCCAAGGGCATCATCCTCTCTGGCGGCCCTTCTTCGGTCATGTGGGAGGACAGCCCCCGCGCGCCGCAGCATTTCTTCGACGCGGGCATTCCGATCCTTGGCATCTGCTACGGCCAGCAGACGATGATGCAGCAGCTGGGCGGCAATGTCGAAGGCGGCGAGAGCGGCGAATTCGGCCGTGCCTTCATTGAGGTGAAGAAGGATTGCGCCCTGTTCGACGGCCTGTGGACCAGCGGTGAAAATCACCAGGTCTGGATGAGCCATGGCGACAAGGTGACGCAGCTGGCCCCCGGTTTCGAGGTCGTTGCGACCAGCGAAGGCGCGCCCTATGCCATCACCGCGAACGAAGCCAAGCGCTTCTACGCCACCCAATTCCATCCCGAAGTCGTCCACACGCCCGACGGCGCCAAGCTGCTCGCCAATTTCGTCCGCCATGTCTGTGGTCTGGCCGGCGACTGGACCATGGCCGAATTCCGCGCGACCAAGATCGCCGAAATCCGCGCGCAGGTGGGCGAAGGCCGGGTGATCTGCGGCCTGTCGGGTGGCGTCGATTCCGCCGTGGCCGCCGTCCTCATCCACGAAGCGATCGGCGATCAGCTGACTTGCGTGTTCGTCGACCATGGCCTGATGCGCCTGGGCGAAGCCGAGCAGGTGGTCAGCCTGTTCCGCGAACATTATGGCATCAAGCTGGTCCATGTGAACGCAGAGGACCGCTTCCTGGGCGGCCTCGCCGGCCTCACCGACCCGGAAAAGAAGCGCAAGTTCATCGGCGGCGAATTCATCGCCGTGTTCGAGGAGGAAGCCGCCAAGATCGGCGGCGCCGATTATCTGGCGCAGGGCACCCTCTATCCCGACGTCATCGAATCGGTCAGCTTCACCGGCGGGCCTTCGGTGACGATCAAGTCGCACCATAATGTCGGCGGCCTGCCCGAACGCATGAACATGAAGCTGGTCGAACCCTTACGCGAATTGTTCAAGGACGAAGTGCGCGTGCTGGGCAAGGAACTGGGCCTGCCCGACATCTTCGTCGGTCGCCACCCTTTCCCCGGACCCGGCCTCGCCATCCGCATCCCCGGTGAAGTGACCAAGGAACGCTGCGACATCCTGCGCAAGGCGGACTTCATCTATCTGGAGGAAATCCGCAACGCGGGCCTCTACGACGCGATCTGGCAGGCGTTTGCGGTTCTGCTCCCGGTCCGTACCGTGGGCGTGATGGGCGATCATCGCACCTATGACAGCGTCTGCGCCGTGCGCGCCGTCACCTCCACCGACGGCATGACCGCCGACATCTACCCGTTCGACGCCGCCTTCCTCAGCCGCGTCGCGACCCGCATCATCAATGAGGTGAAGGGCATCAACCGCGTGGTGTATGATTACACGTCGAAGCCGCCCGGCACGATCGAGTGGGAATAAAGCCGAAATAGCGAATGTCCGGGGGACATTCGCCGGCTTTATTCGGTCGCGTAAGCGACCGCGGGTATCGGATCAAATCGCCGTCCGGACAACGGTCATCCGGTTTATGCGGCCGCGCAAGCGGTCGCAACCCCAAGAAAAAAGCCGCCCCACAGGGCGGCTTTTTTCTTGCCCCTCAAATCTCATATTCCGGGCGCCATTGCGGGCTGAGATAGGCGGGCTTCTGCTCTTCCAGATCCGGCTGCCGCTCGCGCATCTCGCCATAGAGGCGCTTGACCATGCCGCTCCCGGTCCGCGTGAACAGCGCCGGCACTATGCCATGGATCATGCAGGCCAGCCCCGACCGCACCATCAGAAAGCCGAAGCGCATCGCCACGCCCATATGCTGGGGATAGCTTTCTCCCACGTCGCGGGGGTGCTTCAAGAATAGGCGACCGATCATCACAAACCTCTTCCTATCGGATCAACGCCCTTATCCGCCCATTGGTCCCTCCGTCATGCCTTATCATGAGGGATCATCGCTTGACCCGCCTCCCTCCATCGGGAACATCCCGACGCATGACCGACGCGCATTCCATTGGCCATCCCGTCTACCGGGACATGCCGACCACCATTTTCGAAAAAATGTCCGCCCGCGCGCGGGAAACGGGCGCGATCAATCTGGGACAGGGTTTCCCCGAAGGCCCCGGCCCGCGCGACGTGTTGCAAGCCGCCGCCGCCGCGCTGCTGAATCAATCCAGCCAATATCCGCCCATGCCGGGCCTTATCGAACTGCGCACCGCGCTCGCCGGTCATTATGCCCGCCATCAGGGGCTCAACCTCAGCCCGCAGGACATCATCGTCACCTCCGGCGCGACCGAGGCCCTGTCCGCCAGCCTGCTCGCACTGGTCCGGCCGGGTGACGAGGTGCTGATGCTCGCCCCGCTCTACGACGCCTATGTCCCATTGGTGGAGCGCGCAGGCGGCATCCCGAAAATCGTCACGCTGACGGCGCCCGAATGGCATATCACCCGTGCCGCACTGGAGGCGGCCATCACGCCGCGCACCCGCATCCTGCTGATCAACAACCCGGTCAATCCGACCGGCGTCGTCATGCGGCCGACAGAACTGGCGCTGCTCGCCGACCTGTGCGTCGCCCACGACCTGACCGCCATCTGCGACGAGGTGTGGGAGGAAACCGTCTATGACGGCCAGCCCCATCGCCCGCTGATCGGCTTTCCCGGCATGCGCGACCGCACGGTCAAGATCGGCTCGGCGGGGAAGATCTTCTCGGTCACCGGCTGGAAGGTCGGCTGGATGTGCGCCGCGCCCGCGCTCGCCACCCTGCTCGCCCGCGCGCATCAATATCTGACCTTCACCACCCCGCCCAACCTGCAATGGGCGGTGGCGGAGGGGCTTGGCTGGCCCGACGACTGGCTGGTGGACCAGCGCGCCACCTATCAGGCCTCGCGCGACCGGCTGGCGGCTGGCCTCGAAAAGGCCGGCTATGCCGTCCTGTCCAGCGGCGCGACCTGGTTCCTTTCCATCGATCTGCCGGCATCCGGCATCGCATTGGACGACGTCAGCTTCTGCGAGCGGCTCATCGACGAAGCCGGGGTTGCGGCCATCCCCCTTTCCGCCTTCTACCCGACCGATCCGGCCACCCATCTCGTCCGCCTCTGCTTTGCCAAGACGGACGCGACGCTGGATCGGGCGATCGAACGACTGGCCGCCTTCCGCGCCACGCTGGGCTGACGCAAAGGCCGCGATTTGACTGTCCAACGCGCCGTCTCTCTTGCGGCCTTCGCCAGCGCCCGCTAGGTTCCCGTTTCGTTCCAGACAAGGATATACAATGGACAGCCTGGCCGCCCTTCTGATCGTCATCGCCCTGCTGATCGGCCTCGCCGTCGGCTGGCTGCTCCGGGGCAAGGCGCTTGCCCCGCTGGCCGCCGAAAAGGCGGACCTCGCCGGCAAGCTGGACCTCGCCACCAGCCAGCGTAACGGCGCGATCGCCGAACTGGCGGTCGAACAGGAGCGCGTCCATCAGGCCACCACCCAGATCGCCCGGCTCGAAACCGCCCAGCAGGCCGCCGACCAGCGGCTGGACGCGATCCAGATCGCCGCCACGCAAAAGCATGAAGCGCTGCAAGCCGCCGCCGCCCAGCGCATCGACTCCATTCAGGCCGACCGCGAGGCGGCGCTGCGCGAACTGGCCGCGCTCAAATCCGACACCCAGGCCCGCACCCAGGCCTTCGAGCAGCAGATCGCCGCGCTCAGGGACGCCAAGGAACAGCTTTCCGCCCAGTTCAGCGAGATTGGCGGCAAGCTGCTGGATCAGGCCCAAACCCAGTTCCTCACCCGCGCCGACCAGCGCTTCGCCCAGGCAAACGAGAAGAGCGAAGCGCAATTGAAGACGCTGCTCAACCCGGTGGAAACCACCCTCAAACGCTATGAGGAGGGCCTTGCCCGCGTCGAGAAGGATCGCGTCGGCAGCTATGCCGAACTGCGCGAAGCGGTGCAGCAGGTCCATCTGGGCCAGGGTCAGGTGCGTGAGGAAACCGCCAAGCTGGTCAACGCCCTGCGCGCCGCGCCCAAGACCCGCGGCCGCTGGGGCGAGCAGCAGTTCAAGAATCTGATCGAAACCGCCGGCCTCTCTCCCTTCGTGGATTTCAAGGAGGAAGTGTCGGTCGCCGTGGAGGCCAATGGCTCTGAAACCCGGATGCGGCCCGATTTCGTCATCAACCTGCCGGGCGACCAGCAGATGGTGGTGGACGTCAAATGCTCGCTCGTTGCCTATCTGAACGCCGTGGATCAGGTCGACCCCGCGCTGCGCGACGCGCATATGCTCGACCATGCCCGCGCCATGCGCACCCATGCCGACGCGCTGGGGCGCAAGGCCTATTGGGAGCAGTTCGACAAGGCGCCCGACTTCGTCATCATGTATGTGCCGGGCGACAATTTCGTCACCGCCGCTTTGGAAGCGGACATGGACCTGTGGGAGCGCGCGGCCAAAAATCGCGTCATCATCTGCGGCCCCGCCACTTTCCTCCCCCTCGCCCGCACGCTGGCGGGCCATTGGCGTCAGGCCAAGATGCAGGAACAGGCGCAGCAGGTCGGCCAATTGGGCAAGGAACTATATGAACGCCTGTCCGTCGCCGCGACCCATTTGAAGCGCCTCGGTTCCGGTCTCAACAGCGCCGTTTCCAATTATAACAGCTTCATCGGCAGCTTCGAAAGCCGCGTCCTGTCCACCGGCCGCAAATTCCGCGACCTCGACATCGAAACCGGCGGCAAGGAGATCGAGGCGATGGAGCCGCTCGACGTCCTCGCCCGCGACGCGCAGGCCGATGAGGCCAAGGCGCTGCCGGCGGCCGAATAAATAAAGCAGGAACAAGCCTCTCCGCCCCGCGTATCTTATGCAGAAGCGACGCAGCGCATCGCAGTCGCGGGCCGGAGAGTGTTATGTGGAAGGCTATATTATTCCGTCGCCCATTGCGGCGGCACGAAGACAGGACGGAGAAGATCGCACCGTCTCGCAAGGCGCCATCCGTCGCCGACGGTCCCTTTGCCGATCTGATGGAGAAGTTGGACCGCATTCCCTATCGGCGCCAATGGAAACGCGCGCCGGGGCATTGAGTGGCACCACGCTGTCCTATTCCCACCTTCCATGATAGCAGGATTGTGGCCCCGAGGCGGGTGCCTTTCACGTAAGATAATGTCCTACTTCGCTTCGTAAATGTCGCAATTAGCGGGAAATGTGCGAAGTTAAGCGCGCTTTTCCTATCGCCCACACCCCGCTTCAACCGCGGCCCATTGCCGCCCAGCCTTCGCGCTGGCATGGCAGACCCATGAAAAAGATCGGCCTGCTCGGCGGCTCCTTCAACCCGGCCCATGGCGGCCATCGCGCCATTTCCCTCTTTGCCAAGGAAGCCCTCGGCCTCGACGAAGTGTGGTGGCTCGTGTCCCCCGGGAACCCGCTCAAGCCCACCAAAGGCATGGCCCCGCTCCCCGCACGCCTCGTGCAAGCTCAGCATATCGCCCGCCGCGCTCCGATTCGCGCCACCGCGATCGAGCGCCACCTGCGCACCCGCTACACCGTCGACACCCTCCGCGCGCTGACCCTGCGCTACCCCCGCAACCGCTTCATCTGGCTGATGGGCGCCGATAATCTGGCGCAATTTGGCCAATGGCGCGATTGGCGCGGCATCGCCCGGCAAATGCCCATTGCCGTTATCGCCCGTCCGGGCTATGATAGCGTCGCCCGTGGCTCTGTGGCCATGAGCTGGCTGCGGCGCTTCGTCCGGTCCGCGCGCCAGAGTGCAGACTGGACGAATTGGAGACCACCGGCGCTCGTGCTATTGCGCTTTCGCCCTGATCCAAGATCGGCGACCCTGTTGCGGCAGGCGGACCCCCTCTGGCATCGCGAATATGAAGCAACGTGTGCGCGCGATCCGCTCACGCGTCGGTACGTCATCTAGATTGGAGTTTCATTGTCTAACCTCGCCCCTGCCAACGATCCGGCCTTCGCCGCCGATTCCGTGGCCGCTCTCCATGCCCTCGTCATGCAGTCGCTCGACGACGATCAGGCACAGGAAACCATCTCGATCCCGCTGGAAGGCAAGAGCAGCATCGCCGATTATATGGTGATCGCCAGCGGCCGTTCGTCGCGTCAGGTCGCAGCGATCGCCCAGCATCTGGCCGAACGGATCAAGAAGGAAACCGGCCGCTCCGCCCGTGTCGAAGGCCTGCCGGTCGCCGACTGGGTGCTGATCGATGCCGGCGACGTGATCGTCCACCTGTTCAAGCCGGAAGTGCGCAGCTTCTACAATCTGGAACGGATGTGGGGCTTCGTCGACGCACCGGTCGCGGGCAACGCCTGAATCTGTCCGTCCGTTCGTCCTGAGTAGCTGCCGAGCCCTTCGACTGCCTGCTTGCAGCAGGCGCTCAGGGTAAACTTCACCGGAGGTGAAGTCGAAGCGGCGTATCGAAGGACTGCGTGGATGCTTCGATACGGGGCTGCGCCCCTACTCAGCATGAACGGGGTAGGGTTTGCTCCTCCACATCATCGCACGCGGCAAGATCGGGCGCTCGCCCGAAGCCGAGCTGGTCGATCGCTATACCAAGCGATTGACCATGCCGCACAAGATCACCGAAATGCCGGACCGGGGCGGCAAACTGCCCCCCGCCGGTCCCGGCACGGTGACGGTCATGCTGGATGAAAAGGGCAAGCAGCTCGGCTCCATGGACTTCGCCCGCCGGATCGAGGGCTGGCGCGACGCGGGCAGCCGCGAATGCCGCTTCCTGATCGGCGCGGCGGACGGTTTCGACGATGCCGACCGGGCGAACGCCGACCTGCTGATCGCCTTCGGCGCCATGACCTGGCCGCATATGATGGCCCGCGCGATGCTGGCCGAACAGCTCTGGCGCGCCTGCTCCATCCTAGCCAACCACCCCTATCATCGCGAAGGCTAGAACCGCCTGCAATTTCCGCCTAGTCAGGGACGATAGAGGGCAGGGCACCAGGTGAAGCGTAGCATCCTCATGGCAAGCGGACTGACGGGCCTGTTGGCCCTGGCCGCAACGCGCCTGCCCGCTGCGGACGACAGCGCCATCATCCTGTCCGGCACCGCCGGCACCACGCTGGCGCAGGAGCAGCAGGCGCTCAAAAACGCTCGCCGCCAGTCGGACGAGGCACGCGACCGCTCCGCCCGCCTCGACCAGCAGGCCGGCGCCGCCCGCGACGAAGCCGAACAGGCCCGCCGTCGCGCCGCCGCACTCGCCGCCCGCATCCAGCAGGCGGAGGCCGATATTCAGGCCGCCCAAGCCCGCATCGCCATCATCAACCGGCTGCAACGCGCCCAGGCCGCCCGCCTCGCCGCCAAGCAAGAGCCGGTCGTCCGCCTGACCGCCGCGCTCCAGATGATGTCCCGCCGTCCGCTAACCTTGGCGCTGGTGCAACCGGGATCGGTCGCCGACGCCGTGCATATGCGCGCGGTGCTAGGCCAGGTGCTGCCCGTCATCGAACAGCGGACCGCCGGCCTGCGGCAGGAACTGGACAAGAGCCGCGCCCTGCGCGCCACCGCGCAGCAGGCATCCGACGCCCTCACCCAGGCGCAAACCGACCGCAAGGACCGGCAAACCGCCCTTGCCGCATTGGAAGCGCAAAAGCGCGTCGCCGCCCGCGACTATCGCGCCAATGCCGGCATGGAGAGCGAACGCGCCCTCGCGCTGGGCGAACGCGCCCGCGACATCGTCGACCTGATGGACCGGCTGGAGGAAGCGGGCGATCTACGCGAGCGGCTGGCCGCCCTGTCCGGCCCGCTGCTCCGCCCCGCCCGCCCCGATCAGGCCGGCGCCGCCGCCCCGGAGCGCGAGGCTTCCGCCAGCGGACCGCCGCCCTATCGCCTGCCGGTGATCGGCCAACTCGTCACCGGCATGGGAGAGGTCAATGACGGCGGCGTCCGCTCGCGTGGCCTGACGCTGGTGACGCAACCCGGCGCGCAGGCGATCGCGCCGACGGCCGGCCGCATCGCCTTTGCCGGTCCCTATCGCGATTATGGCCAGATATTGATCATCGACCATGGCCAGGGCTGGACCACGCTCATCACCGGCCTGCACCGCGTCACCGCGCAGGTCGGGGACACCGTGCGCCAAGGCGAACCGGTCGGCATTACCGGCCCCGAACGCCCGAATATCACCGTCGAACTGCGCCGCAACGGCCGGCCGGTGGATATCGTGCCGCTGGTGGGGCTGGGTTAACCTTACGCTCATCGATCCCGCGCGACACTCCATCGAAGCGCGCTTTTGCGTTGCGGCACGAATCGGCCTATATCGGAGCATTGATGCACACTCCTAGGACAGCCATGAAATCCACTTTCCTCCAGGGCGCGGTTGCGCTCGGGGCGCTTGCGCTCATTCCGGCTACCACCGCAGCGCTCGCCGATGGGGAGGCGTCGAGCTACAAGGCGCTCGACGAATTCATGGACGTGTTCCAGAAAGTGCGCAGCGACTATGTCGAAAAGGTCGACGACGAAAAGCTGATCAAGGGCGCGATCGACGGCATGCTGGCCAGCCTCGATCCGCACAGCAGCTTCCTGGACGCGCGCGATTTCCAGAATCTGCGCACCCAGACGGAGGGCAGCTATGGCGGCCTCGGACTCTCGGTCACGCAGGAGGATGGCGCGGTCAAGGTGATCGCGCCGACGCAGGACACCCCGGCGTGGCGCGCGGGGATCAAGGCGGGCGACTATATCACCCATATCGACGGCCAACTGATCTATGGCGGCACGCTGGACGAAGCGGTGGAAAAGATGCGCGGCGCGCCGGGTACGTCGCTCAAGCTCACCCTCGTCCGCGCCGGCCGCGACAAGCCGATCGAACTGACCCTGACGCGCGAGATCATCCAGCTCAAGCCCGTCAAATGGGAAGTGAAGAATAATATCGGCGTGATCAACATCGTCAGCTTCTCGGCCAATACCGGGGCGGACGTGCGGTCGGCGATCCGCAGCATCGACAAGAGCCTGGGCCACAAGCCCACCGGCTATATCCTCGACCTGCGCTCCAACCCCGGCGGGCTGCTGGATGAAGCGGTGAACGTCAGCGACGCCTTCCTGGAACGCGGCGAGATCGTATCGCAGCGCGGCCGGGCCAAGGGCGATGTCGAACGCTATTATGCCAAGCCGGGCGACGATGCGAAGGGCCTGCCGGTCATCGTGCTGGTCGATGCCGGTTCCGCCTCGGCCTCCGAAATCGTGGCTGGCGCGTTGCAGGACCAGCATCGCGCGCTGGTGATGGGCGAACGCAGCTTCGGCAAGGGCAGCGTCCAGACGATGCTGCCGCTGTCCAACACGACGGCGCTCAAGCTCACGACCGCGCGCTATTACACGCCATCGGGCCGCAGCGTGCAGGAAGGCGGCATCCAGCCCGACATCCGCGTGCCGCAACTGTCCGATCCCGATTATAAGAACCGACCGAAATATCGCGAAAGCGACCTGCGCCGTCACCTGATCAACGAGATCAAGACCGACGACAAGGTGCTGGAAGAAGATTCGAAGGACGATCCGCGCTTTGCGATGTCGGCCGAGGATCTGAAGAAGAAGGGCGTGGAGGATTTCCAGCTCGACTATGCGCTCAAGACCATCTCGCGTCTTGCCGGCACGCCGGGCGCGACCATCGCCCAGGCACAGGCTGCACGGAAGCCGGGCGCGAAATAATCCGCCGCCCGGCAGACAGGCCGCTGCAAGTTCAGCATGACGAAAGCATGGCGAGGGTTTAAGCGGCTGATATGAACAGCCTGTCTCCCTCCCTTGCCAAGGCCCGCGCGCTGGCGCTGCTCGCGCCGCTCGTCATGCTGGCCGGTGCTTATGCCTTTCAATATGTAGGCGGCCTGCATCCGTGCGAAATGTGCTGGTGGCAACGTTATGCCCATTTCGCCGCCATCCCGTTGGCACTGGTCGCCTATGCTGCGCGCGGGCGCGCCTGCATCAGCGGTCTCTTCGCTGGCCTTGCGGGCATTGCCGTCGGCATTAGCGGCCTCATCGGCCTGTTCCATGCCGGCGTCGAATATGGCTGGTGGGAAGGCCTCACCACCTGCTCCACCTCGCCCGCCGGCGGCAGCGGCGCCGACATATTGAACCAGATCATGGCCAGCCCCATCACCCGCTGCGACGTTGCCGCATGGAAGATGGCCGGCATTTCGATGGCTGGCTATAACGGCCTCTTGTCCAGCGCGGTCGCACTCGCCATCTTGGCCCTGCTGCTAAAAGCGAGGAAAGCATGAGCGTTGCCAAGGATTTCCCCCGGCCGGGCAAGCGTTTGAGCGACGCCGATCGCGCCTCCATGGTGCGGGTCGACCAAGCCGGTGAGTTCGGCGCGGTGCGCATCTATGGCGGGCAACTGGCCGTGATGGGCGATCGTCATCCCTATGGCCGGCTGATCGCCGGCATGGCGGCGCAGGAAGAACGGCATCGCGCCGCTTTCGACGCGATGATCGCGCGGCGCGGCGTGCGGCCGACCATCCTCTCCCCCTTCTGGCATGTCGCCGGCTTCGCGCTGGGCGCGGTGACCGCCGCAATGGGGCCGAAAGCCGCCATGGCCTGCACCGCTGCGGTCGAAACCGAAATCGACAAACATTATGCGGATCAACTGGAGGCTCTGGGCGAAGAAGATCCGGAACTCTCGACCGCCATCGCGGATTTTCAGGCGGAGGAGGTCGAGCATCGCGAGGCCGCCATCGCCCATGGCGCCGAACAGGCCCCAGCTTACCCCCTCCTGTCGGGCGCCATCCGTTTGGGATGTCGGGCCGCCATCGCCCTATCGAAAAGAATATGACGCCCAAGCGCATCTGAAAAGGACGGACTGATGATGAAGACCCCGATGATCGCCAAGGCTTTGACCCTCGGGCTGCTGATGCTGGGCGCGTCCGTCCCCGCGCTGGCCCAACCCGCGTCCGCTCCGACCGCCGTGACCGATCCGGCGTCGGAAAAGGTCAATATCGTGATCGTCTATGGCGATGATGCCTGCCCGCAAAGTGCCGGTAACGACATCGTCGTATGCGCGCGCAAGGGGGAAGAGGAACGCTATCGCATTCCCGAACCGCTGCGCGGCGACCCGAACAAGCCGAGCAATCAGGCCTGGGGCGAGCGCGTGCGATCGATGGAATATGTCGGCCGGTCCGGCACGGAAAGCTGCTCGCCGGTGGGCGGCGGCGGCGCGACCGGCTGTTTCGCGCAATTGTCGCGTCTGGCCAAGGCCGAGCGACAGGCGCTGGACAATGCCAGCTGGAAGGATCTGGTCGCGGCCGAGCGCGCCAAGCGCCTGTCGACGATCGATTCCGACAGCGATGCTATCGAAGCGCGCGTGAAGGCGGAAGAAAAGGCGGCGGCACAGCAAACGCCGCCGCAGAAATAACGGTTTCGGGGCGCCGGCGGCGTCCCGACCATGAACCGCCGGGCCATGGGCACGTCCGGCATGTGACAGGGGTGTGAAGGATTTTGTTGATGCGCCACCCTGTCCTGCTCCCCCTGATCGGCCTGCTGCTGGTCCCGATGCTGCCCGCAACGGCCGCCGCACAAGCAGAACCGCCGCCCGAACGGATCATCAACCTGCTGGTCTATGGCGACGATCCCTGCCCGCAAAGCAAGGGCGACGAAATCGTCGTATGCGCGCGCAAGCCCGAATCGGAACGCTATCGCATCCCCAAGAAGCTGCGCGAAAAGCCGGCCGTCGCTGGTGGCCCCGGCTGGGGCAGCCAGGTCGCGAACATGGAACAGGTGCAGCGGCAGAACCTGCCCAACAGCTGTTCGGTGATCGGCAGCAACGGCTTTACCGGCTGCACCGCGCAGATGCTGCAACAATGGTTCGCCGAACGGCGGATGCAGCAAAGCGCCGGCGAACCCTGACCGCAGCGGGAGTCAGGCTTGCCATCTGCCTCCGCTTCCCGTAACGCGCACTCGTCATCTGGGGAGTAGCCAGCCGTTCCGCGTCAAGCGGACGGGCCATGCGTCAACATATTTGGTCGAGAGGCCATGGCGTATGGGATGCGGATACGAAAGCATCGCGCGTAAAAGTGGGCACCGGTTTTACGCTCGCAGCGATGCTTCAATGATGTTCCGCATCGGGCGAGACCAATGGCATCGACGCTTTCCTGTCCGGCCGGGCGAAAAGCGACGATGGCATTGTGTCTGCTTAACCTACGCCCGGCCCGGAAACATGACGATGGAAGCTCTCCTTACCTCCGCCGCGCTGGTCGCGCTCGCCGAAATGGGCGACAAGACGCAATTGCTCGCCATGCTGCTTGCCACCCGCTTCAGAAAGCCGGTGCCGATCATCCTGGGCATTTTCGCCGCTACCGTGGCCAATCATTTCCTCGCCGCGCTGGTCGGCCATTCGATCGCCGGCGTGTTGACCCAACCCTGGTTCCGCTACGCCGTCGCCGCCTCCTTCATCGCCATGGCCGCCTGGACGTTGGTGCCTGACAAGATCGACGAGGACGCACCGCTAAAGGCTCCGTCCAAGGCGGGCGTGTTCGTCACCACCCTGGTCGCTTTCTTTCTGGTCGAGATGGGCGACAAGACGCAGGTCGCCACCGTGGCGTTGGGTGCCCGTTTCGACAATCTGATCGCCGTCACCATGGGCACGACGCTGGGCATGATGGTCGCCAATGTGCCGGCCGTGCTGTTTGGCGAAGCGCTGGCCAAGAAGGTGCCGATGCGTGCGTTGCAGGTCGGCGCGGCACTGCTGTTCCTGGGTCTGGGCCTTTGGATGCTGGCCGATTTGCAGGGCTGGCTGAGCTAAAGCCGGTTGTCAGCGCGCGGTGGCTGTTGCAAGGGGAATGGCAGAGTCATTCCCCTAAACATGGATATGGGACGCGCGTGATGAAGGACAGTCTGGTAACGATCTTCGGCGGCGGCGGCTTTCTGGGCCGACAGGTCGCGCAGGCGCTGATGGCGCGCGGCGCGCGCGTGCGGATTGCGCAGCGCGACCTGGCCAGCGCGGTCAAGATAAAGGCACTCGGCAATCTGGGCCAGTCCCAGTTCGTCGCGGCCGACATCCGCAAGCGCGCAACGGTCGATCGCGCCATTCATGGCAGCGACATCGTCATCAACCTGGTCGGGGTCCTGTCCGGCGATTTCGACGCCTTCCATCGTGACGGCGCGGCCAATGTGGCTCAGGCCGCTGCGGCAGCAGGCGTCAGGGCGCTGGTCCATATCTCCGCCATCGGCGCGGACGCTAACAGCCCCAGCGCCTATGGCCGGTCGAAGGCAGCAGGCGAAGACGCGGTCAAGGCCGCCTTCCCGACCGCGACCATCATCCGTCCCTCGATCATCTTCGGTGCGGAAGACCAGTTCCTCAACCGCTTCGCGCAACTCATCGGCTCCGCGCCGGTGATCCCGGTGATCAGCGCTGCGACCAAGTTCCAGCCCGTCTATGTGGCCGACGTCGCACAGGCGATCGCCAATGCAGCCGAGCAGCCCGGCATCTTCGGTGGCAAGACCTTCGAGGTCGCCGGTCCGCAGGTGATGAGCATGAAGGAAATCAACGCCTGGATCGCCAAGGCGATCGGCCGCGACAAGCCGCTAGTGGACGTCCCCAATGGCTTCGCCTCTCTGCTGGCGCTGCTGCCCGGCGGGCCGATCACCCGCGACCAACTCGCCATGCTGGGCCGCGACAATGTCGCCGCTCCGGGCAGCGAAGGATTGGCCGCGCTGGGCATCGACGCGACGCCGCTGACCGCCGTCGCCGGCAAGTGGATGGTCCGTTATCGCCGCCATGGCCGCTTCGCCGGCCGGGTCAGCGCCTGAACTTTAGAGAAGGAGGCGGGGCAATCGTTCGGATAGCCTCGCCAACAATGCTCCTCCCCGAAACCGGGGAGGATTTTTTATGCCAAGCACATAGGGCTTTGCCATGGACCTCCATTATCTGACCGTCATCCTGCTGGGCATCGTCGAGGGGCTGACCGAATTTCTGCCCGTGTCCTCGACCGGCCACCTGATCCTGGCGAGCGAATTGCTGGGCTATGACAGTTCCACCTGGGCGATGTTCAACGTCATCATCCAGCTGGGCGCGATCCTGGCGGTGGTGGTGCTCTACTGGCGCACCTTCTGGGCGGTGGGCATGGGCCTGCTGCGCCGCGAGCCGGTCAGTTGGCGCTTCCTGCGCAACCTCATCATCGCCTTCATCCCTGCCGCCATCATCGGCCTGGCCGTCCACGACTATGTCGAGATGCTGTTGGGCGCACCCAAGGTCGTCGCCTGGGCACTGATCGCCGGCGGCGTTGCGATCCTGCTGATCGAACGCGCGGTGAAGGAGCATCGCTTCCACGGCATCGCAGACATTCCTGTCGTCCGCGTGATCGGTATCGGCCTGATCCAATGTATCGCGATGATCCCCGGCGTCAGCCGTTCGGGCGCGACGATCATGGGCGCGCTGACGCTGGGCGTCGAACGCCGCACTGCCGCAGAATTCAGCTTCTTCCTTGCCATCCCCACCATGTTGGGCGCGACGACGCTGGAGCTGCTCAAAAAGGGTGATCAGATCACCAGCGCCGCCGTGGGATGGGACAGTATCGCACTGGGCTTCATCGTCTCCTTCATCGTCGCTTTGCTGGTCATCAAATGGTTCGTCGGGCTTGTGTCGAAACATGGTTTCGCCCCCTTCGCCTGGTATCGAATCATTGCCGGCGTGGCTGCCCTTATCTGGCTCGCAGCGAGGTAGGTCCGGATCGGTCCCAATTACGGCCCAATATTTGCGACCCATTCTCAACAACGACGAAATTGCCTAAATAATAGGTAAGCTTTGCTTACTTAACTCTCAGAATCGACGTGACTCCGTCGGTTTTCCTGCTATGCGCACTTCAGCAACATAGTAGGGACTAGGGTATGGCCGACAATCCGATGCTGAAATTCGTGGGTAAGGTGCAATCCTACCCGGAAAAACGCGCGGCCGATGATCGCGCCGACGATTTTCTGGAAATCAGCAAGTCGTTCATTCTGGACAAGGCTGAAGAGCAGGCCTCGCGCTGCTCGCAATGTGGCGTGCCTTATTGTTCGACCCATTGCCCGCTGCACAATCATATCCCGGACTGGCTGCGCCTGACCGCCGAGGGGCGTCTTCGCGAAGCCTATGAGCTGTCGAACCTGACCAGCACCATGCCGGAAATCTGTGGTCGCATCTGCCCGCAGGATCGCCTGTGCGAAGGCAATTGCGTCATCGAATTTTCCGGCCATGGCGCCGTGACCATCGGCAGCGTCGAAAAATACATCACCGACACCGCCTGGAAGGAAGGCTGGGTCGAAGCACTCGTCCCCGGTCAGCCGCGCGGCCAGTCGATCGGCGTCATCGGCGCGGGTCCGGCCGGCCTGACCACCGCCGAATATCTGCGCGTGGCCGGCTATGATGTGCATGTCTACGACCGGCACGACCGCGCCGGCGGTCTGCTGACCTATGGCATCCCCGGCTTCAAGCTGGAGAAGGACGTGGTCATGCGCCGCATCCAGCGCCTCAAGGACGGTGGCATCGTCTTCCACGACAGCTTTGAGATCGGCCGCGACGCCACGCTGGAACAGTTGCGCCAAAAGCATGACGCGATCCTGATCGCGACGGGCGTCTACAAGCCGCGCGACATCAAGGCGCCTGGCGTGGGTGCGGCGGGCGTGGTCAAGGCGCTCGATTATCTCACCGCTTCCAACAAGGCCGGGTTCGGCGACGCCGTGCCCGAACATGAAGATGGCACGCTGTTGGCGACGGGCAAGAATGTCGTCGTCATCGGCGGCGGCGACACGGCGATGGACTGCGTCCGCACCGCCATTCGCCAGGGCGCCAAGTCGGTGAAGTGCCTCTATCGCCGCGACCGCGACAATATGCCCGGATCGCAGCGCGAAGTCGCCAATGCCGAGGAAGAAGGCGTCGAATTCGTCTGGCTGACCGCGCCGATCGCCTTTGAAGGCACGGAGCATGTCACCGGCGTCAAGGTCACCAAGATGCGTCTGGGTCAGCCCGACGCTTCGGGTCGCCGCGCACCGGAAGCCGATCCGGGCAGCGAGCATACGCTGGAAGCGGACCTCGTCATCAAGGCGCTGGGCTATGATCCCGAAGAGCTGCCCAAGCTGTTCGGTGCGGACGATCTGTCCGTCACCCGCTGGGGCACGCTGCGCGTCGATCACAAGACGATGATGACCAGCGTGGACGGCGTGTTTGCGGCCGGCGACATCGTGCGCGGCGCGTCTCTGGTCGTCTGGGCGATCCGCGATGGCCGCGACGTGACCGACCATATGCACCGCTATTTGAAGGCGAAGGCCAAGGCAGCGGCGGGCGAGCGGGTCGCGGCATAAACTGCCGCCCCGCCTCACCCCTGCCTCATCTCATCATCATCGGAAGGAAGGCCCGATCATGACCGACACCAATTTCATGGCCAGCCCGGAAGAGCGCGCACGCATCGCTGCCCAGGGCATGTATCACCCCGATCTGGAAGGCGACGCCTGTGGCGTGGGCCTGGTCGCCGCGACCGATGGCCGGCCGAGCCGCCGCGTGGTTGCCAGCGCGATCGACGCGCTCAAGGCCGTGTGGCACCGTGGTGCCGTGGACGCCGATGGCAAGACCGGCGATGGCGCCGGCATCCATGTCGACCTGCCCGTGCGCTTCTTCGATGACGCCATCGCCGATTCGGGTCACAAGCCGCTGCCCAACCGCCTTGCCGTCGGCATGATCTTCCTGCCGCGCACCGATCTTGGCGCGCAGGAAGCCTGCCGCACCATCGTCGAAAGCGAAATCATCGAGGCGGGCTACACCATCTATGGCTGGCGCCAGGTGCCGGTCGACGTGTCCGTCATCGGCCAGAAGGCGCAGGCGACCCGTCCCGAAATCGAGCAGATCATGATCGCCGGCCCGATGCCGGAAGAACGCGATCAGGCCGAGTTCGAAAAGGATCTCTACCTCATCCGTCGCCGGATCGAGAAGAAGGTCATCGCCGCGCAGATCCAGGATTTCTACATCTGCTCGCTGTCCTGCCGCTCGATCATCTACAAGGGGCTGTTCCTGGCGGAATCGCTGTCGGTCTTCTTCCCCGACCTGCAGGATGAGCGGTTCGAAAGCCGCGTGGCCATCTTCCACCAGCGCTATTCGACCAACACCTTCCCGCAATGGTGGCTGGCCCAGCCCTTCCGCACCTTGGCGCATAATGGCGAGATCAACACGATCCGCGGCAACAAGAATTGGATGAAGAGCCACGAGATCAAGATGGCCTCCCTCGCCTTTGGCGAGCAGTCGGAGGATATCAAGCCGGTGATCCCGGCCGGCGCGTCGGATACCGCCGCGCTCGACGCCGTGTTCGAAGCGATCTGCCGCTCGGGCCGCGACGCGCCGACCGCCAAGCTGATGCTGGTGCCCGAAGCATGGCAGGCCGACAGCGCCGATCTGCCCAAGCCGCATGCGGACATGTACGAATATCTCGCCTCCGTGATGGAGCCGTGGGACGGCCCCGCCGCTCTGGCGATGACCGATGGCCGCTGGGTCGTGGCCGGCGTGGACCGCAACGCGCTGCGCCCGCTGCGCTACACGCTGACCGGCGACAATCTGCTGATCGTCGGGTCCGAAACCGGCATGGTCGTCGTGCCGGAAACCACCATCGTCAAGAAGGGCCGCATGGGCCCCGGCCAGATGATCGCCGTCGATCTTCAGGAAGGCGAAATCTATGACGACCGGGCGATCAAGGACCAGATCGCCGGCGAACGCCCCTATGGCGACCTGATCAAGGACTTCCTGACCGTCGACGATCTGGCCGATGCGCCCAGCGCATTGCCGACCTGGGACAAGGCGGAACTGACCCGCCGTCAGGTGGCCGCCAACCTGACGCTGGAGGATATGGAGCTGATCCTGTCCCCCATGGTCGAGGATGCGAAGGAAGCGATCGGGTCGATGGGCGACGACACGCCGCTCGCCGTCATTTCCGACAAGCCGCGCACGATCAGCCATTTCTTCCGTCAGAATTTCAGCCAGGTCACCAACCCGCCGATCGATCCGCTGCGCGAACGGCACGTCATGAGCCTCAAGACGCGCTTCTCCAACCTCCACAATATTCTGGAGGAAGGCGCGCAGAACAGCCATGTTCTGGTGCTGGAATCGCCGGTGGTGACGAGCGGCGAATGGTCGCGGCTCAGGGCCTATTTCGGCCCTGCCGTGGCGGAAATCGACTGCACCTTCCCTTCCTCGGGCGGGCAGGAGCAACTGCGCGCCGCCATCGCCCGCATCCGTGAGGAAGCAGAGCAGGCCGTGCGTGAAGGTCGCACCGAAATCTTCCTGACCGACGAAGCCGTCAGCGCCGATCGTGCGGCCATTGCCGGCGTATTGGCAGCAGCGGCGGTGCATACGCATCTGGTCCGCAAGGGGCTGCGCAGCTACGCGTCGATCAACGTGCGCTCGTCCGAAGCGCTAGACACCCATTATTTCGCGGTGCTGATCGGCGTCGGCGCGACGACGGTGAACGCCTATCTGGCCGAAGCCAGCATCGCGGACCGCCATGGCCGTGGCCTGTTCGGCGACCTGTCGCTGGACGCCTGCATCGAGCGTTATCGCACGGCGATCAACGAAGGCCTGCTGAAGATCATGTCCAAAATGGGCATCGCGGTCATCAGCTCCTATCGTGGTGGCTATAATTTCGAAGCGGTCGGCCTGTCGCGCGCGCTGGTCAACGATCTCTTCCCCGGCATGCCGGCGAAGATTTCGGGCGAAGGCTATGCCTCGCTCCATTACAGCGCGATGCTGCGCCATGAGCAGGCGTTCGACGCGACGGCCGTGCGCCTGCCGATCGGCGGCTTCTATCGCCAGCGTCAGGGTGGTGAGAGCCATGCCTATTCCGCGCAGCTGATGCACCTGTTGCAAACCGCCGTGGCGACCGACAGCTATTCCACCTATCTGCAATTTTCGCGCGGCGTGCGCGATTTGCCGCCAGTCTATCTGCGTGACCTGATGGAGTTCAACTTCGCCCGCGAAGCGGTGCCGATCGATGAGGTCGAAGCGACCACCGAGATCCGCAAGCGCTTCGTGACGCCGGGCATGTCGCTGGGCGCGCTCAGCCCCGAAGCGCATGAGACGCTGGCGATCGCCATGAACCGCATCGGTGCCAAGGCCGTGTCGGGCGAAGGCGGCGAGGATGCGAACCGCTTCAAGCCCTATGAAAATGGCGACAACGCCAATTCGGTGATCAAGCAGATCGCGTCGGGCCGCTTCGGCGTCCATGCCGAATATCTGGCATCGGCCGAGGAAATCGAGATCAAGGTCGCGCAGGGCGCCAAGCCCGGCGAAGGTGGGCAGCTGCCCGGCTTCAAGGTGACCGAATTCATCGCCAAGCTGCGCCATTCGACGCCAGGCGTGACGCTCATCTCGCCGCCGCCGCACCACGATATCTATTCGATCGAGGATCTGGCGCAGCTCATCTACGACTGCAAGATGATCAACCCGCGCGCCCGCGTGTGCGTGAAGCTGGTCAGCCAGGCCGGCATCGGCACGGTCGCGGCGGGCGTGGCAAAAGCCCACGCAGACGTCATCCTGATTGCGGGCCATGTCGGCGGCACGGGCGCATCGCCCCAGACGTCGATCAAATATGCCGGCACGCCATGGGAAATGGGCCTGTCCGAAGCCAATCAGGTGCTGACCCTGAACGGTCTGCGCCATCGCGTGAAGCTGCGCACCGACGGCGGCCTCAAGACCGGACGCGACATCGTGATCGCCGCGATCCTGGGCGCCGAGGAATATGGCATCGGCACATTGTCGCTGGTCGCCATGGGCTGCATCATGGTGCGTCAGTGCCACAGCAACACCTGCCCCGTCGGCGTGTGCGTTCAGGATGAAAAGCTACGCCAGAAGTTCACCGGCACGCCGGAGAAGGTCATCAACCTGATGACCTTTATCGCCGAGGAAGTGCGCGAAGTCCTCGCCCGCCTTGGCTTCCGCAGCCTGGACGAGGTGATCGGGCGGACCGAACTGCTCAAGCAGGTCAATCGCGGCGCCGAACATCTGGACGATCTCGACCTGAACCCGATCCTGGCCAAGGTGGATGCGCCCGACGATCAGCGCCGCTTCAGCCTGACCGCGTGGCGCAACGAAGTACCCGACAGCCTGGACGCGCAGATGATGCGCGATGCCAAGGCGGTGTTCGAGCGCGGCGAGAAGATGCAACTGACCTATACGGTGCGCAACACGCATCGTGCGGTCGGCACCCGCCTCTCCTCCGCCGTGACCGACCGGTTCGGCATGTCCACGCTGGCCGATGGCCACCTGACCGTGCGCCTGCGCGGGTCCGCTGGTCAATCGCTCGGCGCTTTCCTCTGCAAGGGCATCACCCTTGAAGTGTTCGGCGACGCCAACGACTATGTCGGCAAGGGGCTTTCGGGCGGCATCATCAAGGTGCGCACGACCGTCTCCAGCCCGCTCTCGTCCAAGGATAACACCATCCTCGGCAACACCGTCCTCTACGGCGCGACCAGCGGCAAGCTGTTCGCGGCAGGTCAGGCCGGCGAGCGCTTCGCGGTCCGCAACTCGGGCGCGCAGGTCGTGGTCGAAGGCTGCGGCGCGAACGGCTGCGAATATATGACCGGCGGCACGGCGGTCATTCTGGGCAAGACCGGCGCCAATTTCGGCGCGGGCATGACCGGCGGCATGGCCTTCATCCTGGACGAGGATGGCAGCTTCCCGACGCAGGCCAACCCGGAAGGCATCGTCTGGCAGCGGCTGGACAGCGCCTATTGGGAAACGCAGGTGAAAGCGCTGATCGCCGAACATGCGGTGGCTACCGACAGCAAATGGTCCAACACCATCCTGGACGATTGGGATCGCTGGCGCCGGTACATCTGGCAGGTCTGCCCTAAGGAAATGCTGGGCCGGCTCTCCCATCCGCTGAGCGACGCACCGGCAGAAACGGTCGCGGCCGAATAATCAAAGCCGCACCATCATTGGGGCAGGATGCTCTCCGCCGCCGTGGGTAATATTATCTGCGGCGGCGCAGCGGCGCCCTGCCTTTCTCGCGTCATCGCCGCAGGCTGCGGCGAGCCATCGCCAGACGCGAATCGTGCGACCTGCGGTGGCAACGGATGGATCCGTACTGGCGGGTCGACGACGACATCCGTTGCACCCTCTTCCGGCAGGGGGTCATAGCCGGTGTCGATCGGCGCATCCGCATCCAACCCTGCCATATCCGCCTTCCAGCGCCGATCGGCAAGCGTCGGGCCGCAACCGGTGCAGTGGATGGCGCCAGGCCCCTCATCGGCTGTGAAGCGCGCTTCTTCCATGGTCTGATCATCGACCGCCGTGTCGATCGTCTCGCTCGCGGACCGCGCGGGCGCCTGCGGGCTGGTGACAAAGCTGCCGAGGCCAAGGCCCATGACCGCCGCCGCGCCCAGCGTCACGCCGGTGCCCATCCAGAAATGTGCCGAGAGCATGTGTCTTCTCCCATGCCGGCGACGCCGCTGCGCCGGGCCGGCCTCACCTTCTCCAATCAATCACAACGCAGATGCAGATCACTTGTTGCATGACCCAAAAGCCTTTGCTAAGGGCCGCCTCCTACCAAGTCACCGGCCCCGCCGGTTTCCTATTTGATGTGCGGTCATGGCGGAATTGGTAGACGCGCAACGTTGAGGTCGTTGTGGCCGAAAGGCCGTGGAAGTTCGAGTCTTCTTGACCGCACCATCACCCCGCCGGGCCTATGGCCCGGCAGATAACTCCCCCCTCGGAACGATTGGCTGTTGCATTGCAACAAGGGCTGGCGTTTGATCGCGCCATGCTCAAGGCCGCCCTGCACCACCTCACCGCCTATCGTTACAACCGCCCGATCCGGCTGGGACCGCAGGTGGTTCGATTGCGCCCCGCGCCACATAGTCGGACGAAGGTGCCGAACTATGCGCTGAAGATCGAACCGGCGAACCACTTCCTCAATTGGCAGCAGGATCCACACGGCAACTGGCTGGCGCGGATCGTCTTCCCCGATCCGGTCGATCATTTCTCGATCGAGGTCGACCTGCTTGCCGACCTCGACATCATCAATCCGTTCGACTTCTTCGTGGAGCCCTATGCGGAGACTTATCCGTTCGCCTATGACGATCAGCTGAAGACCGACCTGGCCGCCTATTTCGATATCGAACCGCAGGGACCGAAGTTCGAAACGATGGTCGCCCAATATGACGGCTATCAAAGCCGGACGGTCGATTTCCTGGTCGAGGTCAATCGCCGCCTGCAACAACAGGTCGGCTATGTCATCCGCATGGAGGCCGGGGTCCAGACGCCGGAAGAGACGCTGGACGTCGGCACCGGCTCCTGCCGCGATTCGGCCTGGCTGCTGGTGCAATTGCTGCGCCGCCTCGGCTTTGCCGCACGCTTCGTGTCGGGCTATTCGATCCAGCTGGTCGCCGATGTCGAACCGATCGAGGGGCCGAAGGGCGTTACGCAGGACGTGGTCGATCTTCACGCCTGGGCGGAGGCCTATGTGCCCGGCGCCGGATGGGTGGCGCTGGACGCGACCAGCGGCATGTTCGCGGGCGAAGGGCATATTCCGCTCTGCGCCACGCCCCATTATCGCTCCGCAGCCCCCATCAGCGGCATGGCCGAACCGGCCGAAGTCGATTTCAATTTCGAAATGAGCGTCAGCCGCATCGCCGAGGCGGTGCGGATCACCAAGCCCTTCACCGACACACGGTGGGACGCCGTGATGGCGCTCGGCGCGCAGGTGGACGCAGATCTTGCCGCGCAGGATGTGCGCCTGACCACCGGCGGCGAACCGACTTTCGTGGCCGAGGATGGCGGCGATGCAGGCGAATGGAATGGTGACGCGGTCGGCCCGACCAAGGCCGCCTATGCCGACCGGCTGATCCGCAAGCTGCGGGCGGAATTCGCACCCGGCGGCCTGCTGCATCATGGGCAGGGCAAATGGTATCCGGGCGAAAGCCTGCCGCGCTGGGCCTATGCGGTCTATTGGCGCAAGGATGGCGTACCGCTGTGGCGCGACGAAAGCCTGATCGCGCCGGACGATGCGCCCGAAGGCGCGGCGACGGTGACGGCGGCGGATGCGCAGGCTTTTCTGGCGCATATGGCCGGCAATATGGGTTTTTCGGCGGACTATACCCATCCCGTCTATGAAGATCCGGCGGTGTGGGCGGTGAAGGAAGCCGACCTGCCGCTCAATGCCAGCCCCGAAGACCCCAAGATCAGCGATCCCGAAGCGCGCGCGCGCATGGTCAAGACGTTCGAACGCGGCCTCGACCAGCCGGTCGGCTATGTCCTGCCGGTGCAGCGCTGGCAGACACAGGCCACGACGCCCCGCTGGCAGAGCGAAATCTGGCAGTTGCGGCGCGGCAAGCTGTTCGCGGTGCCCGGCGATTCGGCGCTCGGTTATCGCCTGCCGCTCGGGTCGCTGCCCTATGTGCCGCCGTCCGACTTCCCCTACATCCATCCCCGCGACACCAGCGAACCGCGCGAGCCGCTTGCCGATTTCCGGGCACAGGTGGTCAGCCAAGCCAGCGTGGAGGAAGTCCGCGCCCAGCAATCGCAGCGCGTTGCCGGGCCGGATGGCGGCGTCGCCGCGCAGGATCGCGTCGAGCAGGTCTTTATCGAAGGCGCGGTCCGCACCGCTGTCACCGTCGAACCGCGCGGCCATTATCTGTCGGTCTTCCTGCCGCCGGTGCAGGCGCTGGAAGATTATCTGGAACTGATCGCAGAGGTGGAATCCGCCGCCGAAGCGCTGCGCATCCCCGTGCGTATCGAGGGCTATGCCCCGCCGCCGGACCCGCGCATCGACGTGCTGAAGGCCACGCCCGATCCCGGCGTGATCGAAGTGAATGTCCAGCCTGCCGCCAGCTGGGACGAGACGGTGGCGATCACCGAACGCCTCTATGCGCTCGCCCGCGAATGCCAGCTGACTGCCGATAAATTCATGGTCGACGGCCGATCGGTCGGCACCGGCGGTGGCAATCATATCGTGCTGGGCGGGGCGACGCTGAACGATTCCCCGTTCATCCGCCGGCCGGATCTGCTGAAAAGCTTCGTCCTCTACTGGCAGCGCCACCCGTCGCTATCCTACCTCTTCTCGGGCCTCTGCATCGGCCCGACGAGTCAGGCCCCGCGCATCGACGAGGCCCGGCATGACGGCTTGTACGAGCTGGAAATCGCGCTGGCGCAGGTGCCCAATCCCTTTGCGGGGAACGGCGATGCGCCGCCCCCATGGCTGGTCGATCGCCTGTTCCGCAATCTGCTGGTCGATGTGACCGGCAACACCCACCGCACCGAAATCTGCATCGACAAGATGTTCTCGCCCGACGGCCCGACCGGGCGCCTGGGCCTGCTGGAATTTCGCGGTTTCGAAATGCCGCCCGAAGCGCGGATGAGCCTGGCCCAGCAATTGCTGATTCGCGCGCTGGCGGCTTGGTTCTGGCGTCAGCCGCAACAGGGTAGTCTGGTGCGCTGGGGCACGACGCTGCATGATCGTTTCATGCTGCCACATTTCGTCTGGGCCGATTTCCTGGAGGTGCTGGGCGATCTTCGAGGCGCTGGCTATGATTTCGACCCCAACTGGTTCGAAGCGCAACGCCAGTTCCGTTTCCCGATCCATGGCGCGGTCGATGCGGGCGGCGTGGGCCTCGAAATCACCCATGCGCTTGAACCCTGGAACGTGATGGGCGAAACCGGGGCGATCGGCGGCACGGTACGCTATGTCGACTCATCGACCGAACGGTTGCAGGTCCGCGCCACCGGCCTCGTCGCCGGGCGGCACATCATCGCCTGCAACGGTCGGCAGGTGCCGATGACGGCGACGTCGGTGCCGGGCGAGGGCGTGGGCGGCGTGCGCTACAAGGCATGGGCGCCGGCCAACTGCCTGCATCCCAATCTGCCGACCAATGCGCCGCTCACCTTCGACGTGCTGGACAGCTGGAGTGGCCGGTCGCTGGGCGGCTGCGTCTATCATGTCGCGCATCCGGGCGGACGCAACTACGACACGTTGCCGGTCAACGGCTATGAGGCCGAAGCGCGTCGCAAGGCGCGCTTCCAGGATTATGGCCACACGCCGGGTCAGGTCGACATGCCCGCTGCCGAGCCGGCCGCCGAATTCCCGATGACGCTCGACCTGCGTTTCCGGCATCACGGGCTGTAGGATGATTTCGCCCTTTCCCCTTCACCCTTATCGGTGCATGCGGCCCCCTCCCCTCTGCCGTCGCGCGAGGGAAGGGGTCCGCGCCGCATAGCGGCGTGGCAAGGACAAGGGCGATCCTGTGGGCATCGATGTTCAACTAGGCTGGGCGGACGCCTATCTGGCGCAGGCCCCGGTGGGCGACCTGTTTGCGGGCGCATCGCCAACCATGGCCATGCGCTGGCGCGCCATGCTGGACCAGCTGTCCACCCAGGCGCAGGCCGATCCCGCCATTTTGGCCGATCATGTCGCACGGCAGGCGATCGACCTTGGCATGGCCTTCCGCCACACCGGGGACGAGGAAGAGCGGTCCTGGCCGCTCGGCCCGGTGCCGCTGCTGGTCGATGCGGCGGAATGGGCGCATATCGAACGCGGGCTGATTCAGCGCGCCGACCTGCTGGAGCGGGTCGTCAGCGACATCTACTCCACCCAATCGCTGGTGCGCGACGGCAAGCTGCCCGCCAGCATCGTCACCGGCAGCCCCCATTATTGGCGGGTGATGACCGGCACGCCGCCACCGCGCGGCCATCATCTCCATTTCTACGCCGCCGATATCGGCCGGGGTCCGACCGGCGAATGGCGTGTGCTGGCCGATCGGGTGCGCACGCCCGTGGGCGTGGGCTATGCGCTGGAAAACCGGCTCGCTCTGTCGCGCGCGACCGGCGACTTGCTGGGCACGATGAATACCCGTCGGCTTGCGCCCTTCTTTGACGAATTGCGCCGGGGCCTGGCCGCCGATTGCGAGCGCACCGATCCACGTATCGGCCTGCTGACGCCGGGCCGCTTCAACCAGAGCTATGCCGAGCAGGCCCATCTTGCCCGCTATCTCGGCCTGTTGCTGGTAGAAGGCGACGACCTGATCGTGTCGGATGGCCGCCTGTTCGTACGCACCATTCAGGGGTTGAAGCGCATCGACGGCCTGTGGCGCTGGATGGACAGCCGCTTCCTCGATCCGCTGGCGTTCGACGGCCAATCGCGCATCGGCGTGCCCGACCTGTACGATGCCTGCGCGCGTGGCGGCCTGATGGTCAGCAATTGGCCGGGGGCGGGCGTGATCGAATCGCGCGCCTTCGCCGCCTTCCTGCCGCAGCTGGCGCAGGCGATGCTGGGCACCGACCTGATCCTGCCCAACATCGCGACCTGGTGGTGCGGCCAGCCGCGCGAGTGCGATCATGTCCGGGCACGGATCGGCGATCTGGTAGTCGGCTCCGCTTTCCTGGCGGACGCCCCTTTCACGCCCGGCGCCACGCTCGACCGGGATCAGCGCGCCGCTCTGTTCGACGCCATGGCCCGCCGACCGATGGATTATGTCGGGCAGGAAGTGGTGAAACTCTCCACCACGCCCGCGGTCATCGACGGGCAACTGATCCCCCTGCCCTTCACCCTGCGCATCTTCGTGGCGCGCGATGCCACCGGCCGCTGGCGGGTGATGCCCGGCGGTTTCGCCCGGCTGGCGGGCCATGGCGACATTCGCGCCGCGCTGATGGGCCAAGGCGACATGTCCGCCGACCTGTGCGTGGTCGACAGCAGCCCGGTCCCCCCCGACAGCCTGCTGGGCGGCGCACCCGCCATCCGCCGGATCGGCGGCATGCTGCCGGCCAAGGCGGCGGACAATCTCTATTGGCTGGGCCGCTATATCGAGCGGACGGAAATGACGTTGCGCCTGATCCGCGCCATCGTCGGCGGCTCGATCGAGGCCGATCTTGGCCCTTCGCTTGCATCCCCCACCATGGCGCGGCTGGTCGATCAGCTGGCGCTGTGGGGCGCCGTGCCCGGCCGGGGTGGCGCGGTCGGCTCGCTTTGTGCCACGGCGCTGGGCGATGCGCGCCAGTCGGGCAGCGTCCGCGCACTGATGGCGACGGTCGCCAATATCGGCGAAGGTCTGCGCGATCGCCTGTCCAGCGACGTCTGGCGCCTCGTTCGCCTGCCCCTGCCCGGCTTCGACCCCGCCGTCACCGAAACCCTGCTCGACGCCTCCTCCCGCATGATCGAGCGGATGTCGGCGCTGTCGGGACTCGCAGCGGAAAATATGGGCCGGACGGAGGGCTGGCGCTTTCACGATATGGGCCGCCGCATGGAGCGGGCGGTCAATGGCTGTCGCCTCATCGCCCTGTTCGGTGGGGATAATGCCTCGGCCGACGACCTGATGCTGTTGCTCGACCTGATGGACAGCCAGATCAGCTATCGCACCCGTTATCTGACCGGCCCGGCCCTGCCGCCGGTGCGCGATCTGGTCGCGCTGGAGCCGCATAATCCGCGAGCCATCGCCTGGCAGGCATTGCGGCTGGCCGACCATGTCGCCGCGCTCCCCACCCTGCGCGCCGACGGTATGCCGGAAGAACCCCGGCGGCTGGCCGATGCACTGGCCGCCCGGCTTGCCCCGCTGACCGGCGACACGTTGACGATGGCCGACATCGCCGATGTGGAAAACCGCCTGCTGCGCCTGTCCGAAGCGATCGGCCAGCGCTACTTCCTGCAACTGCACAAGACGCAGGATGCGGACATATTGTCATGATCTACCATGTCCGCCACCGCACCATATTGCGCTATGCTAGCCCGATGCGGCTCGCCCGCTTCAACCTGCGGCTGCGGCCCGCGCCATGGATGGGGCAGTGGACGTCCGACTATGCGCTGCGCGTCGATCCTGCCCCTTCCATCATCGAATCGCGCCCCGCCGCCTGGCCCGTCCATGTCGCCCGGCTGGTGATAGAAAGCCCCATCCGCCAATTGACGATCGAAAGCAGCTTTCGCGCGGGCGTTCAGCATGGCGCGCCGATCGTGCCCGATGCCGGCGACCCGACCGTCGCCACGGTCGCGCAGGCGGCGCTGCGCGATCGCGACATGGGGCCGTCCGCCCCCGCCCATTATCTCTTCGCCTCACCCCGCGCGCCGTTGCTGGCGGCGATCGGCGCGTGGGTGGGCGACACGCTGGCGCCGGACCGGCCGATCGTTGCAGCGGCGCTCGATCTGGCGCTGCGCATCAAGGCGGAGTTCGCCTATCAGCCCGGCGCCACCACGGCCGCCACCCCGGTCGCCGATGCCTTTGCCGCGCGTCATGGCGTGTGTCAGGATTTCGCCCATGTCATGGTGGTGGCGCTGCGCCTTGCCGGCCTGCCCGCCGCCTATGTCAGCGGCTATCTGCGCACCCTGCCGCCGCCGGGCATGCCGCGCCTCGTCGGCGCGGACGCCATGCATGCCTGGGCGATGCTGTGGTGCGGGCCGACGCGAGGCTGGATCGGCTTCGATCCGACCAATGGCGTCATTACCGGCGACGATCATCTGTTCGTCGCCATGGGCCGCGACTATGCCGACGTCGCACCGATGGACGGCCTGTTCGTCGGCGGCGCGGGACAAAGCCTGTCAGTGATGGTCGATGTCGCGCCGGAAGACGAAAAGGAACCTGCATGACCGCCATCATCATCGTTTTGGTCGGCCTCTATTGCCTGGCGCGCGGCGTGATGGATTTGCGCGCGAAGCGCTGGGTCTGGGGCGCGCTGGGCCTCATCAGCGGCATGGCGGTCATGGCCGCGCCGGTTCCAACGCAAGTGCAAGTCACCCTGCCTGCGCCCAATGACGCCCCGCGCTAAACCCGCTCGAACATCAAAGGCATGCCCGTCCTCGGGCGAATGGTCAGGCGGCTGATCGGCTCGGGCTTGAACCCCACCGGCACCGTCAACCGATAGCGGCGGATGACCGAGGCGATAACCGTCATCACCTCCTGCTGCGCAAAGCCCGCGCCGACGCACACGCGCGGCCCCCGGCCGAAGGGGAACCAGGCCTGTTTCGCCATGTCGGCATTGGCCGGATCGTCGAACCGGTCGGGATCGAAACTATGGGGGCAGGCCCAATTATCCTTGTTCCGCTGCGTCAGCCACGGGGCGACGACCAGCATCGCGCCCGCCTCCAGCTGCTTGTCGCGCATCGGCATCGGGCAGGTGACTTCGCGCGGCAGGAAGGAGACGGGCGGATAGAGGCGCAGCGTTTCCTTGAAGATATTGCGGACCTGCCCCATCTCTTTCAGCATCGCGCCGGTCAGTGTCTCGCCACCCGCCAGGCCCGCCACTTCGGCACGAACGCGGTCCTGAATATGGGCGCATTCGGCCAGCATATAGAGCGCCCAGGTCATGGTGCTGGCAGACGTCTCATGCCCCGCCAGGAAGATCGTCGATACCTGCTCCATCACCTGATCGCAGGTGAAATGCACACCGGTTTCGGGATGCTTCACCTCGATCAGCGACTGGAGAATATCGCGCTGCTGCGCCTCTCCCCGCGCATGAAAAGCTTCGTAACGCGCCTCGACGATCGGACGGAATACGTCATGGATGGCCCGCGCAGGCGTCTTCGACCGCTTCTCGAACCAGCCGGCAGGAACACCATAAAGGCGCAGCATCGACGCGCTGTGGGCCAGCCGCTGGAATTTGCCGAAGGCGGTGTGGATAATGTTCGACCGCTGCTCATCCAGCGTCTGGCTGAATAAGGTGCGGAAGATGATGTCGGCCGCCACATGGGTCATCATCGGGTCGATATCGACCGGCCTGTTCCGGTCCGCCGCATCCAGTCGCGCCAGCAGATCGTCCGCCGCCGCGACCATCAGCGGCATGGAGCGCCCGAGCGCGGTATGGGCGAAGGCCGGGTTCACCATCGCTCGCTGGCTTTCCCAATCCGCCCCATTGGCGGAAAAGACCGAATTGCCGATCAGCGGGTCGAGGTTGCGGACCAGTTCGCTATGCTTGGGATAGGCGGTGCCGCCCTTCAATATCTGGTCGACCAGGCTCAGTTCGTTGGCGATATACATGGTGCGGCTGGGCAGGCGGATCTCGCCCATCTTCATCGTATAGCTTTTGTCGAAGAGCACATGGATCCAGCTGTGCCAACCGCTGAGGAAGCGCTTGAGCAGACCGCGCTTCGTCTTGGGCGGCTGGGGATAAGGCGGCGTAAAAAGATCGGTCACGGGATCGTCCTGAAGGCGGCGACGGCGTCGTCCACGGGGCTGCGGCCTGCGGTCAGGCTGATGAAGTCGAGCGGGGACAGGCGGTCGCCCACGCGCAGATAGTCGAAATGCGCCTCATATTTGTTGGACCAGCCGCCATGATAATTTTCCGGCTCATAAAAGAGGTGGAAGCGCGGCGATAGCATGTCGACCCGCGCGGCATATTGATCCGCGACAAGCTGAAACGGATTGACGTTGTAATAAGCGGCACCGTCCGGCGGGGAGCTGATGTCGACATAGCGGAAGCGTTTGTCGGCCAGCGCGCGCAGATCGTCATGATACCAGGCCGCGTCGCGGCGCAGGGCGATGACGGGGACCACCTGCCCCATGCCGACCATCACGAAATGGTCCGGCAGCGGCCCGCCGCGCAACGCGATCAGGCGGCGCATCACGCGCATGCCCAAAATCGTGCCGGCGCTGTGGGTCACGAACTGCACCTCGTCCCAATCGCCATCCAGCTCCTGCGCGATCCGCGCGGCAAACTGGTCGAGCCGCTCATCCAGCGCATCGCCCGGTCCCTGTTCCGCCAGCGCGCCATGATAGGTCATGAACCGCAGCAGCCAGGGCACGACCAGCTTGGCGAGGATACGACCCGACAGAAAGGCGCTGATCGCGATGCCGATGATCGCCCCGGCCCAGAATGGCAGCAGCAGCGACAGGAGCAGCGCAGGCACCAGCGCCAGCAACAGCGGGATCAATATCGCCAGCACCGGCGGGTAGAGGATGGTGATGACCGGCCCCTTGCGCAGTCGGCGCATACGCAGGAAATCCATCTGGCGAAGATGGCCGGCATAGGCGCGCGCGCCGCGCAAGGCGAGGCTGAGCGGATTGCGAATCCACACCTTCCCCACCAGATCCTCCCAGCGGCAATATTCATAGTCGGTTTCTACGCCGGCCTGCGGGTTGCTCACGGTCCAGCGCGCCGAGACGATCGACCCGGCCGCGCCCGTCTGCCGACCGCCCACATCCAGCGGTTCGCCGGTCAACGCGGCATGGCGCGCCGCCTGCTCGCGATAGAGCTGGTGGTAGAAACGCACGCCGCGAGGATCGAAACCGCCGAGGTAGAAGACTTTACGCTTGAACTTTTCCAACAGCATCGCCCTAATCGCGGCATGAACATGCCCGAACGCGACTACTGCTATTTCATCGACCACCGCAAATACAACCGCAATGTCGGCTGTCGGAAACATGATAATATGTACGGCATCAACGGCGGCGGCAGCGAGCGCGACCGGTGGCGGGCCGACATGATCTTTTACCGCCATATGAAGGGCAATGGCGATCCGATGGCGCTGCCATCGCTGATCGCCTGCCTGGCGTTCGGCTGGTTCTGCTGGAACTATCATCCCGGCAAGGGGCTGTGGCGCGGTCAGCTGTTGCGCCGCTTCGCCAAAGCGCCCAAATGAGCGCCCTTATGAGCAACAGCATCACCCAGCCCAAGCATGTCACCGTCGGCCCGATCAGCTTCGGCAACGACCTGCCCTTCGTTCTGATCTCCGGCCCCTGCCAGATCGAAAGCCGCGACCATGCGCTGTTCATGGCCGATGCGCTGGCGAAGGCGGCGGGCAAGGCCGGCGTGCCCTTCATCTTCAAGAGCAGCTTCGACAAGGCCAATCGCACGTCGGTATCGGGCCGGCGCGGGGTCGGCATAGACGCGGGACTGGCGATCCTGGCGGAGGTGAAGGCGGCGCTGGGCTGCCCGGTCCTGACCGACATCCATGGCCCCGAGCAGGTGGTCGCGGCGGCGCAGGCCGTCGATATCCTCCAGATCCCCGCCTTTCTGTGCCGCCAGACCGACCTGCTGATCGCGGCGGGCCAGACCGGCGCGGTCATCAACGTCAAGAAGGGGCAGTTCCTTGCCCCCTGGGACATGGCAGCGGTGGCGCAGAAGGTCGCCTCCACCGGTAACGAGCGCATATTGCTGACCGAGCGTGGCGCGAGTTTTGGCTACAACACATTGGTCAGCGACATGCGGGCACTGCCGACGATGGCAGAAACAGGCTATCCGGTGGTGTTCGACGCCACTCATTCGGTGCAGCAGCCCGGCGGCCTGGGTTCGGCATCGGGCGGCCAGCGCGAATTCGCGCCGCTGCTGGCGCGCAGCGCGGTGGCGGCCGGGGTCGCGGCAATCTTCGCCGAAGCGCATGAAGACCCGGACAATGCCCCGTCCGACGGCCCGGTCATGCTGCCGCTCGACTGGGTCGGCCCGATGCTGGAAAAGCTGGTCGCGATCGACGGGGTGGTGAAGGGGTAAGAACGGAAACTGTCGATCTAAATATCGTTCCCCGGCGCAGGCCGGGGTCCAGATCCACGGCTGCCAACTGGACCCCGGCCTACGCCGGGGAACGTGATTGCGATGAACCAAACTGACCGATCGACCGCCGGAACTTCCCTACCGCCCCCACGCTTAACTTCGCACTTTTCCCGCAGATCGTGAAATTTCGTTGCGCGGGCCTGTTCCTATCGGAAAGTCACGCTCGCGAACGACCGGCCGGATCATCGCACGATCCGACCAGATAGGACAGCAATGTCAGGGTCGCGTCTGCCCCCGGCCGCGCACGATCCATTTATAGGTGGTCAACCCTTCCAGCGCCACCGGCCCGCGCGCATGCAGCCGGCCAGTCGAAATGCCGATTTCCGCGCCCAGCCCGAATTCGCCGCCATCGGCAAACTGGGTGGAGGCATTCCACATCACGATCGCGCTGTCGACGGCGTTCAGGAAGCGCTCCGCCGTCGCCGCGTCTTCGGTGATGATCGCATCGGTATGATGGCTGGCATGGGCAGCGATATGGGCGATCGCATCGTCCACGCCATCGACCAGCCGGATCGAGACTATGGCGTCGAGATATTCCGTATCCCAATCCTCGTCGCTTGCCGCCGCGACACGCGAATCCATCGCCTGCACCGCAGCGTCGCCGCGCACTTCGCATTGCGCGTCGAGCAAAGCCGCGATCAGCGCCGGTGCCTCGCCATAGGCCCGGTCGATCAGCACCGTTTCGGTAGATCCGCACACGCCGGTGCGGCGCATCTTGGCATTGACGACCAGCGCCTGCGCCATTGCGGGATCGGCCGCGCCATCGACATAGCTGTGGTTGATGCCGTCCAGATGGGCGAGCACGGGCACCCGCGCTTCTTCCTGCACGCGCGCGACCAGGCTCTTGCCGCCGCGCGGCACGATCAGGTCGACAAATTCCGACGCCTTGAGCAAAGCACCAACCGCCGCACGGTCGGTGGTGGGGACCAGTTGCACCACTTCGGCCGGCAGGCCGGCGGCGACGATCCCCTCAACGATGGCGGCGTGAATGGCTCGGTTGCTTTCCTTCGCCTCGCTGCCGCCACGGAGGATCACGGCATTGCCCGCACGCAGGCACAAAGCGGCGGCGTCCGCCGTCACATTGGGCCGGCTTTCATAGATGATGCCGATCACGCCCAGCGGTACGCGCACGCGGCTCAGCTCCAGGCCATTGGGGCGCACAGACATATCGATCACGCTGCCCAGCGGATTGGCGAGCGCGGCGACCTGCGCCACCCCATCGGCGGTGGCGGCGATGCGATCCTCGTTCAGCTTCAGCCGATCGAGCAGAGCCGACGACAGGCCGTTCGCGGTCGCATTGTCCATGTCGCGCGCATTGGCCGCGATGATGGCTGGCGCCTGGTCCCGCAGCGCCTGGGCGGCGCGGCGCAGCGCATCCGCCTTTTGCGCGTCGCTCGCCTGCGCGATCACGGCGGCGGCATGGCGGGCACGCGCGCCCATCGTCGCGATCAGCATTTCGGGGGTCTGGGTCAGGTCGTTCATGGACACTCTCGGCCGGATTTGGCCGCGCCTTAGCATGAAAGCGCGCCGTAACGAAAGGCAGGGCCACCATCGCCGGAACCATGAAGGATGAGAGTGCCGACGGCCGGATCATGGGTCGCATATGACCCGGCCGTCGGCGGGCAGGCTCAGCCTGCCTCCCCCTTCCGTGTAGCGATTCGGTATGGCGGCCACATACCCCAACCGGGGTAAGACCGCAGGAAACGCAAAAAATTAATGGCTGATCAGGCCGACGATCCGCACCAGCTGCGATTCGCGATTGCAGCCGGTCTTGTCGTAGATGCTGCGCAGTTGCACCTTGAGCGTCTCGACCGACACGCCGCGCGCCGCCGCAATGTCCTGCCGCGACTGGCCCGCCGCCAGGCGGATGGAAATATCCGCCTCCGCCGGGGTCAGGCGGAAAGTACGGGTCAGCAATTGCACATGCCGCTCGGTCGGCTGCCCCACCCGCGCGACGACGATCGCGCGCGGTGCGAAGGGCAGCGCCCAGGGGCGCGCAGGCAGCGGATGAAATTCCAGCATGATCGCAACGCCGCCGGCATCGTCCGCCAGCGCGACCGGATCGGCTGTACGGACTGGCGGTTCGATGACGCTGCGCATCGCCCGCAATATGGCGCGGGTTTCGTCCGCGCGGTTGCTGGCCAGCCAGCCGTCGCTGATATTGATGCGGCTGGAGGACAAGAGCGCCTCCGCACGCGCCGTCATGCCGCCCACCTGACCGGTCGCGTCGAGCAGCCAGCAGGCCCGATCCATCGATTCGAACGTGCCAGACAGCAGCGCGAAGCCCTGTGCCTCTATCGCCTGCTGCAACAGGACGGCCGAACGGGCGTGGCCGGAAATCTGGCTGAACAGGTTCCGTTGGTCCTGGGTGGTCCGCCCATCCTTGCCATTACGCAGCAATGCCAGGCCGACCATCTGGTCCGCATTGCCGACTAGCCGGGTCTGGCAACCATCGAAAATGTCGAAGTCCGAACACAGGTCCAGATAATCGTCCGATCGCAACGTCGGGCGGGCCATGTCATAATGCGCTTCATGCACCACGACCGGGCGGTCGGGCAGGCGATCGGCGGCAACGCGGAAATTGAGGTCGGGCTTGGCCTGGTCGATCGCCGCGCCGCGCGACACGATGCTGGTGTCGATATCGCTGATCCAGTTGAAGCCCCAGGCGCCGGGCCCGAAGCCGATCAACTGGCCATGGCCGGACCCGGTAGCCCGCGCCATCGCCGCAATGGCCGGCTCCCATTTTTCCGGCTCCAGCGCGGCGGACAGAAACATGTCTGCCCACCCATCATCATCCTTGGCGCGAGTCGCCATAGAATTCCCCCCAAATGCCCCGATTTCGCGTTAGCCAAAGCGCAAGCGAAGTCAAATGAGCAGAAGGGAAGCGGTGATCAATATCGGAACATTATCGATATCGATCAGGGCCCTGTCAGGCGGCCTGCGCCATATCCTCCTCCCGTACCGCACGGATCATGCGGCAGGGCGGGATGTTCCGCCATTCCAGCGCGTCGCTGACATCGCCGAAAACGGGATTGAGGAAACGCAGCACATAGCGCGAATATTGATAGATGAGGAAAGCACCGCCCGGCCGCAGCGCCCGCCGCGTCTCGGCACAGATCGCCGCGCCGACACCGTCGGGCAGGGTGGAAAAGGGGATGCCCGACAGCACATAGTCGGCCTGATAATGGCCCGCTTCCTTGATGAACCGTCGCACGTCGGCGGCCGATCCATGCACGACGCGCAAGCGCGGATCGTCGATTTCGGCCTCCAGATAGGCGACGAAATCCAGGTTGAGGTCGATCGCCAGCAACATCCCGTCGGCGGGCAGCCGGTCGAGAATAGGGCGGGTGAAGGTGCCGACACCCGGACCAAATTCCACGAACAGGCGCGTATTGCGCCAATCCACCTGGTCCAGCATCCGGTCCACCAGCGTCGCAGAGGAGGGGATGACCGACCCGATCATGCCGGGATGCTTGATGAACTGGCGAAAGAACATGCCCCACTGGCTTAAAAAAGATCCGGACTTTCCTTTACCGGCCTTGGCCTTCTTGGTCTTCTTCAATGGAATGGAGGCCATCAACTTCCGCCTGTGTGAGTCATCCAGAACGCCTTGCAAATCCGGGCCTTTCTGGCAAGCGGCTTTGCAACATGTCTGTCATGAACGCGGGGGCGGCGGATGGGTTCAATCCGCCGCCCCCGCTGCAGGTCCGCGTCAATCGCTGCGATCGCGCGATCGCACCATGCCCGGCGCGATGAAGCCGATGGGATCGACCTGCATCGCCCGCTGCTTCAATTGTGCCTGGATCTGCTCATATTCGCGCTCCATTTCGGGCGTGACGGAGGCGCGTGTGTCCTCCAGCCCGCTTTCGAAATGGGCCTGCGTCACCTTGTCGACCGAAAGCGACTGGCGCAGCGCGAACAGGCCGGCGCGGCGGACGAGGTCTTCCAGATCGGCGCCGGTGAACCGCTCCGTCTGCACCGCCAGCCGATCCAGATCGACATCGTCGGCCAGCGGCATCTTGGCCGTATGGATGCCCAATATGCGACGGCGGCCCGCTTCGTCTGGCACCGGCACATAGATCAGCTCATCGAACCGGCCCGGTCGCAGCAGCGCCGGATCGATCAATGTCGGGCGGTTGGTGGCGCCGATCACGACCACCGACTGCAATTCCTCCAGCCCGTCCATTTCGGCGAGGATCGTGTTCACCACCCGCTCCGTCACCGCCGGCTCGCCAAGCCCCCCGCCGCGCGCGGGGACCAGACTGTCCAGTTCGTCGATGAAGATGACCGTAGGCGCCACCTGCCGCGCGCGGGCGAAGAGGCGGGCGATCTGCTGCTCGCTTTCCCCATACCATTTGGACAGGAGATCGCTCGATTTGGTCGCGATGAAATTGGCCTGCGCCTCGCGCGCCACCGCCTTGGCCAGCAAGGTCTTGCCGGTGCCGGGCGGGCCGTAGAGCAGGAAGCCCTTGGCCGGGCGGATACCGATACGGCGAAAGGCGTCTGGGTCTTTCAGCGGCAGCTCGACCCCTTCCTTCAGGCGCATCTGCGCGTCGTCCAGCCCCCCGATATCGGACCAGCCGATATTGGGCGCCTGCACCATCACCTCACGCATGGCGGACGGCTGGACGCGCTTGATCGCCGAGAGGAAATCCTCCCGCGTGACGGACAATTCCTCCAGCACGTCGGGCGGGATCGTGCCGTCCTCCAGATTGAGGCGCGGCATGAAACGGCGCACCGTCTCGATCGCGGCCTCCCGCGTCAGCGCAGCAAGATCCGCACCGACGAAACCGTAGGTCATGCGTGCCAGTTCGGCGAGGTCGACCCGGTCGCCCAGCGGCATTCCGCGCGTATGGATGCCCAATATCTCACGCCGGCCGCGCTCGTCGGGGACGCCGACGATGATCTCGCGGTCGAAGCGGCCGGGCCGCCGCAGCGCTTCGTCGATCGCTTCGGGCCGGTTGGTGGCAGCGATGACGACCAGATTGGTGCGCGGCTCCAGCCCATCCATCAGCGTCAGCAGTTGCGCGACGAGCCGCTTTTCCGTCTCGCCGGTCACTTGGCCTCGCTTGGGCGCAATCGAATCGATCTCGTCGATGAACAGGATCGAGGGTGCCGCTTTCGCCGCTGCCTCGAATATCTCGCGCAGCTGCTTTTCCGACTCGCCATAGGCCGATCCCATGATTTCGGGACCGTTGATCAGGAAAAATTCCGCGTCCGATTCATTGGCGACCGCGCGAGCCAGGCGCGTCTTGCCCGTGCCCGGCGGGCCATGCAGCAACACGCCCTTGGGCGGATCGACGCCCAGCCGCGTGAAGAGTTCGGGATAGCGCAGCGGCAGCTCCACCATCTCGCGCAGCTGGTCGATCGCATCGGCCATGCCGCCGACATCGTCATAGGTCACATCGGCGCGGCGCGATTCGCGCGGCTCCTCATATTCGGCGCGCAGTTCGACTTCGGTGTCCGCGTCGATATGGACGATGCCCTTGGGCACGGTGGATACGACGACCAGCCGGATTTCCTGCAAGGCATAGGCCGGCGCCGCCAGCATCTGGCGCAGTTGCGGCGGCATGTCGTTGGGGGGCACCTGCTGCTGCCCGGCCGTCGCGACGACATCGCCGGACGTCAGCGGCCGTTGGTAGAAGACCCGCTTCAACGCATCGGGGTTGCCCTGTAGTCGTAGATTATTTTGTGCAGGTGCGAACACGACCCGCTGCGCGGCACGCGGTTCCGCCTTCATGATCTGGACGAAGTCGCCCGACCCCACCCCGGCATTGGCGCGCTGCAACCCGTCGAGGCGAAGCACGTCCAGCCCTTCATCCTCCTTGTACGGGCGCACCACCCGCGCGGGCGTCGCGCGCTTGCCGACGATCTCGACCACATCGCCTTCGGCCAGCTGCAATTGCGCCATGACGGTCAGCGGCAAGCGCGCCAAACCGCGGCCCGCATCCTCCGGCCGCGCATTGGCGACCTGAATCCGGCGTCCTTCCTGTTCCTGATCAGCCACGCGGCATCCCCGTCTTTGTCGTTCCGTAACGATGTAGGAAACACAGTGGCCGGGAAAAAGGGGCAAGCGATCAGACCGCGCGACCAAAAAAAAGGGCCGGTCGCAAAACCAGCCCTGAAAGTTTTAGGAGAGGATGCCTGAAAGGCACCTCCTATGTGCAGTGCGACATGATATATTGCAAGTGCGAAAAGAATCGTCAGGTTGCAAAATTTGCATCTTGCCATTTGGTCCAATTTCCTGCTCAGTAGGGAGAGGATGCTTGAACCCCGGTTCGCGCGGCGCACGACAATAAGCCATGACGCGGCGCAGCGCACCGGCCTAAACATTGACGAGATATGCGCAGATTGCCGCCCCTTACGGCCCTGGAGGCCTTTGTTCAGGTTGCCCGCCTGGGATCCGTCAAGGCGGCGGCGGAGGAACTCGCCCTGTCGACTCCGGCGCTCAGCCGCCGGGTCCAGGCGCTGGAGCGCTTCATCGGCCGCCCCCTGTTCGACCGCAAGCATCAGGCGCTGGAAATCAACGCCGAAGGGCAAAGGCTGCTGGACGATATCGCGCCTGCGCTGGATTCGCTCAGCCAGGCGCTGGAAAATATCCAGAGCGGCGGCAATCAGCTGCGCCTGCGCCTGGCGGTGATGCCGCTGTTCGCGACGCAGCGCCTCTTCCCGCATCTGGGCAACCTGCGCAAACAACATCCCCAGCTGCATATCGACATCGAAACCACCCCCCACGCCGTCGCGCGGCTGGGCGAAGGGCTGGACGCGGCGATCGTGCTGATGGCCAAGGATATCGATTCCGCCCTTTATGCCCATGAGCTGGACCATGAGCAGGTCTATCTGATCGGCCGGCGCGAGTTGCTGGAGGGGCCGCAGGCCCTGACCTCACCCGAAGAACTGGCGCAGCAGACCGTGCTGCTCCATCGCGACATGGCATTATCCTTCGACGCGTGGAAGGAAGCGGCCGGCCTGCCCGATCTTCAGCCACTGGCCGTGGACAATTATGATTCGGGCCAGTTGATGCTGGAAGCCGCCGCGCAAGGGCTGGGCGTCGCCGTGATGCACGCCAGCCATTATGAACAGTCGCATGATCCGCGGCTGGTGCGGCTGTTCCCGATCCATGTCGACAGCCCCTATCGCTACTTCTTCGTCTGCCGCCCGCGCGCGCTCCAGACCCGCGCCGTGCGCATCTTCCGCGACTGGCTGGTCAGCGCGGATATTTGAGAGACTGTTTGAGAATGCGCCATCCGGCGCATTCCGGCTCTGACTCCGATTATTTCGCTGCCGATCCCTTAACCTTGTTTCATGTCGTCCGTTATGGAGAGCATGAACGGGGCACAACCATCTTCCGCGAGCCCGCAACATGGGCTGACCGACCGTCTGGCACGCTGGGCCAGGGGGTTTTCCGGCAAATCCGAGGAGGATAGCGTCGAAGAGGATGAACAGCGACCGCGCAGCGGCACCGCTCTCAATCGCGAGATCAACCGCCGCAAACAGCTTTACAGCGACATCGGCGATTTTCTCTTCGCCCATGATCTCGACCTGACGCCCATCAATTTCAGCGTCGCGCTGGACTATCTGACCGGCGCGAATATCGGCGTCGAAAAGGCGATCAAGGCCGTGATGATGGAGCGCGGCAAGATCACCAACGGCTGGATCGAGACGATCGCGGCGGAACAGCGCGCCGACGAGGTGACGCCCGAATCGCTCGCCTCCATGCTGGACAAGGTGGAGGAAAATCTCACCCAGTTCACCGGCCTGATGCACGAATCGCGCAACAGCGCGAAGGATTATGGCGCGGCCCTGCAGGAACAGGCGAAAGATCTGGGCGAAGGGCGCGACAATGAGCCGGTGCTGGCGCGTCTGGTCGGCCTGACGCGATCCATGGTGGAAAAGACCCGCCAGGTCGAAAGCCAGCTGCGCGAAAATCAGAAACAGACGCAGGCGCTCAAATCGAGCCTGGAAAATGCCCGCCGCGCCGCCGAGCACGACCATCTGACCGGCCTGCCCAACCGCCGCGCCTTCGAAAGCGTGCTGCGCGAGGAAATGGAACAGGCCCAGGGCAATGGCGAAACCCTGTCGGTCGCCTTTTGCGACATCGACCATTTCAAACATATCAACGACACCCATGGCCATGACACCGGCGATCGGGTGTTGAAATTCGTTGCCGGGCTGCTGGCCAAGGCGTCCAACGATCGCTGCCATGTGGCGCGGCATGGCGGCGAGGAATTCGTGATGCTGTTCCGCGGCAAGACGGCCGCCGAAGCCTGCGAAGCGGTGGACAGCGTACGCGAGGATCTGGCCAATCGCAGCCTCGTCAACCGCACCAATGGCGAGCGGATGGACCGGGTCAGCTTTTCCGCCGGCGTCGCCAATGTGCTGGCCTATGACGATCCGCGCGGCGCGCTCAAGGCCGCCGACCGCGCCCTGTATCTCGCCAAGGAACATGGCCGCAACCGCGTCTACCTGGCGGCCGAAACGGATTGATTTACGAAGGCCGTTCCCCGGCGCAGGCCGGGGTCCAGTCGAAGCGGCGGAACTGGCCCCCGGCCTGCGCCGGGGAACAGGAATAAGTCAGGCGGGGCTCATCATCTCAAGCCGTCCGCACGTCACCTACACCGCCTTCAGAAATCCGGCTTTTCATAATGGGCCGGCGGGGTGATGACCTCCATCCGCTCCGACAATAAGGGCCGGAAGGACGGACGCGATTTGAAGCCCGCATACCAGCGCTTCACTGGCTCATGGCCCGCCCAGTCGATCCCGCCCAGATAATCCGCCACGGACAGATGCGCCGCCGCCGCGATATCGGCCAGGCTCAGCGTCGCGCCCGCCATCCAGCTGCGATGGTCGAGCAGATAGTCCATATAGTCCATATGGACATTGGCGCGCTTCATCGCCTCGCGCAGCACACGGGCGTCGGGCGATGCCCGCTCGACCAAACGCTTCTTCATCCGCTCGTGCAGCAGCGGACCGACCACGTCGCCGTAGAAATTCTGATCGAAAAAGGCGGTCAGCCGTCGCACCTCCGCCCGCCCGGCAGCGGTGCCGGAGATCAGCGCGAATTTCTCCACCGTCTCTTCGAAATATTCGCAGATCGCCTGGCTGTCGATCAGCGTCACGCCCTTTTCCGCGTCCGCCATGACCGGCGTGGTGCCGGCCGGATTCAGATCCAGAAATTCGTCGCGCATCGCCCAGGGCGATTCACGCACCAGATCATAGCCGATCCCCTTCTCACCCAGGAGGAGCCGGACCTTGCGGGAAAAGGGGCAGAGCGGAAATTGATAAAGCAACCACATAAGTGATATCTGTTAGGCGCGGGCGCGCGCCGGGGAAAGCGGCAAAATGCCGCCACGATATTCATTCGATACGGCGATATTGGCCAAAAGGAGGGCAAGAAACGGCATGGTCCGGCCTTCCGGTCCCCCGCATCGGGCGATAGAAGAGAGGGCAATAATGATTTCGTGATGGAAAGGATGCCCGATGTCTGACGATTTCTTCCCCGTGCCGGAGGCATGGGCCACGGGATCGCTGATGGACCGGGCGACGCGCGACGCAGATTATGCGCGCTCGATCGAAACGCCCCATGACTATTGGCTGGAGCGGGCGCAGCGGCTGGACTGGATCACGCCGCCGACCCTGACCAACGAAAGCAGCTTTGCCGAAGCGGATTTCGGCGTGAAGTGGTTTGCCGACGGCGTGCTGAACGTCAGCGTCAATTGCGTGGACCGGCATCTGGCGCAGCGGGCAGACCAGACCGCGATCCTGTGGGAACCCGATTCGCCCGATGCACAGCCGCGCCGGTACAGCTATGCGCAATTGCATGCGGAAGTCAGCCGCTTCGCCAATGTGCTGAAGGCCGCCGGCGCGAAGAAAGGCGACCGCATCACTGTCTACATGCCGATGATCCCGGAGGCCGCCTTCGCCCTGCTTGCCTGCGCGCGGATCGGCGCGGTCCATAGCGTCGTGTTCGGCGGCTTTTCGCCCGACGCGCTCGCCGGCCGCATTCAGGATTGCGATTCCAACATCGTCATCACTGCCGACGAAGGGCGCCGCGGCGGCAAGACGGTGCCGCTCAAGGTCAATGTTGACGCGGCCCTTGCCCATTGCCCCAGCGTGAAGAAAGTCGTCGTGGTCAAGGCCACCGGCGGCGCAGTCATGATGCAGGACGGTCGGGATTTGTGGCTGCATGAGGAAACGGCAAAGGTATCGGCCGATTGCCCGCCCGAACCGATGAACGCCGAAGACCCGCTCTTCATCCTCTACACCTCCGGCTCCACCGGCAAGCCCAAGGGGGTGCTGCACACGACCGGCGGCTATCTCCTCTGGGCGGCGCTCACGCACGAACTCTGTTTCGATTATCGCCCCGGCGACATCTATTGGTGCGCGGCCGATATCGGCTGGGTCACGGGCCACAGCTATATCGTCTATGGCCCACTGGCGAACGGCGCGACGACTTTGATGTATGAAGGCGTCCCCAATTACCCGACCGCCAGCCGCATCTGGGACGTGGTCGACCGGCATCAGGTCCAGACCCTCTTCACCGCCCCCACGGCGCTGCGCGCGTTGATGAAGGAGGGCGACGACTTCGTCACCCGCACCAGCCGCGCCTCGCTCCGCCTGCTCGGCACGGTGGGGGAGCCGATCAATCCGGAGGCCTGGCGCTGGTATCATGGCGTGGTCGGCGAAGGCCGTTGCCCGATCATCGACACCTGGTGGCAGACGGAGACGGGCGGCGCGATGATCGCGCCGACGCCCGGCGCCACGGACCTCAAGCCCGGTTCCGCCACCTTCCCCATGCCGGGCGTCGTGCCGCAGATCGTCGATGGCGAAGGCCAGGTGCTGGACGGCGCGACCGAGGGCAATCTGGTCATCGCGCAAAGCTGGCCGGGGCAGATGCGCACCGTCTGGGGCGATCATGAGCGTTTCTTCCAGACCTATTTCACCACTTTCCCCGGCAAATATACGACCGGCGACGGCGCGCGGCGCGACGCGGACGGCTATTATTGGATCACCGGGCGGGTGGACGACGTCATCAACGTGTCGGGCCATCGCATGGGCACGGCGGAGGTCGAAAGCGCGCTGGTGCTGCACGAGAGCGTGGCGGAGGCAGCGGTCGTCGGCTTCCCGCATGATATCAAGGGCCAGGGCATCTACGCCTATGTGACGCTCAACAGCGGTGAGGAGGCGACCGACGATCTGCGCGCGACCCTGGTGAAATGGGTGCGGACGGAAATCGGCCCGATCGCCACGCCCGACGTCATCCAGTTCGCGCCCGGCCTGCCCAAGACGCGGTCGGGCAAGATCATGCGCCGCATCCTGCGCAAGATCGCCGAGGGCGACGTATCGGCACAGGCGCTGGGCGACACCAGCACATTGGCTGACCCTTCGGTAGTGGATAATCTGGTCGCCAACCGTCAGAAGTAGATCCAAGGGATCGCACCGCAGCGCGATCCCCTTGGACTTAGGGTCATGGCCATCGGGTAGGACGGTCATGGCTATCTCAAGGGACATATCCGAAAAGGAGAACCCATGGCCCGTTACACGACCGTCGCCCGTGCCCTGCACTGGATCATCGCGATCCTGATTTTGGGGAACCTCTTCTTCGGCTTCGCGCATGATGCCCTGCCCAAGGACTGGGCGGTGATGCCGGTCCACAAGTCGATCGGCCTGACCGTGCTGGCGCTGACGCTGGTGCGGATCGTCTGGCGACTGACCCACCCGGCCCCGCCGCTGCCCGCCGCCATGCCCGCATGGGAAAGGGGCGCGGCGCATGCGACCCACCTCGTCTTCTATGCGCTGATGCTGATCCTGCCGCTATCGGGCTGGATCATGTCGTCGGCGGGGACACGGCCCCTGAACTGGTTCTTCCTGTTCGACGTGCCCAAATTCGCGGTGGGCAAGGAAGACGCAATCGTCGGCCTGTCGCGCGGCGCGCACGAACTTCTGCCCTGGCTCTGGGTCGCGCTGATCATCCTGCACATCGGCGCCGCGCTGCGCCATCATTTCGCGCTGAAGGACGATGTGTTGCGGCGGATGCTGTGAGTTGAAATTTCCGTTCGCTTGGGCTATATGGCCTGAAGCAAAAGACGCTTTTTCGTCCTTCGTTACAGAACCCCCGTCATTGCCGTGGCGGGGGTTCACTCGTTCAGAGGGCAGGTTGCCGCCCGCCCTCTGCCCGTCGCACACCTTATTTGGAGCGCGAAACCTCCACGATCTTGAGGATCAAGGTTGCGAAGGCGATCATCACCCCAAGGGCGATGCACGCATCAGCAAAAGACAATTTTCTACTCCTTTCGCTATGCAGCACGATTGCTGCCTAATGATGTAAGAGCAGAATATTGCGGATGCCAAGCATCTTAGGTGCAGTATACAGCAAGCGTTCGATCTAAGACGCCAATAGCTAAGTAAGCAAAGCCCGCTGATTACTCGCAATTCCACAAAGCGCCTAACCTGCGGGGTGTGTGGACGATCTAAACCAACTCGCCCGACAGCAATTTCGGCAGCGCGCCCGACTGGCCACGCGCTTCGGCCATGAAGCGGCCCTTGAGCGCCCCGCTGCGCTGCACTGCCGCCAGCCCCGCGCGGCGCACCAGCGACGGGATTTTGCCCGGTACGTCGAACAGCCGCACCAGCCCGTCCATCGCCACGCTGGTCATCATCGAATCCAGTCCGCGCCAGCGCTGATAGCGCGCCAGCAACTGCGCATCGCCCGGATCGAGGCCAAGCCGCATCCCGTCCACCAGCACTTCTACCAGCGCAGCGACGTCGCGGAAGCCGAGATTGACGCCCTGCCCTGCGATCGGGTGGATGGCGTGCGCGCTGTCCCCCACCAGCGCGAGCCGCGTGTCGGTGATCCGCGCCGCATGATGGAAGCCCAGGGGGTAGGAGGAGCGCGGCCCCGCCAGCTTGATCTCGCCCAGAAAGCCACCGATCCGCTTCTGCGCTTCGGCGAGCCAGGCGCGTTCGGACAGTTTCATCATCGCCGGCGCCTGCTCCGTCGGCACCGTCCACACCACGGCGGACCGGGTACCCGGCAGCATCGGCAACAGCGCGAAGGGGCCGCCAACATAGAAAATCTCGTACGCCGTATTGGCGTGCGGCACCTCATGATCGATCGCCGTGACCATGGCGCTATGCTTATATTGCCAGCGGGTGGTGTTGATCCCTGCCGCATCGCGCGTGGGGCTGTTGCGCCCCTCCGCCGCGACCAGCAGCGCGCCCTGGATGGTGGCCCCGCTCGCCAGCGTCAGCGTGACGCCATCGACATTGCGATCCACATGGGTCGCCAGATCGGGCTGGTAGCGGGTGAGGTTCGCCGCTTCGTCGGCCGTCTTTGCCAGCGCGATGCGCAACTCACGATTGGGGACCATCGTCCCCATCACGCCGTCATCGGCATCCGGCGCGAAATCCAGCGCGCCCGGTTCCAGCCCGTCGCTGACCCAGATCCGGTCGATCGGACAGCCCTTGCCCTCCAGATGCCTGCCCACGCCAATGGCGTTCATCATGGCATAGCTGGTGGAGCTGATCGCCGACACCCGACCGTCGAACCCGGCGGCGGTCACGCCTACCGGGTCGGCCGGGTCGATCACGGCGGTCTTCACGCCATGGCCCGAAAGAGCGATGCCCAGGGTAAGGCCGACAAGCCCACCCCCCAAAATCACGACGTCGAAGCGTTCCATGACCCTGTGTCTAGGCGCTTGGGAAGGGATTGGGAAGCGGTGGCATTTCCATAAAAGGACGTCATCCCCGCGGAGGCGGGAATGACGAAATTAAAAACTTAAAGCGTGCGCACCCAATCGGCCGGGTCCGCCACCACGCCGCGCTGGATGCCGGTCAGTTCGGCGCGCAGCGTTTCCGTCACCAGCCCGCCATCGCCATTGCCGACGGTGAAATCGCCGGTGCTGCTCTTGACCATGCCGATCGCGGTGACGACCGCCGCCGTGCCGCAGGCGAAGGCCTCGCGCAGCTTGCCGCTGGCCGCGTCCGCGCGCCACTGGGCGAAGCTGTAGGGCTCTTCGCGTACCTCATGCCCCTTGGCGCGGGCTAGCGAGATGATCGAATTGCGCGTGATACCGGGCAGGATCGTGCCGGTCAGCGGCGGCGTGACGATCGACCCGTCGTCCATCACGAAGAAGACGTTCATGCCGCCCAGCTCCTCGACCCACTTATTTTCGGCGGCGTCCAGGAAGACGACCTGATCGCAGCCATGGCCGATCGCTTCCTTCTGCGCGACCAGCGACGCGGCATAATTGCCGCCGCACTTGGCCGCACCCGTGCCGCCGCGTGCAGCGCGGGTATAATGTTCCGACACCCACAGGGTCACGGCCTTCTTGCCACCCTTGAAATAGGCGCCGGCGGGCGAAGCGATGACGCAGAAAATATATTCGTTCGACGGGCGCACGCCCAGAAAGGCTTCGCTCGCGAACAGGAAGGGGCGCAGATACAGGCTGCCTTCACCGGTCGGGATCCAGTCGGCGTCGATCTTCACCAGTTCCTCGACCGCTTCCAGGAACAGATCCTGCGGAATGGCGGGCATCGCCATCCGCTCGGCCGATTCGGCGAAGCGGCGGGCATTTTCCTCCGGGCGGAACATGGCGACGCTGCCATCCTCCAGCCGATAGGCCTTCATCCCTTCGAAGATTTCCTGCGCATAATGCAGCACGGCGCAGGCGGGATCGAGCATGAAGGGCGCGCGCGCCTCCACCTTGTGGCTGTGCCAGCCCTGACCCTCGGTATAGCGGATCGTCACCATATGGTCGGTAAATAGCCGACCAAAGCCCGGATCTTCGAGCAATACAGCGCGCTTGTCCGCCGGCACAGCCTGGCTGTTGCGGGTGACGGTGAAACGCGACGTCTGCTCGGCGGCCATGGTGAGTCTCCTTGTTCTGGCTCGGACGAGGCCGCCTATGTCACAGAGCGGCCAGCGAAACAATGTGTCATATATACTGACATATTCCATGATCGGAAAAAGGCCAGCTGGCCATCGCTGGCCTCTTCCCGCCTGGCCGCCGTCCGGTTATCGCTGCGCCATGCATTTTTTCTCCGACAACGCCACGCCGCTCTCCCCGCAGATCATGGCCGCCATCGCCGGTGCCGACCGGGCCGATCATGGCTATGATGGCGATGGCTGGAGCGCGCGACTGGACGGCGCCTTTTCCGACCTGTTCGACACGCCGGTCAGCGCGCTGTGGGTATCGACCGGCACGGCGGCCAATTGCATCGCGCTGGCGACCCTCTGCCCGCCCTATGGCGGCGTGGTCTGCCATGAGGAAGCGCATATCGCGGTCGACGAATGCGGCGCACCGGGCTTCTTCACCCATGGCGCGACCTTGATGCCGCTGCCCGGCGACGGCGCGAAGCTGACGCCGGGCGCCGTGACCGACCGGCTGAAGACGATCCGCCCCGACGTGCATCAGGTGCCGGCGCGCGCCATCAGCATCACCAACGCGACCGAATATGGGCTGACCTACAGTCCGGACGAGGTCGCCGCGCTGGGCGATGTCGCCAAAGCCAATGGCCTTGGCTTCCACATGGACGGCGCCCGTTTCGCCAATGCCGTCGCGCATCTGGGCTGCGCGCCCGCCGACGTCACCTGGCGCGCGGGCTTGGACGCCCTCTCCTTCGGCTGCGTCAAAAATGGCGGCATGGTGGGGGAAGCCCTGCTCTTCTTCGGCGAGGCGGCGCCTGCGCGCGCAGCGGAAGCCAAGCGCTGGCGCAAGCGCTCGGGCCATCTCTTCTCCAAGGGGCGCTATCTCGCCGCGCAGATATTGGCGATGATCGAGGACGATCTGTGGCTGGCCAACGCCCGCGCCGCGAATGGCGCGGCACAGACGCTGGCGGAAGGCGCCTCCGGACGACTGATGCACCCGGTCCAGGCGAACGAGCTGTTCATCCGCCTCACCGCCGATGAAGCCGCCCGCCTGCGCGCGCAGGGTTTCGATTTCTACGACTGGGGCGAAGGCGCGGCGCGGCTCGTCACCAACTGGTCGCAGGATGCGCACAGCGTTGCGCCGCTGGCGGATGCGCTGCGGGCGCTCGACCGTGAATGACGGGGCCAAGGGGGGGATCATCATCCCCTTCATTCTGGTCGTCCTGATCTGGAGTTCGACCTGGATCGTCATTCGCGACCAGATCGGATCGGTGCCGGCCAGCTGGTCGGTCTGCTATCGGTTCGCGCTGGCCGGCGTCGCCATGGCCGCCTTTGCACGGTGGCGCGGCGTGTCGCTCGCCATCGGACGCAGCGGACTGCTCTACGCTGCGCTGCTGGGCGTCGCGCAGTTCGTGCTGAATTTCAACTTCGTCTATCGCGCCGAACATTATCTGACATCGGGGCTGGTCGCGGTCGTCTATGCGATGCTTCTCATCCCCAATTCGATCCTGTCCTTCCTCATTTTCCGCCAACCGGTCAGCCGCACCTTCATCGGTGGATCGGTGGTGGCGGTAACTGGCATCGTCCTGATGCTGCTGCACGAATATCATGCCGCGCTATCGGAAGCCGGAGGGGTCAATCCCGACATGGTGCTGCTGGGCGCGGGCTTTGCTTTCGCCGGCCTGATCAGCGCGTCGGCCGCCAATGTGATGCAGGGGATGGAGATCGCCCGCCGCCTGCCGATGGTGGCGGTGCTGGCCTGGGCCATGCTGATCGGCGCTGGGGTGGATGCGCTCTATGCCTGGGCGACGATCGGCCCGCCGACCTTCGACATGCGGCCGGGCTATATGTTGGGCGTCGGCTGGCTGGGCCTGGCCGGGTCGGTCGTGACCTTCCCGCTCTATTTCACCCTGATCCAGCGCATGGGCGCGGGCCGGGCGGCCTATACCAGCGTCCTCATCCCGGTCATCGCGATGCTGATCTCGACGCTCGCGGAGGGTTATCGCTGGTCGGCTTTGTCCATCATCGGCGCGCTGCTGGCGATCGCCGGCATGGGCATCGCCCTGCGATCGAAGGCGGCTTAACGCGCGCCCGGCTGATAGCGCAATTTGGCGGCGTTGACCTTGTCCAGCAGGCTGGCGATCGACGGCACCGCCGCGCCCGAGCGCGCAGGCATGGTCAGGTCGTTCATCCGGTGGCTGAGTTTGGAGAAAGTCTTGTCGATCCGGGTCATGGGGGCGTGCCTTTATGCAGTGCTGCCCCGCTTGTCGATCGCCTGGGTTAACAAGGCGTAAACCATGCGACGGATCGCCTCAAAGGCAGGCACGCAGCCCTTCCTTGTAGGTCGGATGGAGCGGCGACCAGCCCAGCAGCCGCTTCGCCCGGCCATTGGCCACCCGGCGATTTTCCGCATAAAAGGCCCGCGCCATGGGCGACAGTTGCGCTTCCTCCAATGTCAGGAGCGGCGGCACCGGCTGGCCCAGGAGCGCGCAGGCGGCCTCTATCACGTCGTTCTGCGCGCAGGGCAGGTCGTCGGCCAGATTATAGACGCCCGCCGGACCATCGAACGATGCGACCACGCCCGCGACAATGTCGTCCACATGGACTCGGCTGAAAACCTGATCGGGCAGGGCGATGCGATGCGCTTTCCCCTCCCGCACCCGCTCCAGCGCTGACCGGCCGGGACCATAGATGCCGGGCAGGCGAAAACGGCGCATGTCGGCGCGTAACGCCCCCCATGCCATGTCCGCCGCCGCCCGCGCGGTCCGGCGCCCCTGCCCGACCGGGCTGGCTTCATCCACCCAAGCACCCGCCGCATCGCCATAGACGCCGGTAGAGGAGAGATAGCCTGTCCAGATCGCCGGCGCGGCAGCAATGGCATCGCCATAGCGGGCCAGCACCGGATCGGCATCGCCCTCTGGCGGGACGGAGGAGAGGATATAGGTCGTCTGTGCGATGGCGGCGCGGACGGCATTGTCGTCATCAAAGGCAAGGCTGTCGGCGTCAGCGCTGCGCCGAACGCCGGTGACTTGCCATCCATCGCCGCGCAGACGAGCGGCCAGACGAGAGGCGGTATAGCCCATGCCGAGGATCAGCATATATGCCATTATTCCTCCCGTTCGGTTCGAGCTTGTCGAGAACCCCGCGCGATGTTCTCGACAAGCTCGAACCGAACGGAGCAGAAAGAGCGCTTAAACCGTAAAGCTCTCACCGCAGCCGCAACTGCCCTTGGCATTGGGATTGTTGAAGACGAAGCCGGCGGTGAAATCATCTTCCACCCAGTTCATCGTCGATCCGATCAGATACAGAACCGATGCGCCATCGATATAGAGGACGCCGCCCGGCATTTCGATCTTCTCGTCGAACTTGGCTTCCGTCGTCACATAATCGACCGAATAGGCCAGGCCCGAACAGCCGCGCTTGGGGGTCGACAGCTTGACGCCGATCGTGCCTTCGGGCGCCTGGCCCATCAGGTCGGCGATGCGCTGCTCGGCGCTCGGCGTCAGCAGGACGGCGGCGGGGCGGGCGCGGGTCTTGGTCTGTACGTCGGTCATTACAGCATCCCCAGTTCGAGCTTCGCTTCGTCGCTCATCTTCTGCGGATCCCATGGCGGATCCCAGACCAGATTGACCTGCGCATCGCCCACGCCCGGCACCGCGCCAACGCGCAGTTCGACTTCGCCCGGCATGGATTCGGCGACCGGGCAATGCGGCGTGGTCAGCGTCATCGTGACGACGGCATGGCCGTCCGTCGTCACGTCCACGCCGTAGATCAGTCCAAGGTCATAAATATTCACCGGAATTTCCGGGTCATAAATTTCCTTGAGCGCCTCGATGATCCCATCATACAGATCGCCGCCCGGCTCGCCCGCAGGCGTCTCGACCGGCTTCTGCGACAGGAACCCGTCCAGATAGTCGCGCTGGCGCGTCTCCTCGACGCGTGCCTTGGGTGGTGCATTCACAGCATCCACTTCCTCGACCAAAATCTTCCGCTCTTCGCTCATCCGAAGATCTTCCTCACTCGTTCGATGCCTTTGACCAGCGCATCCACATCGCTGTCGTCGCTATAGATGCCGAAGCTGGCCCGTGCGGTCGCCTCGACGCCCAGATGGCGCATCAGCGGCTGTGCGCAATGATGGCCGGCCCGGATCGCGACGCCCGTTTCATCCAATATGGTGCCGACATCGTGCGGATGCACCCCCTCCACTTCAAAAGAGAGGATACCCGCGCTGTCATCCGGTCCGAAGACGCGCACGCTGTTGATCTGCTCCAATGCGGTGCGGGCCTTGGCCACCAGCGCACATTCATGGGCATGGATCGCGTCCAGCCCGATGCCCTGCACATAATCGATCGCGGCAGACAGGCCGACGACGCCGGTAATATGCGGCGTCCCCGCCTCGAACCGCGTCGGCGCGGGGGCGTAGGTCGTCTTTTCGAACGTCACCTTGTCGATCATCGACCCGCCACCCTGATAGGGCGGCATGGCGTCGAGCAGTTCCGCACGGCCCCACAGCACGCCGATGCCGGTCGGGCCATAGAGTTTATGCGCGGAAAAGACGTAGAAATCGCAATCCAGCGCAGCCACGTCCACCGCAAGGCGCGGCACGGCCTGGCACCCGTCGATCAAAATCTTCGCGCCGACCATATGGGCGATGTCGGCGGAGCGGCGGCAATCCAGCACGCTGCCCAGCACGTTGGACACATGGGCCAGCGCGACCATGCGATGGCGCGGCGTGATCATCGCGCGCATCGCGTCCAGATCGATCCGGCCATCGTCGGTGAGCGGCACGACGTCGATATGAGCGCCGACCTTCTCCGCCACGATCTGCCACGGCACGATATTGCTATGATGTTCCAGCGTGGACAGCAGGATGCGGTCGCCCGCCTTCAACTGCGTGCCCGCCCAGCATTGGGCGACGAGGTTGATGCCCTCGGTCGCGCCGCGAACATAAACGATCTCGCTGTCCGACTTCGCGCCGATGAAGCTGGCGACCTTCCGCCGCGCCGCTTCATAGGCCAGCGTCATATTGGCCGACCGTTCATAGACACCGCGATGCACCGTCGCATAATCGGGACCATAGGCCCGCGCAATCGCATCGATGACGGCATTGGGCTTCTGCGCGGTGGCGGCGCTGTCAAGATAATGCCAGTCGCCCACACCGGGGAAATCATCCCGCAAGCGCAGACCCTGTGCGAGGTCGGTCATACCAGCGCCTCCAGCTTGGCGATCGCGGCGACTTCCAGCGCTTGCCTGACCGCTTCGTCTGCCACATCGTCGAACACGCCTGCGACGAAGGAGCGCAGCAGCAACGTCTTGGCCGTCGCCGGATCCATGCCACGGCTCGCCATGTAGAAGAGCGCCGCCTTGTCCAGTTCGCCGACCGTCGCGCCATGGGCGCATTTCACGTCGTCGGCGAAGATTTCCAGTTCCGGCTTGGCATTCGCCGTCGCCGTGCGGTCCAGCAGCATCGCCTTGATCGACTGGAAGGCATCGGTGCGCTGCGCATCGCGCGCGACGTTGATGCTGCCCAGATAGCTGCCCGTGGCGCGCTGACCCAGGATCGACCGGATCGTCTGGCCGCTGGTCGAATCCGGCTTGGCATGGGTGACGCTGGTGATGATCTCCAGCGTCTGGTCGCCGCCGCCAAGGATCGCGCCGTTCAGCTCGAAATGCGCATTGCTGCCGATCGTGACGTCAAACGTCACGCGCCCCAGCTTACCGCCGACATTGAGCACATGGAAATCGCACCGCGCCCCGTCCGCGACAGTGATGACATAGTCATGCACCGCCGCCTGTGCATCGGCCGCATCCTGCAACAGATGATGGCGCGCCGTTTCGCCTTCCGCCACGTCGATACGCGTCGGCGCGGGCGTCGGCCAGATGGAGGCGACAGCCTCCAGATCGCTATAGCGCCATTCTTCCTGTTTGCGCGTAGGCAGAGCGAGAGCGGTCACAGGCACGCCTCCTCCGCGTCTCCGCGCCTCCGCGTGAACAGAATCTTCTCACGCGGAGACGCGGAGACGCGGAGAGAAAGGAGGATGCCTGCGGCGCGCATTATGCCACCACCTCGGCATAGCCTTCGCGTTCCAGTTCCAGCGCCAGTTCGGGACCACCCGACTTGACGATCCGGCCCGCTGCCAGAACATGGACGAAGTCCGGCTTCACATAATCGAGCAGGCGCTGATAATGGGTGATCAGCAGCACGGCCTTGTCGGGCTTGCGCATGATCGCGTTGATCCCCGCGCCCACGATCTTCAAAGCGTCGATGTCGAGGCCGCTGTCCGTCTCGTCCAGGATCGCCAGCTTGGGGTCGAGAATGCCCATCTGCACCATTTCGGCGCGCTTCTTCTCACCGCCCGAAAAGCCGACATTCACCGGACGCTTCAACATTTCCATGTCGAGGCCCAGCAGACCGGCCTTTTCCTTGGCCAGCTTGATGAACTCGCCGCCGTTCAACTCCTTCTCGCCCCGTGCGCGGCGCTGCGAATTGAGGCTTTCGCGCAGGAATTGCAGGTTGGACACGCCCGGAATCTCGACCGGATATTGGAAGCCCAGGAACAGGCCGGCTGCGGCACGCTCATGCGGCTCCAGTTCGAACAGGTCCGCGCCCTCGAAGGTCGCGGTGCCGCCGGTCACGTCATAGTTGGGACGGCCGCCCAGCGTATAGGCCAGCGTGGACTTGCCCGCGCCGTTCGGCCCCATGATCGCGTGGATTTCCCCCGCATTGATCTGGAGCGACAGGCCCTTGAGGATCGCCTTGCCGTCGATTTCGTTGGTGAGATTGTCGATCGTCAGCATCTCTTATCCCTCATGCGCGCGCTGGAGCGTTCGCGCGGTCCAGAACGCCATGTCGCGCACATCGCCCGGTGCGGGGAACAGCGTATCGATATGGCGCTTGATCGGCATATAGGGCCACCAGTCGGCACCCGGTTCCGGCGCGCCCTTTTCCAGCAGCGCGACGACGAATTCGCTGACCGGCCCCATGCGGGCGAGGTTGGGCGCCTTCGCCTTGTGGAACGCCTTGTCCTTGCGCAGCTTCTCGGTGAAGGCGACATCACCCGCTTCCAGCGCCGCACGGCTCTCCGCCTCATAGGCGTCGAGGTCGCCAAAATCCTTGGCGGCGCGGGCCTGCAACTCGCCCTCTTCCAGCTCATAATCCTCGGTCAGGATGCGGATCGCGGCGGTCCATGACTGGCCGTTGCTCACATCCTCCGCGAAATCCGCGAGGGCATCCTGGATATCGTCTTCGTCGCTCAAAGTTCGGTCCTTCAAAATCTAATGTCGTTCGTCACCCCGGACTTGATCCGGGGTCCCGCTACTTCCGAAACGAGCGGGATGCCGGATCAAGTCCGGCATGACGGCGTGAATTATCCAACGCTACCTTCCAGCGAAATCCCCAGCAGCTTTTGCGCCTCGACGGCAAATTCCATCGGCAGCTGTTGCAGCACTTCCTTGGCGAAGCCGTTGACGATCAGCGACACCGCGCTTTCCTGATCCAGTCCGCGCTGCATGGCGTAGAATAACTGATCGTCGGAAATCTTCGACGTCGTCGCCTCATGTTCGATCTGGGCGCTGGGGTTGCGCACTTCGATATAGGGCACGGTATGCGCGCCGCACTGGTCGCCCAGCAACAGGCTGTCGCACTGGGTGAAGTTGCGCACGCCCTCCGCGCCCGGCGCCACGCGCACGAGGCCGCGATAGGTGTTGTTCGAACGCCCGGCGCTGATCCCCTTGGACACGATGGTCGATCGCGACCCCTTGCCATTGTGGATCATCTTGGTGCCGGTATCGGCCTGCTGCATATTGTTGGTCAGCGCGACGGAGTAGAATTCGCCAACGCTATTCTCGCCGTTCAGCACGCAGGACGGATATTTCCAGGTGATCGCCGACCCGGTTTCCACCTGCGTCCAGCTGACCTTGCTGTTGCGGCCCTGACACAGCGCCCGCTTGGTCACGAAATTATAGATGCCGCCCTTGCCATTCTCGTCGCCGGGATACCAGTTCTGGACGGTGCTGTACTTGATCTCGGCATCGTCCAGCGCGACCAGTTCCACGACGGCGGCATGCAGCTGATTTTCGTCGCGCATCGGCGCGGTGCAGCCTTCCAGATAGGAGACATAGCTGCCCTCGTCCGCGACGATCAGCGTGCGTTCGAACTGCCCGGTATTCTCCGCATTGATGCGGAAATAGGTGCTCAGCTCCATCGGGCAGCGCACGCCCTTGGGGATGTAGACGAAGGTGCCGTCGGAAAAGACCGCGCAGTTGAGCGTCGCAAAATAATTGTCGTGCATCGGCACGATCTTGCCCAGCCACTTCTTCACCAGATCGGGAAATTCGCGCACGGCTTCGCTGATCGAGCGGAAGATGACGCCCGCTTCCTCCAACTCCTTGCGGAAGGTGGTGGCGACGCTGACGCTGTCGAACACGGCGTCGACCGCAATCTTGCGGCTGCCCTTCACCCCGGCGAGCATTTCCTGCTCGGCGATGGGGATGCCCAGCTTCTGATAGGTCGCCAGGATTTCGGGATCGACCTGATCCAGCGAATCCAGTTCGATCTTCTTTTTCGGCTCCGCGTAATAATAGGCGTCCTGATAGTCGATCGGCGGGACGTTCAGCTTCGCCCAGTCCGGCGCATCCATCTTCTGCCACATGGCGAACGCCTTCAGCCGCCAGTCGAGCAGCCATTGCGGCTCGTTCTTCTTGGCGGAAATGAAGCGGACCGTATCCTCGTTCAGCCCCTTGGGCGCGAAGTCCTGCTCGATGGCGGACGACCAGCCATGTTCGTAGGTCGACGCGCGATCGGCGGCGTCCTGCGCTTCCTGGTTGCGAACGGTGGTTGCTTGTTCAGTCATGCCATTTCTCGTGTCAGACTGGCGATCGTCACCCCCGCGAGCGCTTCGCGGATGGCATTGTTCGCCACATTCATGTGCGGACGGATGCGGCAATCCTGTTCCAGATTGCAGTCATGCGCCCCTTGTTCGCTACACGCGGTCATGGCGATCGGCCCTTCGACCGCCTCCACCACATCGGCCAGCGTGATGGTGGCCGGCGGGCGCGACAGGCGTACGCCGCCACCGGTGCCCCGGCTCGATTCGAGCAGGCCGGCGGCCGACAGGCGACTCACCAGCTTCTGCGCGGTGGGCAGCGGAATGCCGGTTTCGGCCGACAAAGTGGTCGCGTTCATCTTGAGATGCCTGTTGGTCGCAGGGTCAAACCCCGCTCCTGCACCACAATGGCGCGCGGCGGCGGACATCAGCACGACCGCATAGTCAGCGAAGCTCGACAGTTTCATGTCGTGTCACGCGCCCTTCAAAGTTGCGAACCATTCTCAAATCGGACCGATTCCATCCGATTGGGCGCATGTGGTCGCACAGGGGCGTTTAATCAAGGAAATTTTGCTTGGGGGACGCCTAGCTCAACCGGTTCAGCACCGCCACATCGCCACCCAGCGATCGGCGCAACAGCGTCAATTGCGCGACCGCCGACGGCTCGGTCTGCAATTGATGCGGGGTCAGGCCGATGAAATGCTTGATCTCCCGGATGAAGTGCGACTGGTCGTAAAAGCCGCCTTCCTCACATAATTGCTGCCAGCTGTCGCCATCCAGCGCGATTCGCGCCGAACAGCGCAGCGCCCGATATTTGCGCGCCAGCATCTTGGGCGGGGCACCATAATATTTATTGGCCAGCCGCGCGAGCTGGCGCGGCGACAGGTCGGTCGCCTCCACCAGCGTCTCGATCTTTGGCGACCCTTCACCCACCAGCCAGGCGTCGATCGCCGCCAGCAACGTCCAGGTCGCGGGGCGAAGCGGTCGGACCAGCTTCCCCAGTTCCGCCCAGCACAGGGCCGCCATCGCATCGGCATCGTCACCCAGCGCGCGCAGCCCGTCCAGCAGGCGCCGATGAACCTCACCCCGTTCCGCCGCCAGATCGCACAAGCGGTCGGCCAGCACGCTGGCCTCGCCACCATGCAGCGCCACCCAGCCCGCCGGCAGCAGCGAAATGCCCATCAACCGCAACGGCCGGTCCAGCACGAATCGCGTCGCCCCCATCGTCGGCCCCAGCAGGCAGACGTCAGGCGATTCCATCACCGTCCCGTCCTGAAAATGATAATGGCCGCCGCCCTCCAGCGTCAGCCGCAACTGCGGCACATCGGCACGAGTGGCGTCGGCATAGTGATCGGCGGACACGGTGAAGAAATAGAGCGAGCCGAAATAAGGCCGCAAATGCGGCGGCGCCGCGAAATAGCGCAACCGCACCGGCCCCTGTGCCGCATCGACCGCATAGGAAAGCGGCCCCCGGTCATCCGGCAGCGCAACGGCGCGTACCGCATTTTCGCTATGATGCGACCCCATTTTTTCACCCCTGGCGATTACTATGCGCCAACGCGACGGCGGTGCAAGCGTTCGAAAGGGAAAAGCGTAAAGTTTTTCGACATCTAGCAGTCGTGGACCCAAAAAAATGACCCGGCGATTTTCATCGCCGGGTCAGTAAAAGGTCTCATAGGCCATAGGCCTGAGAGCCTTCGGGTCGCAAGGCGGCTTTACGCCTGAATCACAGCAACTTTATTGGATGAAACGGACATTTTTCCGCTGCAAACGGTCTCATTCATGACGTTTCTTGTCATGAAATAACCAAGAGCGGCCTCTGTTGCTGCACGGCAACAGGCTCTCGACGGATTGGCGGTCCGCTGGCATAGGCTTGGCGCATGTCCTATCGCCTGATCCGCCCCCTGCTGTTCGCCCTGGATGCCGAGCGCGCCCATCACCTTTCGATCGCAGCGTTGCGCTTCATGCCGACGCCCGCCCCGCTCGCGCCCGATCCGATGCTGGAATCGGTGGTGGCGGGCATCCGCTTCCCCAATCCGGTCGGCCTGGCGGCGGGCTATGACAAGGACGGGCGGATCGCGCACAAGATGCATGGCCTGGGCTTCGGCTTTGCGGAACTGGGCACGCTGACCCCGCTGGCGCAACCGGGCAATCCCCTGCCGCGCCTGTTCCGCCTGGTGGAGGATCGCGCCGTCATCAACCGCTTCGGCTTCAACAATGGCGGCCAAGGCGCGGCGGCGGACCGCATCGCCCGCTATCGCCGACCGATCGGCCAAGGCCCCGTCATCGGCATCAATATCGGCGCGAACAAGGACGCGACGGCCGCCGGGCGCGGCATCGCCGATTACGCCACCGGCGTGACCTGCATGGCGCCGCTGGCCGACTATCTGACCGTCAACATCTCCTCCCCCAACACGCCGGGCCTGCGCGCCTTGCAGGGTCGGGCAGCGCTGGACGACCTACTGTCCGCCGTCATGGCGGCCCGCGGCGGCCATGCGACTCCGATCTTCCTGAAGGTCGCGCCCGATCTGGAACCGGCCGATGTGGACGATATCGCCGCCGCCTGCCTCGACCACCGCGTCGACGCCCTGATCGTGTCCAACACCACCATCACCCGCCCAGCCCTGCGATCGGCCCATGCCGGCGAAGCAGGCGGCCTGTCGGGCGCGCCGCTGACCGACCTGTCGCTGGAACGGCTGCGGGACTTCCGCCGGCTGCTGGGCACCCGCCTGCCGCTGATCGGCGTCGGCGGCATCGCCACTGCGGAACAGGCCTATGCCCGCATCCGCGCCGGTGCCTCGCTGGTCCAGCTCTACAGCGCGCTGGTCTATGAAGGGCCATATCTGGCCAAGCGGATCAATCGGGGCCTCAAGGCGCTGATGACGCGGGATGGCGTGAAGAACGTCGCGGAGATCGTGGGCGTCGATATTTGATAGCCTTGAGGGTTGAGTGAGGGGAAGAGGGAGCAGGGGATCCCTCTCCCTTGAGGGAGAGGGCTGCGCAGACTTGGCAGCTTGCTGCCTAGTCGAAGCTGGGTGAGGGGGAGAAACCTCACGGCAATAGGCCAGTCTTGCGCCAGCCCCCCTCATCCAACTCCGCCTAACCGCTGCGCGGCAAGGCTTCGTATCCTTCTCCCTCCAAGGGAGAAGGAAGGACCGCTTCCGCTCGCTACCCACCTCCCACTCGTCCCAAACCCGCCCGAAAGGGTTGCAGCGCACAACGTAACGATTAGGGTGGCGGCCATGACATCCCGCCTTTCTGGCCTGCTGGCCCCCCTCGCCCTTCTCGCTCTTGCACCCGCGCCCGCTGTCCTCGCTCGCGAGCCGGTGTCGACCAACGCCACCGTGTCCGCCGCCGATCCGCGCGCGGCGCAGGCGGGGCAGGAGATATTGCGCAAGGGCGGCAGCGCCACCGACGCCGCGATCGCGATGATGCTGACCCTCAACGTGGTGGAGCCGCACAATAGCGGTATCGGCGGCGGCGGCTTCCTGATGCATCATGACGGCAAGACCGGCCTGCTGGAATCGATCGACGGCCGCGAAACCGCGCCCGCCGCCGCGCGGCCGGATCGCTTCATGGGACCGGACGGCAAGCCCCTGCCCTTCATTCAGGCGTGGCCGGGCGGCTATTCGGCCGGCGTGCCGGGCAATCTGCGCATGGCGTGGGATGCGCACAAAAAATGGGGCAAACTGCCCTGGGCTGATCTGTTCGCGCCCGCGATCCGCTATGCGCAAGATGGCTTCGACCTTGGCGAACGCACCGCCACCGCCCTGCGCGCCACCCAGAATATCTGGGCCGATTTCCCGGAAATCCAGAAAGCCTTCTGGATCGACGGCGCCCCGCCGCCGGTCGGCACCCACCTGAAAAACCTGCCGCTGGCCGCTTTGTTCAAGCGGATCGCGACGGAAGGCCCGGATGCCTTCTACACCGGCGAAAATGCCCGCCTGATCAGCCAGGCCGTCACCAACGCGCCCAAAAACCCGGTGCCGATGACGGAGGCCGATCTGGCCGGCTATCAGGCCAAGCCGCGCAAGCCGGTCTGCGGTCATTACCGCGCCTATACCGTGTGCGGCATGGGTCCGGTGTCGGCCGGCGGCGTGACCGTGCTGGAAATTCTCGGCATGGTAGAGCGCTTCCCGCTGGCCCAATGGGGCAAGGATGATCCGCGCAGCTGGCATGTCATCGGCGAAGCGATGCAGCTGGCCTATGCCGATCGCGACACATGGCTGGGCGACCCGGAGTTCGTATCGGTACCCGTCAGCGGCATGATCGACCCCGCCTATCTGAAACAGCGCTCCTCGCTCATCCGCCTGAACAAGGCGCTGGGTGCCTATAAGCCCGGCACGCCCCCCGGCGCGCAGCCGCGCACCGCGTCGCTGCCCCAGCCCGAAAGCGGCACCAGCCATTTCGTCGCGGTGGACCGCAATGGCGACATCGCCGCCTGGACCTCCACGATCGAAAGCTTCTTCGGCAGCCAGCTGATCGCCAACGGCGTGATTCTGAACAACGAACTGACCGATTTCAGCTTCACCCCCGAAAAGGACGGCAAGCCGGTCGCCAACCGGGTGGAAGCGGGCAAGCGCCCCCTCTCCTCCATGTCCCCCACGATCGTCTATGACGACAAGGGCACGCCCGTCTTCACCGTGGGTGCGGCCGGCGGCAAGACCATCATCATGCAGGTCGCAAAGGCGCTGATCGCCCATCTCGACTGGGGCCTGTCGGCGCAGGATTCGATCGCGCACGGCCTGCTCTTCTTCGACGGCAACGGGCTGGTGGTGGAACAGGGCACGTCGCTGGAAGCGATGAAGGCGCCGCTGGAGAAGCTCGGCCACCGCGTCAGCGTCAACAAGATGGGTCTGAAGGCCAATGCCGCCGAACGCCTGCCCGACGGCCACTGGCAGGGCGCCGCCGACCCGCGCAGCCCCGGCGTGTCGTTGCAGGAATAAAAGCTACAACTTCCGTTCGGAGGGAGGCTCTACCCCTTCAGATCCAGCCCAGCGACGTTGAACTCGAACGGCGCGGTCTGGCTCTTGCCGTCCACCACCAGGTCGACCTTCACGCTCTTGGCATCCTTGATCACGCCATAGGCGCCCTGCGACGGCGCGATCGCGATACCGTCGTCATTGGTCGCCATCCGCCCCTTCCACTCATGCTTTTTCCCGTCGTCAGTGGTGGCTGTGATCCGGCAGTCCGACAAGTCGCAGGTGAAGGGCGCGCCGACCAGCTTGACCGTGACGTCCGCGCCGCCCTCCTTCAATGGCTGGACCAGCAGGACCGAAAATGTATCGGGGGCCGTCATCGTCTGCACGCTGTTGACGCTGCCGATATAGGCGACCTTGGGCCGCCCGCCATTTTCAGCGCCCTCATATTTCCACACCTGGCCGATCTGCTCGCGCTGGGTCGGGTCCTTGGGCTTGTTGTCGCCGCAGGCCGCCAGCGTGGCGACGGCCGCAATCATCAAAATGGCGCGCATCGCGTCCTGTCCTTCCAAAATGGTTACGGAAGGACAATGTCTGAACCGGCCTGCGGTTTCCTCAATCGGTGTAACGGCCCGCCGTTTCGCGGATCAGGGCGATCATGTTGGGAATGCCCTGGGTCCGGTTGGAACTGAGCTGGTTCTTCAAATCGAACGGCGCCAGCGCGCCTTCGATATCGGCCGCCGCAATGTCTGCCGGCGCACGATCCTGCACGGTCAGCAGCACCAGCGCGATGATCCCCTTGGTGATCGCCGCATTGCTGTCCGCCAGGAAATGCAGACGCCCGTCATCGCGTACGGTGGGATAGACCCACACCGCCGCCGAACAGCCGCGCACCAACGTCGCGTCGGTCTTGAGCGCGTCGGGCATATCCTCCAGCCCACGCCCCAGATCGATCAGCAGCCGATAGCGATCGTCGGCATCCAGAAATTCATATTCTTCCTGAAGATCGGCAAGAGTAGGCTGGTCGGTCATGGCCGCCCATATAGGGGCAAATGGGCCAAGCGGAAGCGTGTTTTGATAACGCCTATCCGGCCCACAACATCATCCTTCCTATAAAACGTCATGCTGAACCAAGTTCAGCATGACGTCAGGCGTAGAAAGTCGATCTTAGCTTACTACCTTGCATCCCTTGGCCGCCGCCATCCCGCGCAGATAGCCGCGCCGCGCAATGCCGGCCGTCACCGCCGCCTGCAAGCGCCGCTCGGCCGGGGCCGCGCCGCTGATTTCGCGCACAAGGCCCCGGAAGGGGATCAGCGAATTGACCACCGTCTTGCCGACCGCCGTGGCAATCTTGCCGGTGCGGTTCTCGTTCGCCGTGGCGCCCACGGTGAAATCGTCGCCCAGCACGGCGTTGAGTTCGCCAAGCGACGCCTTCAACCCCGTACAGCTGCGCGATGGCGGCGCGGCATAGGGATTTTCCACCGCCTTCAGCAGGACCGGGGGAATCTCCTCCTTGTCCAGCCCCACGTCGCGGGCCGGCTGGGTAGCGATCTTGCCCGCCTTATCCAGATTGCCCTCTTTCTTCTTCGCCTCTTCCTGATTGGCCTTGTCCGCAGACTGGTCCTGTTTCTGGGCGAGCGCGGCGCAGGGCATAAGCAGCGCCAGGGCGGTTGCGATTGCGATAGATTTCATTGTGATCCTCCGCTGCGCAGAACCAGCGATCGATGCCATCGGTTCCCTTCCGAAACGAACAGCGAAGGAGACAGGGGATCGCGGCGCCGCTATGCGACGACAAACCTTATGCAGGAGGCCCTTCCTTGCCCGAATCCGACCCGCGTTTCACCATCGCCTCGCCCGCTCTGTCCGCCACAATCGACCCGCTTGGTGCCGAACTCTGGTCGCTGACGGACGGCGAAGGCCGCGCGCTGATGACCGATGCCGATCCGCGCTGGTGGACGGGCCACGCCCCGCTGCTCTTCCCCTTCGTCGGCCGATCGCGCGGCGACACCTACCGCCTCGACGGGCAGGAACATCCCATGCCCCAGCATGGCTTCGCGCGCCGCAAGCCGTTCGTGCCGGTCGATCAGGACGAGGCCAGCCTTACCCTGCGGCTGGAGGCGGATGACGAAAGCCGCGCCGCCTATCCCTTCGACTTCCGCCTCGACATGGCGTTCGCGATTGAAGACGCCACGCTGCGCATGACCGCGACCGTCACCAACCGGGGGGAGGCCGACATGCCTTTCTCCTTCGGCTATCATCCCGCCTTCGCCTGGCCGCTCCCTTATGGCGGCGCGGCGGAGGATCATCGCATCCGCTTCGAAAAGCCCGAACCCGCACCCATCCGCAAGGTCGGTGCCGAACCCGGCCTCATCGCCCGTGAAACCACCCCCTCCCCCGTGGACGGCGACACCCTCGCCCCCACTTATGCGATGTTCGATGGCGACGCGCTGATCTGGGACGATCTGGCTAGCCGATCCTTGACCTGGGGCGTGCCGGGCCGACTGCACCTCAAGATCGACTTCCCCGACACGCCCTGGCTCGGCCTCTGGCAGAAACCCGGCGCCCATTATCTGTGCGTCGAACCCTGGGCCGGCATGGCCGATCTGGTCGGCTTTACCGGCGATGTGTGGGACAAGCAGGGGATCATCCGGCTGGCACCAGGCAATGCCCGCAGCTTCCGCATGGACGTCAGCCTGATTGGCGACTAAGTAGCCCGCTTTCCGTTCGTCCTGAGTAGCCGCTGATCCCGGACTTGATCCGGGGGGCGTATCGAAGGATGGGTTTGGCGCGGATGCTTCGATACGGGCCTTCGCCATGCTCAGTCCCTACTCAGCACGAACGGCTGTTGTTATTTCTGGACGCGCCATGACCATCCCATCCCGCCGCACCTTCGCGATCATTTCCCACCCGGACGCCGGTAAGACCACGCTGACGGAAAAGCTGCTGCTGGAAGGCGGCGCCATCCATCTGGCCGGTGAGGTCAAGGCGCGCGGCGCCAACCGTCGCGCCCGGTCCGACTGGATGAAGATCGAGCAGCAGCGCGGCATTTCCGTGACCAGTTCGGTCATGACGTTCGAGCGCACGCGTGATGGTGAAACCATCACCTTCAACCTGCTCGACACGCCGGGCCATGAAGATTTCAGCGAAGACACCTATCGCACCCTGACCGCTGTCGACTCCGCCGTCATGGTGATCGACGCGGCCAAGGGTATCGAGCCGCAGACCCGCAAGCTGTTCGAAGTCTGCCGCCTGCGCAACCTGCCCATCATCACCTTCGTCAACAAGGTCGATCGCGAAGGGCGCGAAACCTTCGGCCTGCTGGACGAAGTCGCCGACCAGCTGCAACTCGACGTCTGCCCGATGAGCTGGCCCGCCGGCATGGGTGGCGAGTTCGAAGGGATTTACGACTTCGCCACCAACCGGCTGATGCAGCCCAGCGGACCCAGCCGCGAATTCGACGGCACGCGCCAGCAGTTCAGCGACCTGAATGATCCGAAACTCGCCGATCATCTGTCCGATCGCGCGCTCGCCAAATTGCGTGAGGAGGCCGAACTGGCGCAGGGCGGCTATGCCGAATTCGACCTCGACCGCTATCGCGCCGGCGACCTGACGCCGGTCTATTTCGGATCGGCCCTGAAGCTGTTCGGCGTCACCGAGCTGATCGACGCCCTGTCGGCCCACGCCCCCTCGCCCCGCTCGCAGCCGGCCGAACCCGCCGCCGTCGAACCCGACCAGAGCGAAGTCACCGGCTTCATCTTCAAGGTGCAGGCCAATATGGACCCGATGCACCGCGACCGCATCGCCTTCATGCGCCTCGTCTCCGGCAAGTTCCGGCGCGGCATGAAGCTGACGCCATCGGGCAGCGGCAAGGCGCTGGCCGTTCACTCGCCCATCCTTTTCTTCGCGCAGGACCGCGAGCTGGCGGATGAGGCCTTCCCCGGCGACATCATCGGCATCCCCAATCATGGCGCATTGCGCGTGGGCGATACGCTGTCCGAAAAGCCCGGTCTGCGCTTCACCGGCCTGCCCAATTTCGCGCCGGAAATATTGCGCCGCGTGCAGTTGAAAGACCCGACCAAAACCAAGCAGTTGCGCAAGGCTCTGGACGACCTCAGCGAAGAAGGCGTCATCCAGGTTTTCTATCCCGAAATCGGCAGCAACTGGATCGTCGGGGTGGTCGGCCAGCTTCAGCTCGAAGTGCTGATCAGCCGGCTGGAGGCCGAATATAAGGTCGCGGCAGGGCTGGAACCCTCACCCTTCGACACCGCCCGCTGGATCAGCGGCGACGATGCGGCGGTCAAGGATCTGGTCAGCTATAATGGCGCCAACATGGCCAAGGACCGCGACGGCAATCTCGTCTTCATGGCTCGCAGCGCCTGGGACATCGGCTACCAGCAGGAACGCCATCCCAAGGTGAAGTTCAGCGCGACGAAGGAACGGTAAATTCAAACTCCGTTCGTTTCGAGCGTGTCGAGAAACGAGTAGCGCCGCGCTGGCCGCTTCTCGACTTCGCTCGAAGCGAACGGCAGTTGATAGCTACGCCACAACCCAATCCTTGCGCAGCGCCTTGCCCGCCAGCGCCATGAACAGCCCGGCGAGCAGGTAGAAGCCCAGCGCCGCGACGATCGCATAGCGCAACGCCTCGACCCCATAGGTCGGCGTCAGCGCATCGGACAACGCACCGACGCTCCATGACCCAAGCCCCAGCCCGACGAGATTGTTGATCAGCAGGAAGGTCGCCGCCGCACTCGCCCGCATATGGGGCGGCACCAGATGCTGCACGGCGGTCAGCACCGGTCCCAGCCAGACATAGACCAATGCCTGCGGAATCAGGAACAGCGCGAAGGCGAAGGGGACGCTGCTCGACAGCACGCCGACCACGAACAGCGGCATGCCGATCACATAGCTGACCGCCGGCACCCAGGCATAATATGCCTTGTCCCTGCCACCCATCGCATCGCCCAGGAAGCCACCCAGCAACACGCCCGCCACCCCGCCGATCAGCAGCAGTCCGCCCAGAAACTGCCCCGCGCCCAATATGTCGAGGCCGAAACTGCGCATCAGCAGGCTGGGCAGCCAGAAGGCCACGCCATAGCCGCACATCGAACTGCATGCCGCGCCGAGCGCCAGCATCCAGAAGCTGCGCTTGGCCGCAAGGATGCCGAACACCGCCGACACCGGCACCGCCTCGCCACTTTGCACCGGCCGCGCCGGTTCCCGCACCACAAGGCGAAAGATAGGCGCGATCAATATGCCCAGCAGGCCGACCGCGATGAAGGCCGTGCGCCACTCCACCGTCTGCGCGATATAGCCGCCCAGCAGCACGCCGCCCGCCGACCCCAGCGGAATGCCGAGCGAATAGATGGACAGCGCCCGCGCCCGCTGATGCGCCGGGAAATAGTCGGCAATCACGGCATAGGAGGGCGCGACGCCGCCGGCCTCCCCCACGCCCACGCCGATGCGGAACAGGAACATCTGGGTAAAGCTGCTCGCGACCCCGCACAGCGCAGTGAAGCCGCTCCAGATTGCAAGGCTGACGGTGATGACCCAGGTGCGGCTGGTCCGGTCCGCCAGCAACGCCAGCGGAATCGCCAGCGTCGAATAGAGCAAAGCAAAGGCGATCCCACCCAGCGCACCAAGCTGCGTATCGCTCAGCCCCAGCTCCGCCTTGATCGGCCCGGCAAGAATGCCCAGGATCTGCCGGTCGAGGAAATTGAACGTATAGACCAGCAGCAGCATCGCCAGCACGACGCCACGATAGGCGGGGGAGGATGGGGGTGTGGTTGGGTTGGTCATAAGGCTTTCACCCATCTCCGTTCAGTTCGAGCTTGTCGAGAACCGTTGCGTGAAGGTTCTCGACAAGCTCGAACCGAATGGACGGGCAGGCTAGGTCAGAACTTCAACGTGCCCGTCACGAACACCTGCCGCGGATTGCCGTAAAAGGCGGTCAGCGTGCCTTCACGCCCCAGCGATGGCGTCGGGAAACCCGCCGCATTGTTGATGATGGCGCCTGTCACCGGATTGGCCGCGACGAAGGTATAGCCCGACGTCTTATATGCCTTGTCCAGGATGTTCTTGCCATGGACGCCGATCGTCCAGCGGTCGCTGGGCGCGGTATAGACGATGCTGGCGTCCCACAGCGCATAGCCGCCTTGGTCGATATAGGGGTTGGGAATTTCGAACTGGTAGGTCTTGGACCGCCAGGACAATGTGCTGCCGACATAGAGGCTGCCGTCGCCCACCGGAGTGTTATAACTCAACGTCCCGCTCGCGGTCCATTTGGGCGTATTCTGCACCCGGCGATATTGCGCCACATCGGTCGGCACGCCGCCGATGTTGGTGATATATTCCCGATATTCCGCGTCGATATAGCCGATCGCGGTGGCCAGATTCAGCCGGTCCCCGCTCGACAGGATATCGCGACCCAGCCGGGCATTGCTCTCGAACTCCAGCCCCTTGAACCGCGCCTTGCCCGCATTGGACACGATGCCGCAGAAGGACGGCGTCGCCACCCCGCCGACATTGACGGTGCAGGCGACCGACCCCGGAATCTGTACATCCTTATAATCGGCATAGAAGCCCGCGACCGCGACATAGAGCGCGCCGTCCATGAAATTGCCCTTATAGCCGACCTCATAGCTGTCCACTTCTTCGGGACGGAAGCTGAGGAAGGAGGCGATTTCGCTATCCTGCCGGATGCCGTCGCCATTCAGGTCCGGCGCATTGGTGCCCACGCCGCGCGGGTCGAAGCCGCCGCCCTTGAAGCCCTTGGAATAGCTGGCATAGATATTGTGATCTTCCGTCGGCTTGTAGCTGACGGAGAAGCGCGGCGTGAATTTCTTATATTTCGCCACGCCCCGGAAATCGGTGCTGGGCGCGCCGAAGGGCAAGCCCGCGCCGCCGAAGACCGGCGACCCGCCGCCCAGATAATTTTGCCGAAGAATATCCGCGCGCCGCTCGTCCCAGGTATAGCGGCCACCGGCCGACACGCTGAACTGCGGGCTGAAATCATAGGTGAAATCGCCGAAGATCGCATAGGTTTCGGTATCGACATCGGCCTGGGTGAACGCCGTCAGGCCCGCCAGCGTGGTGAAGATGCGCGTGTCGAACTGCGTATCGGCGCTGGCATCCAGATAATAGAAGCCGATCATGCCCTTCAACGGCCCGGCATCGACCTGCAACTGCACTTCCTGGCTCAGTTGCTCATTGCGGTAGAAGGCCGGCACATCGACATCGACGGCGGGCAGCGCATCGAAATCGATCGGCGACGCGCTGTCATCCTTGCGCCAGGCGCTGATCGATTTCAGCGTGAAGACATCGTTCAATTCGGCCGAGATATTCATCGACAGGCCATAGGATTTGACCTGCTGCCGGGGGTCGAGCAAGCCGCCGCGCGTGTCGAACACATTGTCGAGCACCGGCGCGCCCGACGCCTGTCCGGGGATCAGCCGATGGCCGCCGCGCGGGCTGCTCTTGTCCTTGCTATAATCGCCGGTGATGCGCACCAGCACCGGTTCGCCATAGCCGCCCATTTCGAACGTGGCGCGCCCGGCCCAGATATCCTTGTTGTAATTTTCCTGCCCCGTGGTGAGGTTCTTGCCGAACCCGCCGCGCGACAGGCGGGCAAAGGCGCCACCGACGCGGATCAGGTCGCCGATCGGCGCCGACGCCGTGACGATCCCGTCCGCCTGATCATAGCTGCCATAGGTGCCCTTCACCTTCAGCGCGAAATCCTGCGGCAGCAGCTTGGTCACATATTTCACCGCGCCGCCGATCGTGTTGCGGCCATAAAGCGTGCCCTGCGGCCCGCGCAGCACCTCGATCCGTTCCACATCATAAATGTCGAGCAGCGCGCCCTGCGGCCGGTTGAGATAGACATCGTCCAGATAGATGCCCACGCCCTGTTCGAAACCCGACACCGGATCTTGCTGGCCCACGCCGCGAATGAAGGCGGTCAACGTCGAATTGGTGCCGCGCGACGCCTCCAGCGTGGTGTTGGGGGTGACGTTGGCGAGGTCCGTGATATCGATCGCCCCGCCCCGCTCCAGCGCCTCGCCGGAAAAGGCGCTGACCGCGATCGGCACGCTGACCAGCGTTTCCTCACGCCGGCGGGCAGTGACGACGATCGCTGCGCCATCTTCGTCGGCAGCGGCCTGCGGCGTGGCGTTCTGCGCCAGTGCAGGCAGCGCGATCATGCCGCCCCACGCGGCCGAAGCGAGGGCAATCGCACGAATGGTCTGATGGGCCTTCATCGGGTCGGTCCTCTCCTGAAAATGGCGCGCCCGGTCTACCGGGTCGCTTTGCCTTGTCCATTCGATAATGAAAGTTGAACCAGCTTTCAACTTGAAATAAGAGGCAGGAGATGAGCGCGCGCCGGTGCGGCAAAAAATACACGATTTTCAGGAGTGGAGATGACCGACCAAGGCGCCGCAAAGGATGACAAGACGCCCCGCACCGCGCGCGGGGAACGCACCCGCCGCGCCCTGCTGTCGGCCGCTGCGGCGGAATTTGGCGAGAAGGGATTTCATGACGGGTCGATCAGCGGCATCACCCGCCGGGCGGGCTGCGCGCTCGGCAGCTTTTACACCTATTTCGATACCAAGGACGATATTTTCCGCGCGCTGGTGAACGACATGTCGGGGCAGGTGCGCGATTATGTATCGCCCCGCATCGCGCAGGCGCGCGACGGCATCGACGCGGAACGGATCGGCCTGCTCAGCTTCCTGGAGTTCGCCCGCACCCACAAGGAAATCTACCGCATCATCGACGAATCCGAGTTCGTCGATGCCGCCGCCTATCGTGCCCATTATGAAAATACCGCCAGCCGCATGGCCGCGCGCCTCACCAGCGCCGCAGCCCGCGGCGACGTGCGGCCCGACGTCGAAGAGGTCCATGCCTGGGCGATCATGGGCATGAACGTGTTTCTGGGCCTGCGCTATGGCGTGTGGGACGACAGCCGCCCCGCCGAGGAGGTTGCCGCCATCGCCAATGCCCTGATCGAGCGAGGAATCGGCGCGCAAGGCCGATAAAAGCACCGTCCGTCGCATGGGCAACCCGGATCGGCGCTACCCCTGCAACCGGCCGCCCGGTTCAGGACTCCTTGTCCTGACCAACCATCATGCGAGAAGGATCATGGATCTCCCACCCCGCCCGAAACGCTCCAACGTCTTCATGGACGCTCATCTCAATCTGGGCGAGCCACTGTCGGCGGCTCAATTGGTGCGCATCCGCGACATTTCAGAAGGCGGCGCCCGCATTCAGGGCAAGTCGCCCGGCGTCGGCGTCCGCATCGTCATCACGCGCGGCGCAACGCAAATGCCCGGCCGGGTCGTATGGACGGCAGACCGTCATTTCGGCATGGAATTTGACGAACCGGTCGATGTCGATGCGGTGCTGAAGGCCGCCCCGCCCAAATCGCCCGACCGCCCGGTCTATGCGGCGGCTCTCACATCCGGCCTCACCCATTTCCGCCGCGAAGCCGCGCGCGGCCGCACGGCGTCCTTCGGCCAGCGTCTGGCAGGCGCCGGTCGCTAATATTATTTGCGCAGCAGGAACACCGCATGCTCCGCGAAGAGATTCGCGTTGGCGTGGGTGGTTTCCTTGTCGCCCTTCAGGAACCACTGGCCATCGATGGTCCAGCCGCGCTCCTTCACCAGCGCACGGAAATCGTCGACCGTCACATGGTGGATGTTGAGCGTATCATACCAGGTGTCGGGCAACAGCCGCGTCACCGGCATCCGCCCGCCCCACAGCAGCGAAATGCGCCCGCGCCAGTGCGCGAAATTGGGGAAGGACACGAATGCCTGCCGCCCGATGCGCAGCAATTCCTCCACCACCAGGTCCGGCCGCCGCGTCGTCTGCAACGTCTGGCTCAAGATCGCATAGTCGAAACTGGCGTCGGGATAATAGCCAAGGTCGGTGTCGGCATCCCCCTGCACCACCGACAGGCCACGGCCCACGGCAGCGGCCACGTTCGACCCGTCAATCTCCAGCCCGCGCGCATCCACCTGCGCATTGTCGCGCATCGCCGCCATCAGCGCGCCGTCGCCGCAGCCCACGTCCAGCACGCGCGCACCCTGACGCACCGTGCGTGCGATCAATGCCAGATCGGGCCGCAGAGTCTCGCTCATGCCCGGCCGCCTTTCAGGAATCCGTCCACCACCCGGTTGAGTTCGGGACATTCCAGCAGGAAGGCGTCATGGCCGAACGGGCTGGACAGTTCCACGAAACTGGCCTGCGCGCCCGATGCGTTCAGCGCATGGACGATGATCCGCGATTCGGTGGTGGGGTAGAGCCAGTCGGTATCGAAGCTGACGAGGCAGAAGCGCGCCTTGGTCGCGGTAAACGCCTTGGCCAGCGATCCGCCATGATCGTCGGCAATGTCATAATAATCCATCGCGCGGGTAATGTAGAGATAGCTGTTCGCATCGAACCGCTCGACGAAGCTCAGCCCCTGATGCCGCAAATAGCTTTCCACCTGGAAATCCGCGTCGAAGCCGAATGTCTTGGCGTCCCGCCCCTGCAAGCGCCGCCCGAATTTCTCGGTCAGCCCCGCTTCGGACAGATAGGTGATATGCGCGGCCATGCGCGCGACGGCCAGGCCCGCGCTCGGCACCTGCCCGTCGGCATAATAATCGCCACCCCGCCAATGGGGATCGGCCATGATCGCCTGCCGCCCGACTTCGTGGAACGCGATATTCTGCGCGCTGTGCCGCGCCGTCGACGCGATGACGACGCAGCTTTCCACCCGATCAGGGAAGAGCGTCGGCCAGGTCAGCGCCTGCATCCCCCCCATCGACCCGCCGATCACGGCGGACAGGCGATCCACGCCCAGATGGTCCAGCAAAGCCGCCTGCGCGCGCACCATGTCGGCGATGGTCAGCACCGGAAAGCGCATGGCGTGCGGATCGCCGGTCGCAGGGTCGATGCTGGCCGGGCCGGACGACCCCATGCAGCTGCCGATGACGTTGGAACAGACGATGAAGTGGCGCGCCGGATCGACCGGCTTGCCTTCACCCACCAGCCGCCACCACCAGCCGGGCTTGCCGGTGACGGGATGGTCGGACGCGACATATTGGTCGCCGGTCAACGCGTGGCAGATCAGGATGACGTTGGATTTATCCGCATTCATCGTGCCATAGGTTTCATAGGCGATATCGACCGGGCCAAGCAGCGCACCGCTCGACAGGTGCAGGGGACCGGTCAGACGGGCCTGCCGACGCAGGCCGAAACGACTATCTTGACTGATGGGGACGCTGGCCATGATGCAGGCGGGGCTAGGACCGCCGTCTCCCTCTGTCAATCTGGCGCATCGGTGGCACAGTCCCTAGATGGGCGACATGACCCAGACCCAACGCCCCCCGATCGTCGCCTATGGCCCCTTGAACCCCTATATGGATGCCGAACTGGCCCGCCGCTTCACCGTCCATGTCGTGGCGGCCGATGCCGATCCCGCCACCCTGCCCCCGCCGGTGCGCGAAGCCCGCGCGCTGGTCAGCTTCGGGTCGGTCGGCGCATCGGCCGCGATCATGGACGCGTTGCCCAAGCTGGAAATGATCGGCCTCTTTTCGGTCGGCTATGACAAGGTCGATGTGGAGCACGCCCGCGCAAAGGGCATCCGCCTCACCAACACGCCCGATGTCCTGAACGACGATGTCGCCGACCTCGCCGTCGGCCTGCTCTATGCCACGGTGCGCAACATGGTCGCCAACGACCGCATGCTGCGCGCGGGCGACTGGGCGCGGGGCACCCGGCCCGCTTTGTCCGGCCGGGTGACGGGCCGGCGCATCGGCATATTGGGCCTTGGCCGCATCGGCCGCGCCATCGCCAAACGACTGGAGCCGGTGGCGGGCGAGATTATCTATCACAACCGGCGCGAAGCGGCCGACACATCCTATCGCTATGTCGCCGACCCGATCGCCTTCGCGCAGCAAAGCGACGTCATCATCGTCGCCACCTCGGGCGGTCCGGAGGCCGCGAAGCTGGTCGACGCCGCCATGCTCGACGCGCTCGGCCCGGACGGGGTGGTCGTCAATATCAGCCGGGGCAGCGTGATCGACGAGGACGCGCTGATCGCCGCGCTGGCGCAAGGCCGCATCGCCGGCGCCGGGCTGGACGTCTTCGCCCACGAACCCCATGTGCCACAGGCGCTGATCGCCATGGATCAGGTCGTGCTGCAACCCCATCAGGGCAGCGCCACCACCCACACGCGCAAGGCGATGGCCGACCTCGTCCTCGCCAATCTGGACGCATGGTTCGCAGGTAAACCGTTGCTGACCCCGGTGGTGTAGGGGGCTATTCTTGGCCCTCTCCCGTTCTTCACGGGAGAGGGTTGGGTGAGGGTCTTTCTTCTTGCTGCGGGGAAACATTCAGTAAGGAAAAGACCCTCACCGACTTCGACTAGGCAGCAAGCTGCCAAGTCTGCGTTGCCTCTCCCGTGAAAACGGGAGAGGGTTTAGAAATGCTCGCTTCCATTCACTAACCGCCCGGCTGCAAGCCATCCAACATGCTTCCAATGTAGGATTTATTCTGGCCTACCCTGTCCGATGGACAGCCTTCCCCTCGCCCTCTTTCCCTGTCGCCTTCCCGTCGCAAGACAGACGCCCAGCCGTCGCTTCCCGTCGTCCAAGTGTCGCGTCCGTGGCGCGCCATTGTCTCGCCCGCGTCGCGCAAGGGACGCTCCTGCGGCGCGTCGGTGTGGCTTCGCGGGCGCCTTGCGAGCGCTTCGACCCCTTTTTTACCCTGCAACGGTGTGAACTTCGCTCGTCGCTTCATTGTCGCCCCTTCCACCCACTTTGCCTTTCGCCAGGAAGCCGCTAAAGCCCGCAACCATGACAAAACCAGCTCCCAAGGATTGGATCCTCGGCATTCATGCCTATGTGCCGGGCAAATCGGCGGCCGACGATGGCCGTCCCCTCATCAAATTGAGCGCCAACGAAAATCCGCTCGGCACCAGCAAGGCCGTGCGCGAAGCCTTCGTCGCCGCGACGGCGGACATGGCGACCTATCCCGATCCTGCCGCGGAAAAGCTGCGCGCGGCGATCGGCGCGGTCCATGGCCTCGATCCCGACCGGATCATCTATGGCACCGGGTCGGACGAGCTGCTGCATATCGCCGCCTCCGCCTATGCCGGGCCGGGCGATGAAATCCTCTATGTCCGCTATGGCTTTGCCGTCTACGACATCGCCGCCCGCCGCGTCGGCGCGACCCCGGTGATCGCCCCGGACAAGGATTATGCGACGGACGTCGACGCGCTGCTCGCCGCCGTAACGGACAAGACCAAGGTCGTCTTCCTCGCCAATCCCAACAACCCGACCGGCACGATGACCAGCCGGGAAGAGATTGCCCGGCTCCACGCCGGGCTGCGCCCCGACATCCTCTTCGTCCTGGATCAGGCCTATGCCGAATATCTGGAGGATGGCGAGGATGACGGCGGGCTGGACCTGGCGAAGACCGCGTCCAACATTCTCGTCACCCGCACCTTCTCGAAAATCTATGGCCTGGCCGCCGAACGGATCGGCTGGGGCTATGGCTCGCCCGAGGTGATCGACATCCTCCACCGCATCCGCGCGCCGTTCAACGTGACGACGGCGGGTCAGGCAGCGGCGATCGCGGCGATCGGCGACAGCGAATGGGTCGCGTTCAGCCGCACCCATAATGCCCGCTGGCGCGACTGGCTGGCCAGCGAAGTCGCCGCGCTGTCCAATCATGGCCTGCGCGCGGTACCCAGCAAGACCAACTTCCTGCTGATCCTGTTCGACGGCAAGCTGACCGCGGAAGCCGCGATGAAGGGGCTGTGGGACGAAGGCTATGCCACCCGCTGGCTGCCCGGTCAGGGCCTGCCCAACGGCCTGCGCATCACCATCGGAACCAAGGCGCAGAACCGCGCCGTCGCGGCCAAGCTGCGCGCCATGGCGGAGGCCGCCTGAGCCCATGCTGCCGTTCGCGCGCGTCACCATCATCGGCCTGGGGCTGATCGGCTCCTCGCTCGCCCGCGCGATCCGGGCGGACATGCCCACCGTGCGCGTGACCGGCTATGATGCCGATCCCGCCGTGCGCGAAACCGCCCGGCGGATCGACCTGACCGACGATGTCACCGACACGGCGGGCGCGTCCGTCACCGACGCCGATCTGGTGATCCTGTGCGTACCGGTGCGGGCGATGGGCGCGGCTGCGACAGAGATCGCCGACGACCTGCCGGCCGATGCGATCGTCAGCGATGTGGGTTCCTGCAAGGTGGATGTGCTGGCGCAGCTCAACGCCGCGCTGCCGGGGCGGACCATCATCCCGGCGCACCCCGTGGCCGGGACCGAAAATAGCGGGCCGGAAGCAGGCTTTGCGACCCTGTTCAAAGGCCGCTGGTCGATCGTCACCCCACCCGCCGACGCCGATCCCACCGCCGTCGAGCGCGTCGCCGAACTATGGCGGCGCGTCGGCGCCGACGTGGAAATGATGGACCCGGCGCATCATGATCTGGTGCTGGCGGTGACGAGCCATCTGCCGCACCTTATCGCCTACACCATCGTCGGCACGGCCAGCGACATGGAGAATGTGACCCAGTCGGAAGTCATCAAATATTCCGCCGGCGGTTTCCGCGACTTCACCCGCATCGCCGCGTCGGACCCGACCATGTGGCGCGACGTGTTCCTGGCGAACAAGGATGCGGTACTGGAAATGCTTCAGCGCTTCTCGGAAGATCTGTCGGCGTTGCAGCGGGCGATCCGCTGGAATGACGGCGACGCCCTGTTCAACCTGTTCACCCGCACCCGCGCGATCCGCCGGTCGATCATCGAACAGGGTCAGGACGACGCCAAGCCCGACTTCGGCCGGTCGCACTGACGCGGCTTAGAGCATTTTGAAGTCAGCTGGCACAGCTGACGGCTCGCAAAATGCGGAACACAAAAGACTTTTAGAGCATGATCCGGATCATGCTCTAAAAATCGCTTTCCTACTCTGCCACGTCCCGCTTAGAGCGGGATGACATATGAATAACCGTTCGTGCTGAGTAGGGACTGAGCTTGTCGAAGGACCGTATCGAAGCATCCGCACAGTCATCCCGCCCTAATTGAGCGCGTTGATCGCCGCATGGACCCGCGCCTCGGCCTCCTTGCGGTCCAGGCCGACCGGCACGATCTCCCCCACCTTGTAGGTGATGGTGCCGGGACGTTTGAGGAATTTGCCGCGCGGCGACACCCGCCCGCTGTCGATGGCGATCGGCACGACGGGCAGGCCGAGCAGGCTGTAAAGGCCGGCGAACCCGGCCTTGAGCGGCGGCGATTCACCATGCGGCACGCGGGTGCCTTCGGGGAAGAGGCAGATGGCGCGGCCCTGCGCGATCCGGTCCTTCGCCGCCGCGCGCAAGGTGCGCAAGGCGCTCGCCCCAGCGGCGCGTTCGATGGGGATGAGGCCGTAGCGGCGGGCGATCCCGCCCCATAGAGGGATGTCGAACAATTCCCGCTTGGCGCCGATCGCCGGCCGATCGAACAGGCACAATATATCGATCGTCTCGAACATCGATTCATGTTTCGCGATGTAGAGATAGGGGCCGATCGGCAGGTCGCCTTCCACCACGATCCGCTGCCCCAGCAGCCGGCGCACGCACCATCGATGGAAACGGCTCCAGTTGGTCGCGGTATTCTGCACCATCAGCGGCGTGACCCAGCCAAAGGCCATGGCCCACAGCACGAAGATCAGGCTGCCGGGATAGAAGGCCAGCGCGAAGAGAATGGAGCGGATGACGATCACATGCAGGTCCGATCAGATGCCGATGAGCGCGGCGATGCGCCGCAACAGATATTTATTATATTCCCGCGCCAATATGGTGAGGCTCGGGCGGCTGGGCACCGCGTCATAGACGATCGTCACCTTGCCGTCCGGCATCGACTGGCGCAGTTCCAGCGCGGCGCGGCGCATATGCCAGTCGGTGGTGATCAGGCGCACGGTCTTGTAATCGCGCCGCTCCAGCCAGCGCGCCGTCTCCAGCCCGTTGGAACGCGTGTCGATCGCTTCGCGGCCCAGCGTGATGCAACAGCTGAACAGGCTTTCGGGCGTCTTATATTGCACCGCCAGTTCGACCGGGCGAACGGAGCGGTCCACGCCGGAAATCAGCATCCGCTTGGCCGATCCGTCCTGCAACAGGGCGATGCCGCGGTCGATACGCCCCGCCCCGCCGGTCAGCACGACGATCGCATCGGTCTGCCGCCCGTCTAACGGCTGGGGCAGGAAGATGGCGAACCAGGCAAAGCCCAGCATCCAGGCGAGCAGAGTAATGGCAACGAAGCGGACGATCACAGCGCCCGACCCAAAGCCCGCAGCACCGTCCAGCGCGCCGCCAGCGTCGCCAGCACCACGCCGAAGATCGGCAGGGCCACAAGGATCAGCCAGCCGCGCATGTCGAGTTCCACCGCGCCGATCAGGTCCGATCCGGTGGCGGCAAGGCGCAGGCCGATCAGCAGGATGACGAACGCGGCGAAGGAAAAGCCGAGCGCACTGCCCATCAACGCGTCCAGACCGATGCGGCGCTGGAACAGCCGGGCGATCTGCACATCGGTCGATCCCATCAGGTGCAGCACGTCGATCGTGCCGCGATGGCTGTCATGCGCGCCGCGCGCCGCCAGGACGACGACGGCGCCGGTCGCCAGGATCATCAACAGCACGACACCCGCCGACAGCCAGCCCAGCGCGCTCAGCAATCCGGCCAGCGGCAGCAGGAAGGCGGCATGGGGTTCGATCCGCAATTTGGGCGATAGATTGGCGAGCAGACGGCGCAAACCGCCGATCTTGGCCTCCGCATCGCCGGGCGTCAGCATGACGTCGATCAATGCGGGGACCGGCAGGTCGCCGCTGGTCGCCGCATCGCCCAGCCAGGGGCGCAACTGGTCGGCCAGTGCTGCCGGATCGACCGGAGCGGCCGCGCGCACGCTGTTGGAGGATCGCAGGGCCGTCAGCGTCCGTGCCGCCAGCTGGGCGCGAACCTGCGCGTCGGCCTCTACCACCTGCACGCTGGCGCGCCCGGCAAGGTCGGCGCTCATGGACCGGACGGCGGCGCCCAGGCCCAGCCCGGCGGCGGCGGCCAGCACGGTCAGGAACATCATGATCGCGATGATCCACGGCATCGGCCCGGCAAGACGACCGCCGGGCAGCAGGCGATGGCGCGCGGCGGCAGACGCCTTGCGATCTGCATGGCTGGGCATCAGGCGTTGCCCTGCGGCTTCGACTGGGATTGGGGCGGGTAGCGCAGCGTGCCGGTCGGGTCGGCCAGCCGCCCCTTGTCCAGCCGCATCATCTGCGCGCCGGATACCTGCGCGATGAGGGGCAGGTCATGGGTGGCGACGACGATGGTGGTGCCCAGCCTGTTGAGCGCCTCGAACAGGGTCATCAGGCGGCGGGCCATGTCGGCGTCCACGTTACCGGTCGGTTCGTCTGCTACCAATATTTCCGGGCGGCCGATCACGGCGCGGGCGATGGCGACGCGCTGCTGCTCCCCGCCCGACAAGGTGGCGGGGCGCGCCTGGCCACGATCACCCAGCCCCACCCAGTTCAGCATCTCCACCACCGGGGCGTCGATCTCGCCCTCCTCCATGCCCGACACGCGCAGCGGCAGGGCGATATTGTCATAGGCGGACAGATGCGGAACGAGCCGGAAATCCTGGAACACCACGCCGATGCGGCGGCGAAAACCCGGAAGGCGCTTGCGTGGCAACGTCACCACATCCTCACCGAACAGGCGGATGACGCCGCGGCTGGGGCGCTGGGCCAGATAGAGCAATTTCAACAGCGAGGTCTTGCCCGCGCCCGACGCGCCGGTCAGGAAATAGAAGCCGCCACTGGACAGCGAAAAGCTGACGTCGGACAGCGTTTCACTGTCCAGACCATAGCGCAGGCCGACATTTTCGAACTGGACGATGGCCGACATGGCTGAATGTTATCGCGCCGTCGCGCTCCCTGCTTCCGACAAGTATCAGCCATGGCACAGCGGGCGCCCCGCCGTAAAGCCCGGCCCGCATTCTGCCACGAGTCGCGGCAGAATGACTCGGATCGTCGTTGACGTCTTGCGCGCGAGTCCCTGCCGTGCCTATGAAGCGAAATGATCCTGGTGTGCCCTAATTGCGCGACGCGTTATGTCGTTCCCGACACGGCCGTCGGTACGAACGGACGCCAGGTCCGCTGCGCCGCCTGCAAGCATAGCTGGTTCCAGGCGCCGCCCGTCCTGCCCGAACGTGAAACGCCAGTCGCTGCCGCACCGGTCGAGGCACCGATCGCCCCGCCCGAACCTGTTGCGCCGCCTCCGCCGCCACCCGCACCGCCGCCGCCCGTCGTCGCGCCCGAACCGGTCACCGCTGATCCTTTCGTGGAGCAGGACGCCGTTGCCGCCGCACCGTCGGTCGCAGCGCCGGTTGCTGCGCCTGCCGATCATCGCTTCGACGACATCTATGCTGGCGCGCCGGTCGATCCGGTCGAGGAAAGCCGTTTCGTACCCACTCCGCCGACCAAGGCCCGGCGCAATCCGCTGAAGCTCTGGACCTATGCGGCGATCGGTTTCTGCCTGATCATCGCGGCGGCGGGTGGCGCCTTCACCTATTTCGGACCGCCCGCCTGGATGGTGTCGATGGGCCTGGTCGCCGAAGAGGGCGATCCCGACCTGCTCTTCTACCTGTCCAAGCCAGCCGAGCGCCGCAAGCTGCCGACCGGCGAGGAATATTTCGCCTTCGGCGCGCGGATCGTAAACAGCGGGACGCAGGCGCTGCCGGTGCCGCCGGTACTGGTGCAGTTGCGCGACCGGCAGAACCGGCTGGTCTTCAGCTGGACCACGAAGGCGGACAAGACGCGGCTGAAGCCCGGCGAGGAAGCGTCGATCAACGAGAGCCGGATCGACATTCCCAAAAATGCCGAAAATCTCTCGCTGACCTTCGTTCAGTAATTGGCGTTCAGTAATCAGGGATAGCTGACCGTCTTCGGGCGGCCCTGCGGGATGGGAATAAACTCCTGATCGTCGCCGGGGATCAGCGGGAAACGCATCGCTTCCCAATCCTCGCGCGCCTGCATCAGCCGGTCCTTGGTCGACGACACGAAATTCCACCAGACATGGCGCGGACTGGTAAAGGCCTCCCCGCCGCACAACACGACGCGGCCGCCATCGACGCTCATCAACGTGGCGGTTGTACCGGGGCGCAGGACATAAAGGGTTTGCGGCGCCAGCATCAGCCCATCCAGCGCCGCGTCGCCGCCCGACACATAGATGGCCCGTTCGTCGACGGACGGGTCGATAGCGATCCGGCTGCCCGGCGACAGCTGAATATCGGCATAGATGGTCTGGGCATAAGTGGTGACCGGTGAGGTTTCGCCCCAGAGCGATCCCATGATGACACGCGCGCGGACATGGCCGTCGTCGATCACCGGCATGCCGCCCTCCCCCACATGCTCGAAGGCCGGGTCCATTTCCTCATACCGGTCCGGCAAGGCAAGCCAGGTCTGGATCGCCGAGAGTTTCGATATCTTCGCGCGGTCGTCGTCCGGCGAGCGTTCGGAATGGACGATGCCCTTACCCGCCGTCATCAGATTGACCGCCCCGGCCTCGATCAGCTGCTCCGTGCCCAGAGAGTCGCGGTGAAGGAAGGCACCTTCATACATATAGGTCACGGTGGCGAGGTTGATGTGCGGATGCGGGCGCACGTCGATCCCCTGCCCCGCGCCGATCTTGGCAGGGCCGGCCTGATCGAAGAAGATGAAGGGGCCGACCATCGTGCGCTCCCTGACCGGCAGGGACCGATATACCCGGAAATCGCCCAGATCATGGCTGGTGGGCGTGATGGTCTGAAGAATGAGATCGTCTGCGGTCATGGGGCATCCAATTCGGGATAATGGCGGAAAATATCCTCTTCACTGAAGGGAAGCCGCCGGTCGCTGGCCAGATAATCCTGCAATTCTGGCAGGTTCGCAACCCTGTCATGCAATGCCATGACCGCCGGAAAGCCCGCCGCCAGCGTCGCCATACGCAAGGGGAAAGCGTAGCGCAGGCCGGCGACCAGATGGAAGAGCGAGAGGTCGGCATGGCTCCAGCGCGTGCCCGCCAGCCATTGCCGCTGGTCGGTGGTCAGGGCGCGCTCGAAATAGCCGAGATATTTAGGGATGCGCTGTTCGCGAAAACCCTGGGCCCGACGCAGGGATTCAGGTTTCTGATCCTCATAATGAAGATCGACGTCGACCGGATGATGCACGTCGTGCGCCTCGGCCACCAGATCCATGATGGTCAGTTGCAGCTGTGCCAGCCAATAGCGGCTCTTCATGCCAGAGGGGCCGCATTCATGCCGTTCGGACAGGTAAAAAAGGATGTTGGCGGTCTGCGAAATGGTGGTCCCGTCGATCGCCAGATAGGGCGGCGCGAAGGCGGGCGCGGCCGCATGACCCGCCATATCGGCCATCAGGGCATCGGCCCCCTCCTCCCGCGCGCGATCGCGATAGGCGATGCCGCAGGCTTCCAGCGTCAGGCGGACGAATTCGCCACGACCCGGAATGATGGGCCAATACCAGAAATCATAGGCCATGGACGGGCGCTCCTTGCTTGACGAAGCAGGATGAACGCCCGGCCCATGCCTAAAGTCTCATGCCTCGTGCGGTGCGCGGGCCTTGATGGCGAGGGCGTGGACCTTTTCCGCGAGCAGGTCGGAAAGGGCGGCGTTGACGAGGCGCTGGCGCGCGACGCGAGTCTGGCCGGTGAAGCGATCCGACACGATGTCGACGGTGAAATGGCTTTCACCCGATCCGTCATGGCCGGCATGGCCGCGATGCTTTTCGCTGTCGTCGATCACGGCGAGATGGACAGGCGACAGGGCGGCGCGCAGCCGCGCGTCGATTTCGGTGGCAACGGGGCCTTTGAGGTCTGTGGTCATATTTCCTATATAGGCCGCTTTGCCAGCCAGATCATCAGGACAATCTTGAGCAGCGACCCTTTCTCGACACGCCGTTTCAACCGTTTCCATGGCCGGGTGGAAGGCGACCGCCCCTGCGCCGCGCCCGGATGCCCGGAGCCGGGCGAGTTCCGCGCCCCACCTGCGGAGGGCAGCGCACGGCCGGGCGACGAAGGCCCGCGCTGGCGCTGGTTCTGCCTGGACCATGTGAAGGCCTTCAACCAGGGCTATAATTTCTTCACCGGCATGTCGCCCGAAGAGATTGCCGACGCGCAGCGCCCCTATGCCGGGTGGGAGCGGGAGACGCGGGCCTTTTCCTCCAACGCGCACAGCCCGCCGCCCAAATGGTCGGATTTTTCCGATCCGCTCGATGCGATCGGCGCCAAGTTCAAGGAGCGGGTGGCCAAGGCGCGCGAAGCCAACCAGATGCGCCAGGATGGCCGGTTCCTGTCGGCCGAGGATCGCAAGGCGATGTCGGTCATGGGCCTGTCCATCGACGCCGATCGCAAGGCGTTGCGCACGCGCTATACCGAATTGCTGCGCCGCTATCACCCCGACCATAATGGCGGGGACCGTAGCCATGAAGGCGCGTTACAGAGCGTGATCGAAGCCTATGGGCATTTGAAGAAGGCATCGGTTTTCGCTTAACTTCGCACTTTTCCCGCATATTTCGACATTATCGTGCGGGAATAGGAAATTTTGCTGCGTGGATGAAGCCGGAGCGGACGCGGAGAAGGAGCCGGTTGCCTTTCTATCATAAGGGCCGGATGTAGGACAGCGCAGCCCCCTTGCCCCCGTCCGGCAGGACTGTCATAGCGCCCGGCCTTTCGCAGGGTAGGCATTCGGTCATATCGGATATCTACATCTGTTTTTGTTTTACGCATTTCCAAGTCAGCAGGTGAGTCCAGCGCTTTGAAAATGCTCAATGCTCCGGAGATTTTTCATGCAGCAGGTGCCGCGCGCGCTGGGCCTCGATTTCGGCACGACCAACAGCGTGGCCGCGCTGGCGGCGGGCGGGGAGTCGCAGCTGGTGGAATTTGCCGGCGAACAGGCGACCGGCGCGGTGTTCCGGTCCGCTCTCTGCTTCTGGCATGACGAGGCGGTGAAGGGCGGCATGGCGCATGAGGCCGGGCCGTGGGCGATCGCGGAATATATGGAATATCCCGAGGACAGTCGCTTCCTGCAATCGTTCAAGTCGGTGGCGGCCAGCGCGATCTTCGAAAGCGCCAATGTGTTCGAGAAACGATTCCGCTTCGAGGAATTGGGGCAGATGTTCCTGGGGCGGATGATCGGCCATGCCGGCGGTATGCTGGACAAGCGCCCGGAGCGCATCGTCGTGGGCCGCCCGGTCGAATATGCAGGGTCACGGCCGGACGAGGCGCTGGCCCGCAAACGCTATGACGCGATGTTCGAGGGATTCGGGACCGAAGTCCATTATGTCTATGAGCCGCTGGGCGCGGCGTTCAGCTATGCCAGCCGGATCGACCATGCCGCCACCATCCTGGTCGCGGATTTCGGCGGCGGTACGAGCGACTTTTCGCTGGTGCGGATCGAAGCGCCGGGTGCGGCGCGGCGGGCGACGCCGCTGGGGTCGGCGGGCATCGGCCTGGCCGGCGACCGGTTCGATTATCGCATCCTCGACAATCTGGTGCTGCCGATGCTGGGCAAGGGCGGCGGCTATCAGAGTTTCGGCAAGGAATTGGAGATACCGCGCAGCTATTTCGCCGACTTTGCCGACTGGTCGCGGCTGGCGCTGATGCGCAATCGCCGCACGATGGAGGAATTGGCCCGATTGCAGAAGACGGCGAAGGAGCCGGCGGCGATCGGCCGGATGATCACGGTGATCGAAAAGGAACTGGGCTATCCACTCTATGATGCGGTCGGCGCGCTGAAACGGGCGCTGTCGGAACAGGACAATGCGACTTTCCGCTTTTCCGGCGGTGGGCTGGCGATCGAGCAGGCGGTGTCGCGCGCCGATTTCGAAGGCTGGATCGCGCCCGATATCGCGCAGATCGAGGCGACGGTGGACAAGGCGCTGGCCAAGGCGAATGTGGCGCCTGATACTATCGACCGGGTGTTCCTGACCGGTGGATCGTCGCTGATTCCGGCGATCCGTGATATTTTCCGGGCGCGTTTCGGGCAGGACAGGCTGGCGACTGGGGGCGAGCTGACCTCCATCGCCCATGGATTGGCGCTGATCGGCGAGGAAGCCAATTTGGCGGAATGGGCAGCTTGATCGCCGCGTTGCGAAGCGCCACTCTATCGACACGCGCTTTGAATTTGGGTTAGGGCGCGAGTGACTCGCAGAAAGATGACGGACCCGATGACCGATATTTCCAACGTCCAGCCTGACACCCGCGCCGAAACGCTGCTGGAAGCGCCCGACCGCGAAGTGGATGCGCGGGAGATTTTCGGCATCGATGTCGATATGAAGATCCCGGCCTTTTCGGAGGCCGACGAGCGCGTCCCCGACCTCGACCCCGCCTATGTGTTCGACCCGGACACCACTTTGGCGATCCTGGCGGGCTTTGCCTATAATCGCCGCGTCATGGTGCAGGGCTATCATGGCACCGGCAAGTCCAGCCATATCGAACAGATCGCCGCGCGCCTGAAATGGCCGTGCATCCGCATCAACCTGGACGCGCATATCAGCCGTATCGACCTGGTCGGGCGCGACGCCATCGTGTTGCAGGACGGGCAGCAGGTGACGCAGTTCAAGGAAGGCCTGCTTCCCTGGGCGTTGCAGCGCCCGGTCGCCCTGGTGTTCGACGAATATGATGCCGGCCGCCCGGACGTGATGTTCGTGATTCAGCGCGTGCTGGAGACGGACGGCAAGATGACGCTGCTCGACCAGAATCGCGTGATCCGGCCGAACCCGCATTTCCGCCTGTTCGCGACCGCCAATACGGTGGGTCTAGGCGACACGACCGGCCTGTATCATGGCACGCAGCAGATCAACCAGGGCCAGATGGACCGATGGAATCTGGTCGTGGCGCTCAATTACCTGCCCGCCGCGACCGAGGCGCAGGTGGTTCTGGCGAAGTCGGGCGAATATGATCATGAAGGCGGCCGCAAGGAAGTCGAGAATATGATCAAGGTCGCCGAACTGACCCGGCAGGGCTTCATCAACGGCGATATTTCGACCGTCATGTCGCCCCGCACCGTGATCAGCTGGGCGCAAAATGCGCTGATCTTCAAGAATGTCGGCTTCGCCTTCCGCCTGTCCTTCCTCAACAAATGCGATGAGGCGGAACGCGCATTGGTCGCCGAATATTATCAGCGCGTGTTCGGCAAGGATCTGCCGGAAAGCGTGGCGAGCCGGGCGAACTGACCGTTCGCCCTGCCCCACGGCAGGGAGACAGAAGATGATCGTCGTCGAACGGATCGACCCGACAGGCGGGACCGCGCACCGGATCAGCATCCGGGGGCATGAGATCGTCGCGGACATGTCGGCGCCGGACGGGCATGATGCCGGACCGGACCCGCACGACCTCTATGATACGGCGCTGGGCGCGTGCAAGGCCATGACCATGCTCTGGTATGCGCAGCGCAACGCCATTCCGGTGGAGGCCATCCATGTCGGCGTGGTTCGCGATGCGAGCCAGGAGCGCAAGGGCGTCTACAAGCTGACCACGCGCATCGCCCTGACCGGCGACATGAGCGACGAGCAGCATGACAAGCTGATCGCGGTCGCGGCGAAATGCCCGGTCCACAAGCTGATGAGCGAGGTCGAGACGCAGATCGAGACGATCGCCGTGCCCCGCGTCGGGGAGCCGGAACGGCCATGAGCGAGACGGTGATGGAGCGCAGCGGGCTGCCGCTGGCGAGCGCATTCAACTTACGGGATTTCGGCGGCTATCCGACGGCGGACGGGCGCATGATCCGACGTGGCATGCTGTACCGGTCGGGCACGATGGCGTTGCTGACGCCAGAGGACAGCGCGCAGCTGCGGTCGCTGGGTATCCGGGCGATCTGCGATTTCCGGCGTCCGGGCGAGCGCAAGTCGGAACCGACCAGCTGGCATGATGCGACCGTCGATTATTATTGCCGCGACTATAGCGGCGCGACCGGCGTGCTGGTGGACATGGTGCGCGAGGAGCGGACGACGGCTGCGGATATGAAGGCCGCGATGCTGGCCGTCTATCATGAGATCGCGACAGACCATGCCGAGGCCTATGCCGCGATGTTCCGGCAGATGCTGGCGGGCCATTTGCCGATCCTGATCAACTGTTCGGCGGGCAAGGACCGGACCGGCGCGGGCGCGGCGATGGTGCTGGCGGCGCTGGGCGTGTCGCGCGATGTCATCGTCGAGGATTATCTGCTGACCAACAGCCATGCCGACTGGACATGGCGGCTGGCGCAGGGCGAAAGTCATTTGAGCCGGTTGAAGCAGGCGCGGGCGGATGTGCTGGAGCCGCTGCTGGTTGCCGACGTCGCCTATCTGGAGGCTTTGTTCAACCATTTCGATACGCTGCATGGCGGTGTCGACGGCTATTTGCGTGATGTGCTTGGCGTGGGTGCCTCCGAGCAGGCGGCGCTGCGTGAGGCATTGCTGATTCCATGAGCGAACGGTCACCCATCGACGCCTTCAAGGATGTGTTGTCCGGCGTGGCGCGCGCGATCACACGCGACGCGGAGGTCGAGGTCGGCTTTACCGCCGATACCCCCCATGCCGTGGGCAAGGCGATCAAGGTGCCGACGCCCGGCCGTGCCCTGCCCGCCGATCAGGTGGCGCTGGCGCGTGGCTTTGCCGATGCGTCCGCGCTGAAGCTGCGCCATCACAACCCCAGGATCCACGCCCATTCGGCGCCGGGCGAGGCCGTGGCGCGCGCAGTGTTCGACGCGGTCGAGCAGGCGCGGGTCGAGGCGATCGGCGCCCGGTCGATGGAAGGCGTGCGCGCCAACCTGAACCACGCGCTGGACCTGCGGCTGAAATCCGATGCTATCCGCCGGGCACGGTCCGCCGATGAGGTGCCGTTGTCCACGGCGCTGGCGCTCAAGGTGCGCGAGCGGCTGACCGGGCAAGCCATTCCCAAGGATGTGGCAGCGGGCGTCGCCATGGTCGACCAGTGGATCGAGGACAAGGCGGGGCGTGACCTGGACGCCCTGACCATGGCGATCGACGACCAGCGCGCGTTCCAGAAGTTGACGACCGCGATGTTGGAGCATCTGCAACTGATCGACGCCGATGTGCCGCCCGATACCGAAGAACCCGAATCGCAGGATGAGGGTGAGGATCAGGAAGATCAACAGGAAGAGGGCGAGAGCGGCCAGGAGGAATCCGGCGACAGCGACATGAACGCCGAGGCGCGCGCCGAGGATCAGGGCGGCGACACCGAAGAGGGCGAAACCGACTATAGCGAGGATTTCGACGCCGACAGCGACGAAGGCGCGGACGATATGGGCGAGGAAGGCATGATGCCGGTCCGCCCGAACCGGCCGATGTCCGACCTGCCGCCCGGCTTCGATTACAAGCCCTATACGGTGAAGTTCGACGAAGTCGTCAGCCCGGAAGAGCTGTGCGACGAGGATGAGCTGGCGCGGCTGCGCGGCTTCCTCGACCAGCAGCTGGTCAGCTTGCAGGGGGCGGTCACGAAGCTGGCCAACCGGTTGCAGCGGCGTTTGATGGCGCAGCAGTCGCGCTCGTGGGACTTCGACCAGGAAGAAGGCATGCTGGACGCGGCGCGGCTGGCGCGGATCGTGATCGATCCCACCCATTCGCTGTCCTACAAGATCGAACGCGACACCGAGTTTCGCGATACGGTCGTCACGCTGCTGATCGACAATTCAGGCTCCATGCGCGGACGGCCGATCAGCATCGCGGCGATCAGCGCCGACATCATGGCGCGCACGCTGGAGCGGTGCGGGGTCAAGACCGAGATTTTGGGCTTTACCACGCGCGCCTGGAAGGGCGGGCAGAGCCGCGAGGAATGGCTGGCCGCCGGGCGTCCGCCGATGCCGGGGCGGCTGAACGACCTGCGCCATATCGTCTACAAGAAGGCGGACGATCCATGGCGGCGCGCGCGCAAGAATCTGGGCCTGATGATGCGCGAAGGGCTGTTGAAGGAAAATATCGACGGCGAGGCGCTGTTGTGGGCGCATAGCCGGCTGATCGCGCGGCCCGAAGAGCGGCGCATCTTAATGGTAATCTCCGACGGTGCGCCGGTGGACGATTCGACCTTGTCGGTGAATAGTGGCACCTATCTGGAGCGGCATTTGCGGCAGGTGATCGACTGGATCGAGAACAAATCGCCGGTGCAGCTGGTGGCGATCGGCATCGGGCATGACGTGACGCGCTATTATCGCCGCGCGGTGACGATCATGGACGCCGAGCAACTGGGCGGCACGATGGTCGAGCAGCTGGCGGGCTTGTTCGACGAGGATTGATCCCGACATAGGGACGGGTTGGGCCATGCTGCGGACGCCGTTCGCGGCAGAACCGACGATTTGCAGGAGAGTGATGACGTGAGTGTCGCCTTTCGTCGCGAGAGCGATGATGAGCATATGGAGCCCAAGTTCGAGCTGCCGATTCCGCCCGGCCCCAATTGGGTGACGGCGCGCGGGTTGCGGCTGACGCGGGAGAAGGTCGAGGCGCTGGAGGCCGTCGATACCGCCGACATGGAGGAAGAAGCCGGCAAGAAGCATAAGCGGGTGCTGCGCTATTGGCGCACCCGGCTGGCGACGGCGGAATTGCGACCGGTGGCGGAGCCGCAAGCGGTCGCCTTTGGCACGCGCGTTACTTATCGACTGAACCGGCAGGAGAAGACGGTCGTGCTGGTCGGCGACGACGAGGCCGATCCGCATGCGGGGCGGATCAGCTTTTCGTCCCCGCTAGCCCGGGCGATGATGGATGCCGAGGTCGGCGAGAAGGTCGATTTTGCCGGGAAGGTCGAGGCGATCGAAATCGTGGCGATCGCGGTGGTGGACGAGGACTGAGCGCGCCCTAACCGACATGAAAAAGCCCGCCGGTTTGCGCCGGTGGGCTTTTTATTTGGTCAAAAGGCGAATCAGGCGCCGCGGGCTGCTTCAAACAGGAACCAGGCGCGCTGTTCGGCCTGATCGGTCCAATCGTCGACAATGCCTTCGGTGGCGTTATCGCCCGCTTCGGTCGCGGCGGCCTTCACCGCGCGGAAAGTTTCGACCATCGCGAGATTGTCGTCGCGCAATTCCTTCAGCATGTCGGCGGGCGCGACGAATTCGGCGTCATTATCCTTGACGGTCTGATGACGGGCGATGTCGCCGATGGAGCGCAGGGTGACATTGCCGGTCTTGCGCACGCGCTCCGCGATCAGGTCGGTCACACCCAGGATTTCGGTCGCCTGTTCATCGAACATCAGATGATAGTCGCGGAAATGGGGACCGGAGACGTGCCAGTGGAAATTCTTGGTCTTGAGATACAGCGCATAGGCATCCGCCAGCGCGCCGTTCAGCGCATCGGCCACGGACTTGGTGGCATTGCTCTTCAGGTCGGTCGGGGTCTTCAGATCGGGCGCGGTCATGCAATGTCCTCCTGTTCGTGGAAATGATTTCGGACATATAATGATCGCGGGGCAAGTTGGTGCCATTTTTTGCGGTGCAAAATCCCGATCAGCCTGATCCAAGCGTTCGATCAGGGACTGGCGATCAGAGCAGGCCGACTGCCGACAGACCCATAAGCGCGCCGGTGATCAGCATCACCACGCCGCCGCCCCAGCGAACAGCCCGCAGCGGCAGGGCAGCCAGCAGGTGGTCGCGGCCCAGCACGACGGGCACCAATGCCGCGATGACGCCGATCGCGCCGCCGATGCCGGCCAGCCACGGGTCGGCGGTACGGGTCGCTATGCCAAGTATCAGAAATTGCGGACCTTCGCCAAAGCTCAGGATGAAGAGGCCGATGGCGGTGGTGAAGAACGCGCCAAGCCGCCAACCACTCAGCACATCGGGCTGGCGAGCCGGCCAGAACAGGCCTGCGCCCAGAAAGAGAATGGAAAGCGCCATGAACAGCAGGCGGGCGTCCGGCCCCAGCATCGGACCGATCCACGCACCGGCGAGCGCGGAAAGGGCGGCATTGGCGATGGCTGCCAGGACGATGCCGACGATGATCGCACCGTTGCGATTATAGCGCGTGGCGAGCGCGAGGACGAGCAACTGGCTCTTACCGCCCATTTCGCCGAGCAGGCATCCCAGCAGGGCAATGAGCAATGCGTCCATCAGATCGTGCGAATCAGGCGTGCAGCGGCAATGTGGCGACCGTAGCGGTGCGCGGGATCATCGGCACGATCATGGCCTGCGGCATGTCGTGGCTGATCGCTTCACGCATCAGGTCCAGATAGGACAGAACGATCGGGCCAAGGCCATGGAGCGACAGCGCCGATTCGAGCGTGCCGGCCAGCCCCTCGATCGTGTCGAGGCGAAAGGCGCGGGCGATATGGCGGATCTGCGCCAGTTCATCCTGCATACGCGGCGCGGAAACATGGCCGCGCTGGCTCGCAAGACCATCGACCCGACGCATCAGGTCGTTCAAAATGGCCAGTTTCGGATCATGTCGCATGGGAAAGTCCCCCGTCTATCGCCCCATGAAAGATCATGCGCCCGATTGGTTAAAGCCATGTAAAGCGTGGATCGGGCGGTGCCATTTACCGCCTCAGCCTTGACATGGAGCCGAATCTGCCCCAAGGGCCACCGCTGAAACGGGGCGGTCCGCTGTGGGCCGCTTTTCTTTTTACGCATTTCAAGACCAGGGAATAGGGCCATGGCCAAGCCGGCAACCGTCAAGATCCGTCTCGTCAGCACGGCTGACACTGGTTTCTTCTACGTCACCAAGAAGAATCCGCGCACCAAGACCGAGAAGTTCACTTTCAACAAGTATGATCCGGTCGTGCGCAAGCATGTCGAATTCAAGGAAGCCAAGATCAAGTAAGCCGCTTGCGGGCTTCGTGCCCGCGCGCTTGATCCGTCGCTTCTGACGAACAGGAAAAGGCCCGTCCCTTTGGGGAGCGGGCCTTTTCCTGTTGCTGTGAGCGTGGTTCAGGAGCGCACAAAAAAGGGAGAGCCTGTAACAGGCCCTCCCCCTATTCCCCTCCCGCAGGCGGGAGGGGATTTGATGGTGCTTAGTTGCCGACCGGCTGGCCGTCCGTGCGACGCACCACGATGGTCGAGGAGCGCGGCTGCTGGCCCGACACCGGCCAGTTGCCGGTCGGATGCTGGATGTTGATGAAGAAGCTCTTGAGGTCCGGCGTATAGGCGATGCCGGTGATCTCGCAGCCGGCCGGGCCGACCAGGAAGCGCTTCGACTGTTTGGTGGCCTGATCGATATAGTACATCGAATTGTTGCCGAACGCCTGGGTCATGTTGGATGCGGCGCCGTTCAGCGTACCGGCGTTGCCGGTCAGATTATGGTCGGTCTGCACCCAGAGGCGGCCCTGCGGGTCGATGCGGATGCCATCGGGGCTGGAGAAATAATCCCCGCTGATATTGCCCTTGAGATTGGCTTCGGTCAGCGACGGGTTGCCCGCCTGAAGGAAGATTTCCCAAGTGAAGCGGGTCGCCAGCGGCGAATCGCCCGTTTCGCGGAATTTGAGGATATGACCGTGCAGATTGGTGACGCGCGGGTTGGCGGCATCGGTCACGCGGCGGCTGCCATTGTTGGTCAGCGTCACGAAGATCGACTGCTTGTTGGGCGCGACCGTGATCCATTCCGGACGGTCCATGACCGTACCGCCCGCGACGCGCGCGGCCGACTGGGCATTGATCAGCACGTCGGACTGGGTGTTGAAATTGACCGGCGTCGGGGTGGGCGGGGTCGTCGACTGGCTGACATTGCCCGGATCGGCAGCACCTGCGACCAGGCCGTTCTGACCCTGAACCATCGCACGCCATTCGCCCGTGCCGTCGGCATTGAAGCGCGCGACATAGAGCGTGCCATAATCGAGCAGGTCGGTGTTGGCCGCGCGGTTGTTGAGGTTGAAGGCGCGGTCGGGGATGAATTTATAGATGCAGCCCGGCGTGGAGTCGTCACCCATGTAGAAGGCGACGCGGTTGTTGGCGTCGGTCATATAGGCGACGTTTTCGTGGCTGAAACGGCCCATGGCGGTGCGCTTGGTTGCGGGTGCCAGTTCCTGATAGGGGTCGATTTCAACGACCCAGCCATAGCTGTTGTTGGGCTGCGTCGGATCGAGATAATTGTTCGTCGTCTCTTCGCAGGTCAGATAGGTGCCCCAGGGGGTCCGTCCGCTGGAACAATTGTTCAGCATGCCGCGAATGGTCGACGGCAGCGCGCCTGCGGCGGGGCCGCCCACACGATAATTGGTGTTGCCGCTATACCGCTTGTTGAAGCGCGAGCCGGCCTTCACCGCAAATTTGCCATCCGTGCCCTTGGCCACTTCGACCACGGCGATGCCGACGGCCGACAGGGCGATCTGCTTCTGTTCGGCGGTCGCGGTGGCCGCGTTGTAGGTGCCGTTGGAGAAGAGGATATTATAGTCGGGCAGTTCGAAGTTGATGGCGAGCAGGCCGCCGCTATTGGCATCCGTGCCCGACAGTTCGAAATATTCCATGCCGTCATGGTTGCCGCCGGCCCAGGCCGCCGTCTGGCTGACGCTGGTGGGGAAGGTGCCGTTGACGAAAGCGGTGCCCGGTTCGACCAGATCGCCGGCCTTCAGCACGACATCGACGGTGTAGCCCGCCGGCACGGTGACCGTGTCGTTGCTGTTGATCGCGACGGAGGCGAAGTTGACGCCGTAGCTGGGCGTGGGCGCTGGGGTCGGCGTGGGCGTCGGGGTCGGCGTGGGGCTGCTGCTATCGTCATCATCGTCGCAGGCGGCCAGCGTGCCCAGCATCGGCAGGATCGACAGGCCCAGAAGGCCGTTCTTCAGCACGCTGCGGCGGCCGGGATTGGCGGCGACGATCGCTTCCAGGCTGTTTTCGCCAAAACTGATTTCGGGCTGCGCGTCGCGATAGGGCGCGCGCGCCTCGTCGGTCAGATGAGACATTGTGGTTCTACCCCTGTGATCAGGCTGTCGGCAGGGCGCCGCGCCTTGGCGGAGGCAGTTGACAGAGGGACATGACGCCATCCCTTCCGAATGAAGGCGACATGATGAAACGGGCGTGACAGGACGGTGACAATGCGACCGTCGCCGTTACAGAAGCGCGTTCACCTGCTCCACGAAGCGCAGCACGGAAATGGGTTTGGACACATAGGCCTGTGCGCCGGCGGCCCGGATGCGTTCCTCATCTCCATGCCCCGCATAGGCGGTGACGGCCATGATCGGCACGGCGGACAGCAGATCATCCGCCTTCAGCGAGACGATAAGATCAAGGCCGCTGACATGGGGCAGATGGATGTCGGTGATGACAAGATCAGGCAGGAAGCCCTGCGCTTGCGCCAGCACGTCGCGCCCGTCGCGCAGCGGCAACACTTCATGCCCGTGCGCGCGCAGCAGGTCGCAAAAAAGTTTGAGATTGAGTTCGTTGTCCTCGACAACGAGCACGCGCTTTGCCACCAGTCACCCGCGGTCCGAAAATGATTTTGGAACGCCTAACCAGCCGCTCCGCCCCGAAAGCTGATCATGCGACCCGACACAGAGAATGGCAAGCAGGATAGCAATCCCGACCCTGCGACCTTGGCGCTGATGGCGCTGGGATGGACGCTGAGCGACGGAGGGCGTGCGGACCGGCTGCTGTCGCTGACGGGGCTGGACGTCGATGCGTTGCGCGCCGGGATCGGCGACCCCACCATATTGAGCGCGGTGCTGGCGTTCCTGGCGGACCATGAGCCGGACCTGATCGCCTGCGCCGAAGCGATCGACACGACGCCCGCCGCCCTGATCGCGGCGCAGGAGAGATTGAGCCGATGACCCGCCCCCTCATCATTACCGATTGCGACGAGGTGCTGCTGCATATGGTGGTGCCGTTCCGCCAGTGGCTGGACGAGACGCATGATGTGCATTTCGACATGCAAGAACGCGGCTTTGCGGAAGCGCTGCGCCACAAGGATAGCGGCGTGGTGGTGGAGCGAGAGCTGGTGTGGGCGTTGCTGCTGGGCTTTTTCGAGACGGAAATGCACCGGCAGACGCCGATCGCCGGCGCGATCGAGGCGTTGCATCGACTGTCCGCCATTGCCGACATCGTGGTGCTGACCAATATTACCGAGCGGCACCAGCAGCCGCGCGCCGATCAACTGGCGACCCACGGCCTGCACCTGCCGGTCCATTGGAACCAGGGCGGCAAGGGCCGGGCGCTGGCTAAGATCGTCGCGGATCGGCAGCCCAGCGTCGCCCTGTTCGTCGACGATCTGGCCGAACATCATCATTCGGTGGCGATCCATGCGCCGGGCGTATGGCGGCTGCATCTGGTGGGCGAGCCGGAAATGGCAGAATATGTCGAGGATGCGGCCTATGCGCATGCCCGGATCGACAATTGGGCGGCCGCCGAAAACTGGATCACCGACAAGCTGGCGCAAGGGCCGGCCCCGATCGACATGCATAACAATCAAGGAGTCCTTTCATGAGCATCGAAGCCCGCCTGACAGAACTGGGCATCACCCTGCCGCAGGCCGCCGCGCCCGTCGCCGCCTATGTCGCGGCAGTCGAGGCCAATGGCCTGCTGCATATCAGCGGCCAGATCGCGCTGGCGCCCGACGGCCTGATGACCGGCCGCCTGGGTGAAGACCGCGACCTGGACTATGGCGTCGCCGCCGCGCGGGTGTGCGGCCTCAACCTGATCGCCCAGATCAAGGCGGCGCTGGGGTCGCTGGACCGGGTCGAGCGGATCGTGAAACTGGGCGCCTTCATCAGCAGCGCGCCGTCCTTCACCGACCAGCCCAAGGTCGCCAATGGCGCGTCCGAACTGATGATCGAGGTGTTCGGCGAAGCGGGCAAGCATGCGCGCAGCGCGGTCGGTGTGCCGGTGCTGCCGCTGGGCGCTGTGGTGGAAATCGACGCGGTGGTGCTTGTCAAAGCGGACGCCTGATTGGCTGACCGCCCGGCCCTTCGCCCATCGCGGACTGCATGGCCAGACGGACGGGCAAAGGCTGAGTGAAAATGGGATGGCGGCGTTCGACGCCGCCATCGCCAAAGGATATGGCATCGAATGCGATGTCCGGGCGAGCCGGGATGGCGTCGCCTTCGTCTTTCATGACACCGCGTTGACGCGGATGACCGGTCGCGACGCGGCGGTCGCGGCGCTGGACGCCGCCATATTGGACCAGATCACCCTCCCCGATGGCGGTACGATCCCGCGCCTGTCGGCACTGCTGGCGCGATGCGGGGGACGCACCCCATTGCTGGTCGAGATCAAGGCGGATGGGCGGCGGGTCGAGGCCGTCTGCGCGGCCGTGGCGCGCGATCTGGCGGCCTGGCCCGGTGCGCCGGTGGCTGTCATGTCCTTCAATCCATGGGCGGTGCGCTGGTTTTTGCGACAGCGAGTTGGACAGGTGCATGGGCTTGTCCTGACGCAACAGGGCAAGGGGCGTTTGCGCGGGGCAATCGAACGCGCTCTTGCACTTTGGCTGTCGAAGCCCGACTTTCTGGCCTGTGATATTCGCGACCTGCCATCCCGCCTGTCCCGCCATGCCCAAACCAAGGGGACGCCCGTGCTGACATGGACCGTGCGCAGCGCGGCGGAGCAGGCGATCGCGGCCGCCCATGCCGACCAGATCATCTTCGAGCGGCCCCGTGACTGACGTGGTGGCGCGCATCGCGTCGGGGGTGGCGGATTTCGACCGGTCGCAGTGGGACGCCTGCGCCGGACAGAATAACCCATTCATAAGTTGGGATTTTTTGGTCGCGCTGGAGCGATCCGGCAGCGTCGGCGAAGGCAGCGGCTGGCAGCCCTTGCCGATCGTGATCGACGGGCCGGACGGGCAGATCGCCGCCGCCTCGCCGGCCTATGGCAAGAGCCATAGCCAAGGCGAATATGTGTTCGATCATGGCTGGGCCGAGGCGTGGGAACGGGCCGGCGGGCAATATTATCCCAAGATCCAGATCGCCGCGCCTTTCTCCCCCGTGCCCGGCCCCCGGCTGCTGTTGCGCGACAGGACACAAGCGCCCGCATTGATCGCCGGGATCCAAATGCTGGTGGAGCGCAACGAATTGTCGTCGGCCCATGCGACCTTCATCGCGCCGGAGGAGGTGCCGCTGTTCGAGGCGGCGGGCTGGCTGATCCGGGAGGACAGCCAATATCATTGGACCAACCGGGGCTATGGCAGCTTCGCCGATTTCCTGACCGACCTGTCGAGCGAGAAGCGCAAGAATATCCGCAAGGAACGCGCTCGCGCGGTCGAGGGGCTGGAGATCGTCCATCTGACCGGCGGCGACCTGACCGAGGCGCATTGGGATATTTTCTGGGATTTCTATCAGGATACCGGGGCGCGCAAATGGGGACAGCCCTATCTGACCCGCGCTTTCTTCTCCATTTTGGGGGAGACGATGGCGGACAAGATTTTGCTGATCCTGGCGCTGCGGGATGGGCAACCGATCGCAGGCGCGCTCAACCTGATCGGCGGTGACACGCTCTATGGCCGCTATTGGGGTTGTTCGCAGGATGTGCCCAACCTGCATTTCGAACTTTGCTATTATCAGGCGATCGACGCGGCGATCGCGCGCGGCCTCAGCAAGGTCGAGGCAGGCGCGCAGGGCGGTCACAAGCTGGCGCGCGGCTATGCGCCAGAGCCGACCTTTTCGGCGCATTTCCTGCCCAATGCGGGTTTTCGCCGGGCGGTCGCCGATTTTCTGGTGGCCGAACGGGAAGGCGTACAGCGCGACCGGCTGTGGCTGGCCGAACGGACGCCGTTCAGGAAAGGCAGCTGATCAGGCGGCGCGCAACTGGCCGGCCGCGATGAGGGCGCGGGCCTGGCGCTGGGCTTCGGCGATCTGGCGCGCGGTCATTTCCTCGGCGATTTCGGCGCGCATCGATTGGCCCTGCTCGCTGCCACGCAGCGCGGCGAGGTTGAACCATTTATGCGCTTCGATCAGGTCGATCGGCAGGTCGCCGGTGCCGCAGCTATAAGCCACCCCCAGATCGAAACACTCGTCCGCCGAACCATAGGTCGCCCGCGACTGGCGGGCCTGCATAAGAAATTCTGCGCTCTTGATACTGTTAGCCATGATGTTTCCCCCGTCTTTCAAACTAGCTCAATGGATTGCGACCCCTTTTCCACGAGGAGCAGGTTTGACCGGGAAGCGATAAAAAATGGTTAACGGAATTTTTGCCATAATGGTCTGATCGTTAGACTTTCCGCGAATATCGACCGACATCGATGTGAACCTATGGCTTTTCGTTCCCCGGCGCAGGCGGGGGAACGCTTCGCATAAGGCCGAACCCTCACGATCCCACGCACTTCTGATGGCAGGTGGCGTATTGGGACTGGAATCGGCGGCCGGTTGCCCGCATAGCCCCCGCATGAGTCCCACCCCCCCTGTTTCGCCAGCGTCAGCCGCCAAGGACATTCATTTCCGCGAATTCGTGCTGCTATGCGCATGTCTGATGGCGATGAACGCGATGTCGATCGACCCGATGTTGCCGGCCCTGCCCGACATCGGCCGCGACTTGGCGATCCCGCATCCCAATGATCGACAGCTGATCATCAGCGTCTATTTTCTGGGACTGGGTTTCGGGTCGCTGCTGTTCGGCGTGCTGTCCGACCGGTTCGGCCGCAAGCTGGTGCTGGGCAGCGCGATGGCGCTGTTCATCGTCTCGTCCATCGCCTGCGCCAGTGCGCAAAGCTTTTTCATGATGCTGGTGGGGCGGGGTTGCGCCGGTTTCTTTGCCGGGGCGAGCCGGGTCATCACCGTGGGCATCGTGCGCGACCGGTTCCATGGCGACGCGATGGCGCGGGTCATGTCGCTGATCTTCGCGGTCTTCATGCTGATTCCGGTGATGGCGCCCAGTTTCGGATCGGCGGTCCTGCTGGTCGCCCCGTGGCGCTGGATCTTCTGGGCGCTGGTCATATTGGCCAGCCTGATCCTGATCTGGATGGTCGTGCGCCTGCCCGAAACGCTGAAGCCGGAAAACCGCATGCGGATCACGCCGGGCGCGCTGTTGCAGACGATAGGCATGGTCATGCGGACACGCAGTTCGATCGGCTATATGCTGGCCAGCGGCGTGGTGATGGGCGGGCTGATCGGCTTCATCCTGTCGATCCAGCAGATTTTCTACGATGTGTTCGACGCGCAGGCGATCTTTCCGCTGGGCTTTGCCGCGATCGCGGGTTGCATGGGGGTCGGCAGCCTGATCAACAGCCGGCTGGTGTCGCGCTTTGGCGCGCGGCGCATGAGCCAGAGCGCGCTGATCGCCTTCATCCTGATCGCGGCCGTGCATCTGGCGGTGATTCTGGCCGGCGCGGAGACGCTGGCGACCTTCATGGTGCTACAGGCGATGACGATGATGACCGTGGCCTTCACCGCGTCCAATTTCAGCGCCATTTCGATGGAGCCTTTCCACAAGGGCGCGGGGGTCGCCTCTTCCTTCCAGGCGTTTCTGACGACCGCCTTGTCGAGCGCGCTGGGCAGCGTCGTGGGTCGCGCCTTCGACGGCACCACCCTGCCCTTCACCATCGGCCTGCTGACCTTTGGCATCGGATCTTTCCTGATCGTGATCTGGGCGGAGCGGGGCAAGCTGTTCACCCGGCCGCATCATGGCGCGATGCGGGAGGCCGAGGTGGACTTCCACTGATCGGGAGCGCTGGAGAGAGGCTTCGACAGGCTCAGCCCGAACGGGTGAGAAGGTGATCCCACGCCTATTCAAGCAAAGAAAAAGGGGCGGTTTCCCGCCCCTTTTCTGTGTCCGGATCAGGCGTCCTTGCCGCCCGGTGTCGGCGCGCCCGGCAGCGGCGGCACCGGCTGCGGCGGGATGTCGCTGTCGCCTTCGGCAACGTCCACCACACCGCGACCGACATGGCTGCGACTGCGGCTGTAGCCGAAATAGACCAGCAGACCCAAGGTCGCCCAGCCGACAAACATCAGCTTGGTTTCGATGCCCAGACTGTAGAAAAGATAGACGCAGCCAGCGATGGCGAAGGGTGCAGTGATGTAGATGGCGGGGGTGCGGAAGGGGCGGGCGCGGTTCGCATCCGTCTTGCGCAGGCGCATCACCGCGATCGACACGGCGGCAAAGGCGAAGAGCGTGCCGGAGTTGGAGATGTCCGCCAGGATGCCGACCGGGAAGAAGGCGGCGAACAACGCGACGAAGATGCCAGTCAGGATGGTGATGACATGCGGCGTCTTATAGGTCGGGTGGACCTTTGAGAAGACGGCCGGCAGCAGACCGTCGCGGCTCATGACGAAGAAGATGCGGGTCTGGCCGAACATCATCATCAAGATGACCGAAGGCAGCGCAAGGCCGGCGGCGAGGCCGAGCAGGTTGCCGATCTGGGGCCAGCCGATTTCACGCAGGGTCCAGGCCAGCGCTTCCTTCGAGCAGGTGACGGCTTCGGTGCCGGCAGCGGCAAGCGCGGCGCATTGCTGCGACAGGGCGGCGGAGCCGGGGGCCAGCACTTCGCCGGCCGGGCCAGCGACCGGCTGCGCACCGACGGTGCCGATGACGCCGGCGGCGACGAGCATGTAGAAGATGGTGCAGATGCCGAGCGAACCGATCAGGCCGATCGGCATGTTACGCTGCGGATTTTTGGTTTCTTCAGCGGCGGTGGAGACGGCGTCGAAGCCGACATAGGCGAAGAAGATGGAGGCGGCAGCGGCCGAGATGCCCGAAAAGCCGAGCGGCGCGAAGGGGGTGAACTTGTCCATGTTGATGACCGGCAGGGCCAGCACGATGAACAGGGTCAGCGCGGCGACCTTGATCGCGACCAGCACGGCGTTGACGGTCGCGCTTTCCTTCGTACCGATGACCAGCAACCAGGTGACGAGCGACGCGATCAGCATCGCGGGCAGGTTCACCATGCCACCATCGAACGGCCCGCGCGTCAGCAGATCGGGAATGTCGAGGTGGAATGTATGTTCGATCAGGCCGACCACATAGCCGGACCAGCCGACCGACACGGCGCCGGCGGCAACCGCATATTCGAGGATCAGCGCCCAGCCGACCATCCAGGCGATCAGTTCGCCCATGACGGCATAGCTATAGGTATAGGCGGAACCGGAAACGGGCACCATCGCCGCCATTTCGGCGTAACAGAGCGCCGCTACGGCGCAGACGAAACCGGCGATGACGAAGGAGAGCATCATGCCGGGGCCGGCCTTCTGCGCGGCCTCCGCCGTCAGCACGAAGATGCCGGTGCCGATGACGGCGCCGATGCCCAGCATCGTCAGCTGGAATGCGCCCAGCGACCGATGCAGCGATTTCTTCTCGGCCGTCGCCAAAATGGCGTCGAGAGGCTTTACGCGCCCGAAAATCATGAATGATGCCCTTTTGTCTTCATTGTTTTGCCGGGCGGCTTTGCACCCGCTCCATTGGCTATGACGCGAGACTATCGCCTAATCCGCCACGCGCAAGTATGTTGCGTTCGCGCGACATTCCCGTGCAGTAGTGGAACGGACTGACATGGGACTGACAGGAGCCTAGCCGATGATCGAATTGCTGCGCGCCAAGGGACTGGAAAGCGTGCCCCATGGCTTTGCCGGGCGGCGCGGCGGCGTGTCCACGGGCATCCATGCGGGGCTGAATGTCGGGTTGGGGTCGGCGGACGAGCGGGAAGCGGTATTGCGCAACCGCGATCTGGCGCGCGACGCGTTGCTGCCCGGTGCGACTTTGGTGACGGTGCATCAGGTCCATTCGCCCGATGTGGCGACAGTGACGGGCGGGATCGCGGAGGGCGATCGGCCGTCCACCGACGCGATGGTGACCGACCGGCCGGGTCTGGTGCTGGGCATATTGACCGCCGATTGCGTGCCGGTGTTGTTTGCAGATGCACAGGCCGGCGTCGTCGGCGCGGCGCATGCCGGATGGAAGGGCGCGATCGGCGGCGTGACCGACCGGACGATCGCGGCGATGGTCGCGCTGGGCGCCGATCCTGCCCGAATCGCCTGCGCCATCGGGCCGTGCATCGGGCGGCTATCCTATGAGGTGGGGGACGATTTCGCCGCACATTTTGCCGAGGCGGACGAGGCTAACGAACGATTCTTCACGCCGGGTGGACGACCGGGTCATTGCCAGTTCGATATCGCGGCCTATGTCGCGGCGCGGCTGGCCAATGCCGGGATCGGGCGGATCGCGATGCTGGACGAGGATACCTATAGCCAGCCAGACCGATTCTACAGCTATCGCCGGTCCTGCCACGCACAAGAAAGCGATTATGGGCGGCAGATTTCGATGATCGCACTGCCGGGATAATCAAGCATCCGTTCGTTTCGAGCGTAGTGGAGAAACGATCGCGCAGCGCTGGACGCTTCTCGATACGCTCGAACCGAACGGACGTGGGGTTAGCGCCGCCCCGCGCTCGCATGCTTGTCCTCGCGGCGACGGCCGACCAGCATGCCGCGCTCCAGCCGGGCGCACAGGGCGGCATAATAGTCCGAGAGGAAGGCGTAATCGTCGCCATCGTCGGGCAGGCCCGCCTTGCGCCGGATGGTCGCGGCGACGGTGACGATCGCATCATCCTGTCCATTGCGCAGGACATTTTCCAGCGTTTGCAGTTCGTAGATGCCGTACAGATCGAGCGCGGCATCGGTGAAGACGCGGTGCGGCCGCTGGGCGCGGGTGGCGACCAGATCCTCGCCCAGCTTGGCGCGGACGGTGTTCACGACCCAGGTGCCCGCCAGCAGATCCCCCACCCGCAGCCGGTCGCGGTTGAAGAGCGGGAAGAAGAGGAAGATGCCGGTCCAGCACAGCGCGAAGAGGGTGAGGAAGCCGTCCGCCGCGCCATCCGCCGCCTGCATGCCAAGGAAGGAGAGCGGCAGGAAAATCTCGATCTCGCGCAGCGCGTTGCGGGCGATCACCGCGCCTCCCGTCAGCCGTCCGCCATCGCGCGCGACGACGCGCAGGCCCAGCAGTCGCTTGCCCGGCGTGGCGCCGCGCCCGCCCATTTCGAACAGGATGAACCAGCCGTTGCGCAGCATGAAGGCGCCGATCAGCCAGAGGATCATGAAGATTTCGGCCTGCGCCTTGGCAATGCCGAGCAGGCCGATCGCGACGGTGGTGAGGATGAGGCTGATGAACAGGATGAGGATATCGAGAATGAAGGCCGACGCCCGCGTCCCCGCGCTCGCCAGTTCGAGGCGCAGGTCGACCCCTTCGGGCGTGACGAAGCTGCGCCGCAGCGAGGCGGGCGCTTTGCGCTCCCGCTTACGCCGCCAAGGCATCGCGATCCTCCTGCCGGCGGGGTAGATAATAATAAGTGAGCCAGCCGGCGAGCGCGGCAAGGCCGATGCCGTAGCGCATCGCATCCTGCTGGATCGTCTGGCGCCCGATCCCTTCGAGCAGGCCGGCGACCAGCAGCATCAGCACGACGCCGGCCATGGCGATGGCGGCGCTGCGCCCGGCGATGACGGCGGCCTCGGTGCGTTCGTAGCGGCCGGGGAAGGCGACGGCGGTGCCGATCTTCATGCCCGCAGCCCCAGCCAGGATGATGGCGAACATTTCGGTCGAACCATGGATGGTGAGCCAGCCGAGGAAATTGAGGCCCAGCCCCTTGCTGGCGAAAAGACACAGCATCGCGCCCAGCGTCAGGCCGTTATAGAGGAGGAGGAGCACGGTCGGCACGGTGAAGGCGAAGCCGAGCGCGAAAGCGAAGATCGCGACCTGGCTATTATGGGTGAAGAGATAGGCGGCGAAGGTGGCGAGGCCCCCGCCCTCCTGCGGGCCGTAGATGGTGGCGCGCAGCGTATCCGCGCTGGCGGCGGGATCGCGTCCGCTGGCCATCGCGTCGGGGATGATGCTGTAATACCAGCTGGCGTCGGCCGCCACGAGCCACCAGCCGGCGATGACGCCCACCAACGTCAGGACGAGGCAGGCCAATGTTTCGCGCCATAGCCCCTGTACCGCGAGCGGCCAGTCCCGCGCAAAGAAGCGGCCAAGCTGGCGCAAAGCCGTGTCGGGCACACCGTAAAGCTGGAAATAGGCGCGGGTGCAGAGCTGCTCCAGATAGGTGATGAGCGCCCGGTCGAGCGAGGTTTCCCGCGCGACCGACAAAGAGGAGAGCGCCGAGCGATAAAGCAGGGGCAGCGCGAGAATCTCGTCCTCCGACAGCACGCGGACCGAGCGTTTTTCCATGCGGGTGACAAGCTGGTCGAGCCGGTCCCATTCCGCTTCATGAGCGGCGCGGAAGCGGCTGGCGTTCACCAGTGGCGAGGCGGCAGAGCCTTGAACAAGAGCGCTCACAGCAGGTTCCTCCGCTTGAGATCGACATAGCCCTGGACCAGCCGGTCGGCGACGCGATCATGCTCGGCCTCTATCACATGGGCGCCCAGGTGGCGCAGACGGGTCAGCACGGTCAGCCGGTCGCGCAGCAGCGCGGCGGCGGTGACGGCGCGGGTGACGTCGTCGGCGCTGGCGGGGCGGCGGTCGAGAATGGATTCCAGTTCCTCGTCGCGCAGCACCACGACCAGCAGCAGATGCGTTTCCACCAGCCGGCTGGCGGCGCGGACCAGAAATTCGGCCGAGGTGAGGTCGGTGAACTCGGTGAACAGCACGATCATCGAGCGGCGGGTCAGCCGGGTCGCGAGCGTGGTGAGGGCGTAAGTGTAATTGCTTTCATCGCCACTATAATCGATCTGTGCGGCGAGCCGCTGAAGATCGCCGAAGGCGGCCGCGCCGGACACGAGGCCGCTGGCGATGCGCGGGCGCGAATCGAAGGCGTGGAGCGCGACCCGATCGCCCAGTTTCAGGGCGACCCAGGCGGTCAGCAGCATGGCGGAGACGACCCGATCGAGCCGAGGAAGGCCCGCGACCGGCTCGCTCATCTGGCGGCCGGCGTCGATCGCGAAGACGATCTGGTTGTTGCGTTCGGAGCGAAACTCCTTGGCGTGCAGCTTGGCATGACGGGCGGATTGCTTCCAGTCGATCGCGCGCCGGTCCATGCCGGAGCGGAATTCGACCAGTGCGTCGAAATCGGCGCCGTCGCCGCGATCGACCTGCGCCATCAGGCCGGCAAGGGCGTGCCGCTGGAAAATCTGCGCGCCGCGATCATGCACCGGGCGGATGTCGGGCAGGATCGCCATGGTCGCGTCGAGCGGCAGGATGCGCTGTTTCCAGACGAGGCCGAGCGCCCCCTTCCAGCGGAGCCAGCCACGGGCCACCCGCGCGGTGCCGCGCCGGGTGGTTTGCAGGGGGATGGCGGCGGCGCCCTTCCCGTCCGTCAGATCGATCCACAGGCCATCTTCATCCTGTGCCAGCAACGGGCCGATATCGAGCAGCAGTTGCGCGCGCGGCGTGCCGGGGATGGCGACCGTCGCTTTGCCCTCCACGCTGGCGCCGACGCTGGCGGTTTTGGGAAGGGTGAGGTGCAATCGCGCCTGCCCCGGCCCTGCCCCGCCCAGCGCATCGCCCAGACAGGCCAGCAGCACCGCGACCGGCCAGGCGAGCGCGGCATACCAGCGGCCCGGCAGCATCAGCGCGACGAGCAAGGTCGCGGGCACGCCGGCCGCCGCGCAGAAGATCGCGGTGCGGGTGGGGTAGATCATCGCAGCGCGCTCAGCGCGGCGCCTCGATCGTGTCGATGATGCCGGTCACGACATCCTCGATCCGGCGGCCGTCGATTTCGGCGGCGGGCGAGAGGATCAGGCGATGGCGCAGCAGAGCAGGTGCAAGCGCCTTGACGTCGTCGGGGATGACGAAGTCGCGACCATCGAGCGCGGCGCGGGCGCGGGCGGCACCGGCCAGCATCGCGCCGGCGCGGGGGGATGCGCCGCTTTCCAGATCGGCGACGTCGCGGGTGCCGCGAATGAGGGCGAGGATATAGTCGATCACTTCATCGACCAGACGCACTTCGTTCACGACAGCGATCGCCTCCGCGATGCGGGCGGCGTCGGCGACCGACATGACGCCCCATGTTTCCGGCGTCATCGCATGGGTGCGCGCGCCATGGGTGGCGACGATCCGCCGTTCCTCGGCCGCGCTGGGATAATCGACGCTCTGCTTGAAGAGAAAGCGGTCGAGTTGCGCTTCGGGCAAGGGATAGACGCCCTGCTGCTCGATTGGATTCTGGGTCGCGACGACCATGAACCGGTCGCTCAAGGCCAGACTTTCGCCGTCGATGGTGACGGTGCGTTCCTGCATCGCCTCCAGCAAAGCCGCTTGCGTCTTGGGCGGGGTGCGGTTGATTTCGTCGGCCAGCAGCAATTCGGTGAAGATCGGCCCGCGCGTCAGGGTGAACTGGCTGGTCTGGAAATTGAACAGATTGGCGCCGATAATGTCGCCGGGCATCAGGTCGGGCGTGAACTGGATACGGCCGAAATCCAGGCCGAGCGCGCGGGCGAAGCTGTGCGCGATCAGGGTCTTGGCGGTGCCCGGCGGTCCTTCCAGCAGGATATGGCCGCCCGAAAAGAGCGCGACGAGCATGAGGTCGACCGTTGCCTCCTGCCCCACGACCGCGCGGGCCACCTCCTGCCGGATCGCCTGACCAAGCGCCTGTACGTCGGTCACATTCATCAGCTCTTGTCCTTCTGCCAATCATGGAGTGCCTGCGCGGCATCGCGCAGGCTGTGCCGGTCGCTTGCCGCATCCGCCGCCTGCGCGAGATCGGTGAAGCGGTGCGCCCCTTTCAAACTGTCGAGATACTGGTCGAGCGCCTGATCGCGCAGCCGTGCCGGTGCACCGAAGGCACGAGCGGCGCGCTCGCGGATGACGGCGGCATAGCGACCGCCCAGGCGCGATTCGCGGCCGGCCTTGCGGATCAGCAGCGCGCTGTTATCGACCAGCGCCGTCTTGCCGAAGGCTACGGCGCGGGCGCGGGCGCGCGGCGGGCCGAAGCGGCCGAACGCGTGGAAGCCGGCGAGCAGCAGGGTCGCGACAACCGCCAGCGTCATCGCCAGGAAAGGCGGTTCGAACAGCAATTTCAAGGGGCTGCGCGAATGGCCGAGGCCGTTCATCGACACGTCGAACGCGATGCCGTCTGCGTCCGTGCTGTTCAGCCAGTCGAGCAGGGCAAGCGCGGACCGGGCCTGACCCAGATACTTCATGCCGCGATTATTGAGCAGATCGGGATCGGCCAGGACATAGAGCGGCCCTTCCCCCACCTGCGCCAGCAGGATGCCACCGCGCCCGTCCGTCAACATCGGGTGCAGGTCGCGCCACCGGTCCTGCCGCTGGTCGTTATCGGGGTCGATGCCGGTGATGACCTGCACCGGGCGCGGGGTCCAGAAGCGGCCGGGGGCGCCATGGGACTCCAATAGGCCGCCACCGCTCTTGCCTTGCCGCATGGTGAAGCGGATGCCCGGCGCCAGCACGCCGATCGGTTCATCGAGCGGGAGCAGCCCCTGATAGCGCGCCCAGCCGGCATGATCCTCATCGGGCACGGTGCGCCATTTGGGCAGAACGAACAAAGTCGGCCGGGTCGCGCGCTGAATCAACGCCTGACTGATGTCGGTCGCGCCGGTTTCGGGCGTCAGGATCAGGAGATCCTCCGTCTCGAAATCATGGGCGTTGCGGACGATGCGGGGGTTGCGGCCGGTTGCCTCCGCCAGCTTCACCAGCGCGGCATAGCCGGTGACGGCGTTGGACAGGGCATGCGCCCCGCCATTGCGGCCCGATCGCAAGTCCGGTGCATAGGCGCCCAGCACCAGCATGCCGACGAAACCGGCGATGCCGATCGCCAGCATCAGGGCGACGGTGCGCCCCCGGAACAGGCCGGCGTCGCTGGTCTGGCGGGTGATGGCGATGTCGCTCACGCCGCCCAGCTCCGCGTCTGGGCGAAGTCGGCATAGGCGTGGCGACAGCGATCCCATTCCGCCGCATCGATCGGGCGGCCGCCGAACAGGCTGCGCTCGACCGCCTGCGCGATTTCGGTGAAGAGGCGGCGGGGGGCGGACGGGATGCCGTCCGCGCGGGCGAGGTCGCGGCTGGTGAGCGCGGGGCGGACGATATGCGGCCGGCGGCGGGCCATATCCTCGACGCTGCGCAGCAGGAGATGATGCACCGCTTCGGCATAGCGCCCCTGCCCAGCCAGCGCATCCGCCTCCTCCAGCCAGGCGCGGGCCGGGGCGGCGTCGGGCGTCCAGTCTTCTTCATCGGCATCGACCGACCGGGCAGTGCGCCGGCGGCGCCATTGCGGCAGGCGCCATTCGCCATGACGGACCCGATCCACCACGATCCAGAGGATCAGCAACGCCAGCACGGCGATGATGGTCCACAGGAAGATGCGGGCATAAGGCGCGTCTGGCATGAAGCTGCCGATCCAACGCAGGAAGCGGCCAACCGGCGCCAGCACCTCTTCCAGCCATTCGCCCAGCGCCTTGAGCCAGGCGGGCGGCGGCTGGCGGCCGGGCGCCGGCATCATATCGAACTGGATATCGCCACCGGACCGCAGCGCGCGATGCGCCGCAGCCAGTTTGTCGTCGGATAGCGAATCTGGTCCGGCCATTGCTGCCACCCCCATCGGCCTGCGACCCTAGCGACTGATGACGGCGGCGCAAGTCATTCAAAGGATGACAAAGTCCGACAGATGGGACAGCATGGCAGCGGGTTTATAAACGGGGGAGTATCGGGATGGCGACACAGGCGATGGCGGATGAGGGGCGGTCCTTTTCGGTCGGGACGGTCCTGGGGCGGGCATTCGGCACGCTGGGCAGCAATCCGGTCGCGACCTTCGGCATCGCCTTTCTGTTCGGGGCGGTGCCGCAGGCGATCTACAGCTATTTCATCGGGGCTTCGCTGGCGGTGGCCGATCGCGGCAGCACCCTTGCGGTGATCGCCGTGTCGATCGCGTCCTTCATCATCTTCCTGCTGCTCTCGATGCTGGTGCAGGGCGCGCTGGTCCGCGCGACGCTGGCCCATGCGAAGGGGGAGAAGGCGAGCCTTGGCGCGTGCATCGGCACCGGCCTGTCGAAAGCGGTGCCGCTGATCGGGCTGACTTTGTTGCTGGTCCTGGGCTTCATGGCCGGCTTCATGCTGCTGCTGGTGCCGGGCATCATCCTGTTCATCATGTGGTCGGTCGCCGCGCCCGCGCTGGTGGCGGAGGATAGCGGCGTCTTCGCCGCGTTCGGGCGCAGCCGGTACCTGACCAAGGGCGCGCGCTGGCGGATATTCGGGTTTCAGATCCTGCTGCTGATCCTGCTGTGGCTGGTGTCGGGCCTGCTGGGCATCGTGATGATCACCGGCGGGATGATGCCGGTCGTCAATAATGGCGCGATGCAGTTTTCGCCGGCCTATCTGGCGCTGTCGGCCGTCACCAACACGATCTTCATCGCCTTCTGGAGCGTGGCGCAGGCCAGCCTCTACACGTCGCTGCGCAACTGGAAGGATGGCCCGGCGTCGCGCGATCTGGCGGATATCTTCGCCTGAGGCGGCATGGCGTGCCAGCGCCGACGCGCTGGCCGCCCCTCAAACCGATACCCGGCCAAGGCCATTATCCTCATGTTGACGCGAGCGACGCTTCCGATGCCCGCGCATGGGAAGTCAGCTCGGCCGAACGGATCGCGCCTCTTTTCCGGGGATGATGCGGTCCGCCTCTAGCGTGTCGAACAGCCGGAAGAAGGCGTCCTGGGTCGGCTCGAAATCACCAAACCCCAGACGACGGCTTTTCGCCATGTCTGTAAGGCATTCGATCGGCCGGCCCAAATCGGCATCGGTGTGCCACGGAGAGGCCAGCCGGCCGAGATCCGCCTCCACAAGACCTTCGCGCGCGGCGATGGTCCGCCAGATCGCGGCATCGTCCGCCATCTGCTCCTCCAGCGTCTGTACAGAGCCGTCGAACGGGGCCGGCTCGATGCCGAACCATTGGGCGATCTGCGCCCACATCCACTTCCAGCGGAAAACGTCGCCATTGACGATATTGAACGCCTGGTTCGCCGCCGCTGGGGTCTCCAGCGCCCACAGCATCTGGCGGGCAAGCATCGTGGCATCCGTCATGTCGGTAAGCCCATCCCATTGCGCCAAGGAGCCAGGGAACCGGAACGGCCGGCCCGTCTCGCGGCAGATCGTCGCGTAGACGGCAAGGGTCGTTCCCATGTTCATCGCATTGCCCACCGCCTTGCCGATCACAGTGTGCGGCCGGTGGACGCTCCAGGTGAAGCCATCGCGCGCGGCTGCGGCGAACAGTTCGTCCTCCTGAGCATAATAGAAGTTGGGAACGTCGAGCCGGCCTTGCTCTTCACGGAAGGGCGTCTGTGGCAGGACGCCTTTGCCATAGGCCTCGAACGGCCCGAGATAGTGTTTGAGGCCCGTCACGAGCGCGACATGCTTGGGCGGATGGCCCGACGCGCGCAAGCCATCGAGCAGGTTGCGCACCAGCGCCGAGTTGACGCGGATATTCTCCGCTTCCGTCGGCTGGCGCAGCCAAGTCGTGATGAACACCGCGTCTGCCCGCACGTCGGCCAGCGCCGCGGTCGTCGCCGACAGATGCTGAAGGTCCGCTGCGATCGGCAGGACACCGTCCTGCTCGACCGGGCGACGGGCAATCCCATGCACCGTCCAACCGCGTTTCGTAAGGTGCGCGGCGGTGGCGCTGCCGATGATACCGCTCGCGCCAGCCACCAGTGCCGTCTTCGTCATGATCCTGCCTTCCGTCGAATGTCCTGCATTCCAGCTAGGGCTCCGGGCCGACATGCGCTAGACGGCACCATATTGGGTCATAGGAACCATGAGGTAACCAGTGGAACGGCTTTCGGACGATCATGAGTGGCGCGAGGATTGCGCGCCCCGCCGCATCCTGGAGATATTCCATACGAAATGGACGAGCATGATCCTGCACGTCCTGCATTCCCGCCATGGCGGCGGCGCGCGTACCGGCGTTCTGCACCGCAGCCTCCCCGGCGTGTCGAAGAAGATGCTGACGCAGACGCTGCGCGAGATGGAGGCGAGCGGCCTCGTCACCCGCCATGTCGAAGGGACGATCCCGCCCGCCGTCGAATATCGCCTGACCCCGCTCGGCACGCGCTTCATCGAGCCGATCGAACTGCTCTATGGTTGGAGCCGGGAGAATGCGGATGCCCTCGACCAGCTCGTCGGCAGGGCCACGTCGCGACGGCAGGGCAAGGCGGTCACGGGCTGATCTCTCAGCCTGCCGTGGCGGACGCGTGCTCGTTCGCCACGGGGTCGATAGCCAGAAGGCATCGAGTTTCCATCCATCATCTGCACAGAGCGCCGCGCCCAATCCGGCATCGCGCCGTCCGTCGACAGCAGGGACGACGGAATGCCACGTCTGTTTTTAGGCCATCATCGGGACATTTTTCTCCACCCGCTTTAGCGCGTCAAAAGCACGTTCAATGCACGTCCGGGCACAAGGCCCGCTACATGCTTTTACTGTGAATAAATCCGACGCAGATTTGCGATATCGACTTTGTTCAGGCCGATTTCCTTTTCGAGATAGCCATCGACGGATCCCCAGCGCTTGTCGATCTCATCGAAGGCCGACGCCAGGAAGGGGGTTCCATCCGCTTCCTTCAAAGGCTGGGCCACATTGCCGCGCGGGTCGCTCTGAAATTTGGCGAACAGTGCTGCGGCCGGATCGTTGGGATGGGCCTCCAGGTTGATCTTGGGCATTTCATTGCCAGGCTGCCGATATTGGGTCGACAGATGATAGTCCTGAAGGATGATATCGCGCGGCGTGCCCAGTGCGCTCAGGATCATGGCGGTAACAAAGCCGGTGCGATCCTGCCCGGCCGAGCAGTTATAGGCGATCGCGCCTTTGTTGGCGAGCAGGTCGCCGAAGATGATCCGCAACTGAGGCGCCAGGAATGTGGGGAAGTTGCGATAGATCGTACCGCCATTCTTGATTTCGGTGCTGCCTGCCGTGGGCTTCATCATCGCGCCCATGGAATAGCCGACCGCCATATAGGGGACGCCATCGATCCGGGTTGGGGCCAGAACCCGTTCCTCGCTGGATCGCAGGTCGACCATCTGGCTGAGTTTCAGGCCCTGTACCTGCTGCACATCCGCATCGGTCAGCATGGCCGAAGCGCCCGAACGATAGATGAGGCCCCAACGCACATGCTTGCCGCCGGCTGCCGGATAGCCGCCGATGTCACGGAAGTTGGACCCGCGCTCCAGCGGCAGCAAGCGTTCGGCCACCGTTACGACCTGCTTGCTCTTGACGTCGCGCAGCAGGAAATAGCGGCGCTCCGTCCCGGCTGCGGTCAGGGCATAGTGACCATTCTTGTCGCTGCCGGACAATAGTTTCGCCTGAGCGATGGTGGCGGCTGGATTGTCCGTCACGAACACATCCACAGGATCGCTGTCCGTCCATTCGACCGACAGGGCAGTGGCCGATTGACGGTCCACATGGGCGGCCGCGATCGTGCCGGCCATGGCCGACGGGCTGGCAAGCACCGTCGTCACGGTGACGAACAGGGTCGATAATTTCATCATGGCATCATCTTCCTTTGACGCATCGTAACGGAGAACGGGCGCCGTTCCGGTTGGAAGGCGCCCGCTAGTCCGTGCACGATGGTTAGAACTTCATGTTCAGTTCGCCGCCGAAGGTGCGCGCTTCGTTGAAGAAGCCGGCAACGCCGGTGGTGGCGGCTGCGGACTTGAGGAACACATGTTCTTCGTTGAACAGATTGCGCGCCCAGGCGGAGACGGTCATTTTCGCGCCGCTGTTGCCCAGTGCGATGTCGGCCAGGGCGATGCGACCGTTGAAGACCAGGCCGGCTTCCCCCTTGGGTTGCTTGTACGTCACCACGCCGGTCAAGGCATTGAAGCCAGGATCGGTATAGGCGCCATAATAGCCGCTGTCATAATTGCCATCGATATGGAAGCGCAACGTATAGTCGTTGAGCGGCACTTCATAGTCGATCGCGCCGCTGGCCGAATGCTCCGGCGTGTAGACCTGATAGATGGGCACCGGGAATTTGCTGGCCTGTCCGTTATTGCCCGCAACCGGGAAGGGGTTGAGCGCGTCGGGTATCTTGACGCTGTTATAGGCGTAGCTGGCCGACAGGGTCAGGCCGTTGACGGGCGCGAGGGTGAATTCGGCCTCGACCCCTTTCAGCTTGCCCTTGCCCGTGTCGTTCACGGTATTGGTCGTGGTGCGGGTCGTGACGACGCGTACGCCGTTGACCACATCTTCGTACAGGCCGCTGAAGTCCAGCTGGATATTCTTGTAGGTGCCGGTGTAGGCCGCGATGTTGAAGCGGGCGCGGTGATCCCAGAATTCCGTCTTCGCGCCGATTTCGAACATCGACACGGTTTCAGGGTTGAAGGGCTTGTAATTGGTCGCGCGCGAATTGGCGCCGCCCGATTTATAGCCGGTGCTCCACTTGCCATAGACATGGACGTCGTCCGTCACGTCGAAGGCAAGGTTGACCATCGGATCGACCCGCGACCAGTGCGCGTCCAGAGCGATCGGCCCTTGCACGTTGACGCCGTTGACCGGCAGGATCGGCGCGACATTGTTGACGATGGTCAGCGCGCCCACCTTCTTGTCGCGGGTCCAGCGCAGGCCGCCGGTCAGGTGCATGATGTCATTGGCGAAGGATGGCGTATAGGTCGCCTGGCCATAGGCACCGATGCTGGTGGTGGTGACGTGGCTGGCGCGGTCGATGTTGCGGGTGGCCGGATCGATGTTCAGCACGCCATAGGCGCTGCCCGCCGCATTCAGGAAATAGTTGGTGTTATAGGCCTGCGCGTTGTCCGACACCTTTTCGCGATAATAGAGCGCGCCGACGGCATATTTGAATTGATCGCCGAAATCGCCGATCGCTTGAAGTTCCTGGCTGATCTGGTTCTGCTTGAAATAAGCGAGGCTGTAGCGGCCAAAGGCGAAGCCGGGATAGTTGGTGACGAAGCCGGTGCCCGCCGTCGTCACGGTCGAAGGCAGGTTGAACGCGCCGGTCGGGTTTGCCGCCGTGATCGGCTGCTGCATCGACGTGGCGACAGAGGCGTTGTCGAACTGGCTCTGGGTCAGCTTGCGATAGGAGGAGATGGACTTGAGCATCAGCGAGTCCGCCGCCTGCCATTCCAGGTTCAGCCGAACGCCGGTCGATTTGCCGATGCTGGGCTGCTCGATCGTGCCGACCACGGCTTCCTTCGCGCGATGCGGCTGGAGCTTGGCGGCGGCGGCCAGCTTGTTGGTGCCGGCCGATATCTGCTGTTGATACAGGGTGGTCGATGCGTCGTAGGAGGTGTCCGCGGCCAGATCGACGGTGAAGTCCGACGATGGCTTCCACATGATTTCGCCGTGCACGCCGCGCTTGGTGTAGCCGTTGAAGTCCGACTGGCTCTTGAGCGGATTTTTGACCGTGCCGTCGCGGTGGCTGACCACGCCGTCCAGCTTGATGGAGATATTGTTGAATTCGGGCAGGTCGATATGGGTTTCGGCCTTGTAGCTGCCGAAATTGCCGGCGCCGAAGATGGTGTTCATCTTGAACTGACCGCTGGGACGCTTGGTTACGATATTGACCGCGCCACCTTCCGTATTGCGGCCGAACAGCGTGCCCTGCGGCCCCTTCAATACTTCGATATTCTCGATGTCATACAGCGCCGCGCCCAGACCCTGCGGGCGGCCCATATAGACGCCGTCGATATAGACGCCGACGCCCTGGTCGCGGGCCGGCTGGTTGCTGTCGGACAGTACGCCCACGCCGCGCACGTTGACGATCAGCGCGCCGGGACGGGAGAAGAAGGGCGCGACACGCAGCGAGGGAATCGCGCCGTCGCCCAGATCGGTCAGCGACTGGACATGACGGTTCACCAGATCGTCGCTGCGCATCACCGAAATGGAGATCGGCGTCGTCTGCAAGCTCTGCGGACGCTTTTCTGCGGTAACGACGATCTCGTCCAGCTGCCCGGCGCTTGCATCGGCTTCGGCAACGTCACCTTCCGCGGCATATGCGGGGGCAGCAGCAACCGCCAAAAATAGAGCGGCAAATGCCGTAGCGGTCGGCATGCGCCGAATGCCGCGCGTGTGATTGAAAAGCATGATTGGACCCCGATTGATGTTTGCGAGGTTGCCCAATGGTGCTGATCAATGTCTTTATTGTTACAATTTCCACTATGTTTAATATTTACATTATTGCTGCATTTTTGTTTCGTTTTTACGTCTTTTTTATTATCAAAATCTACCTAGTAGAAAGTAGGCGCCATTTTTGACCACAAGCCAACCATGTTCAGCTTTCGAATATTGCTTGAAATCAAACAGACTATTCTCGGTAACTGTGTACAATTGAAAATATGTCATTTCGCGATTGAAAATCGGAAATGGAATAACGAATGGTAATAACCGGATCTCAGCGTCGGCTTTGCATCTAAGCGCGTAAATTCACACTTGGCCCCAATCCCAGCCAAGACGGCGGGCATTCTGCCGAGCGGTATCGGGAGGATGTCGATCTTCAGCGAACGCCGTAGCTTTAGGTCGTAGGGCACATGGCGACGGACGCACTACCACCCCCGCACGAAGGCGCATGCCCTTTGGTCGCAAACCGGTGTTGGAACCGCAACAACCGCGCGGCCCATTTCTCGCAGATTTCGGGACTTTAGCTGCCGTCTATCGGCACAAAGCATAGCAGAAACGCGTTAGGGGACCGTCTCTCGACAGTCCCCCAGCATTCTCAACATGTTGAGAAAAAATGGTGCCAGAAGAACACTCTTATCGGGCACTCAAGCAGCTGATTTATCCTGCAAATTAGCAGTGGGAAATCGACGAAACCATCAATAGCACCATCACATCGTCTGGAAAAGGCCGGACCGCGCTGGACGAACCATGCACCTGCCAAAGTGATCTGCCCAATATAGAAGGGGCGTTAATGCTCGCCGACATATGTTGGCTGAGCAATTGTCGGTATCTGAAAGCACATGCTTCACAGGTTACGCTGCTTCTCGGCCCGTCGAACACCCGTCCAATTCGGGCGCTGTCCGGTTCAGTCGAGAAACTGCCCAGCATGCCTAGCGAGCATGGAAGATAGCAAATAATGCGCGCTTAGAACGGCAAAGCCAACGTCTTCGGTTGCCCCATTGAAAGACTGATGCGATAGCCGCCCGAGGGTGTTCGCGTTCCGTTGGAATCGGACAGGTTATCACGTTGGTCGGGCCGCCAGCGATAATCCTTGCGACCGGACTCCCACCGATGACCCAAATATACGCGCGCCAGAGCGCAATCCGCCGCTTCCTCGAAGCGCAATCGTCCGCGGGTATCGTGCTCATGGCGGCTGCGGTCGTGGCGCTGGTTATCGCCAACTCCCCGCTCGGAACGAGCTACGCTGCGATGCTGCACGCCTATCTCGGGCCGCTCTCGCTCAGCCACTGGATTAACGATGGCATGATGGCCGTGTTCTTCCTGCTCGTCGGACTTGAGATCAAGCGCGAAGTGCTGGACGGTCAACTCTCGACGTGGTCGCGCCGTATTCTCCCGGGCGTCGCCGCCGCGGGTGGGATGATCGTGCCGGCGCTCATCTACCTGGCATTTAATCGCGGCCCGACAGCCGCCGGCTGGGCGATTCCCGCCGCGACCGATATCGCCTTCGCGCTCGGTGTCATCGCCATGCTGGGCAATCGCGTTCCGGCGTCGCTGCGGGTGTTTTTGGCCGCACTCGCGATCATCGACGATCTGGGCGCGGTCGTCATCATCGCGCTGTTCTACACTGCGGGGCTGTCGTTGCCAGATCTGGCCGGTGCCGGCGTGGCGCTTTGCGTGTTGATCGCGCTCAACCGCCTCGGCGTCCGGCGCTTGTCCCCCTACCTGCTGGTCGGGGTGATCCTATGGGTATTCGTCTTGCGATCCGGCATCCACGCCACGCTCGCCGGCGTGATGCTGGCCTTTACCATCCCGATGGAGCGCACGCCCGGTCGCTCCGATGCGGACTGCGTCAGCCCGCTCCATCGACTGGAGCAACTTCTGCACACCCCCGTCGGCTTCCTCATCGTGCCCATCTTCGGACTGACAAATGCGGCGGTTCCGGTTCTCGGCCTTCCTCCCGGCGCCATGTTGGCACCGGTTACGGTCGGCACCGCGGCCGGCCTGCTGATTGGCAAGGTGGTCGGCGTATTCGGGTTTTCTATCCTAGCGGTTAAAACAGGATTGGCGGATATGCCCGCGCACGCGAACCGGCTCCAGTTGTTCGGTGTGGCGCTGCTCTGCGGCATCGGCTTCACGATGAGCATCTTCATCACATTGCTCGCCTTCCCGACAAGCCCGCTGCTGCAGGCGGAAGCCAAGATCGGCGTGTTGGGCGGGTCGTTTATCGCGGGCCTGCTCGGATTCGTGATGCTGCGTATGGTGAGCGGGACTGAAAGTCCCAGGCACCAGGATATTGCGCCATGATCTCGCATCGACATGCAGCATCGCTGGGCGTCTCGGAACTCGGATGGATCCGGGCGCGTCATCATTTCTGTTTCGCGGGCGCGCAAAACGTCGATCTGGTCAACTGGGGAGCGCTGCGCGCGGTCAACCACAACATATTGGTGCCGAACGCAGCGACCACGCCCGTGACGCATTATGGCACGGAGGTGATCCATATCGTCGAGAGTGGCGCGATCGACTTCGTGCGACTGAACGGCGAAGCAACGCGCGTCCGCAGCGGGCAGAGACCCAGGTCATCGCCGGCATGCGCGATACGGGCCTATATCGCCTGCATTGTGCCGCGACGATGACGAAGCATCATATACCGAACGGCCTGTCCGCCGACATTCCGATTACGGCTGCCAGCGCCTATGCGTTTCTTCTGAAAGGGGCTGTCACGCACGATGGAACGGGACTTGCGCCATATGAAGGCATCGCGATTGACGGGGAAAAGAGGCTTGTCGTATCTGGCAAGGACGACGCGGAACTCATGCTGATCGAGATGCCTGCATGATCGCAGGTCACAAAACGGGCCGCAGCATCGCTCCCGAATCCCTCTATGTGATACATTCAGGGGCGTGGGTCATGGCGAGTCGTCTTGCGGTTCTCGGCAATCATCGCCCGCGCGGCGCATGGTTGGCTACAGCCGCAGGGGGCAATATAGCCGCTGGGCATGAACTGCATTTTGAGGAACCAGGCGCATGATGTCTGACGCCGACGGAACCGTTGGACGAGATCCCATACGCGAGCGGTTGACCAGGCTTGCCCTCTACAAATGGTGGCGGCGCAGTGTCGTCGGTCCGATCGACCACGAAGCGGTTGTCGCGCGGATCGTAGAGGAAAGCGGCTGGTCGCATCGCTACGCTTTCATGACGATGATGTCGGCAGGCATCGCGGTGCTCGGGCTGCTGCTCTCATCGCCTGCCGTGGTGATCGGCGCCATGCTGATCTCGCCGCTGATGAATCCCATTCTCGGATTCGGCTTCAGTCTCGCGCTGTTCGATTTCGCCGAAATGCGGCGGTCGGTGTTCGCGCTTGCCCTCGGATCGCTCGCGGCTGTCGTCTTCACCGCGCTGATCGTCAGCCTGTCGCCATTGCAGGCACCCACTGCCGAGATCGTGGCGCGAACGCGACCAAACCTGTTCGACCTTGGTGTCGCGCTGTTCGCCGCGCTGGCCGGCACTTTCGCCATCATCAGAGGCCGCGGGGAGACGATAGTCGGCGTCGCCATCGCCACTGCGTTGATGCCGCCGCTGGCCGTCGTCGGTTATGGCCTGGCGACCTGGAACCTGCCTGTCCTTGGCGGAGCGCTAGCGCTGTTCGTCACGAACTTCATCACCATCGCTCTCTCCGCAACGGTCATGGCGCGGTACTACGGCTTTGCGCACCATCTCTCCTCGCGGCAAAGCTGGATGCAGACCATCGTATTGCTTCTGGTATTCGCGGTTATGGCGGTCCCACTCGGACTGTCGCTAAATCGCATTGCGCGCGAGGCGTTGACGGTGTCGCAGGTGCGCTCACTGCTCAACGACCGGTTCGGCAGCGATGCGCGCGTCACGCAATTGGAAGTCGAGTTCGACCGTGAGCCGAACCTTGTTCGGGCGGTCGTTATCGCCCCACGCGGGCGGACCCAAAAGACCGCGACCTTGCAGAGGTCGATCGCAGATGCACTTGGCCGTCCCGTCCGGCTCGATATCGACCAGGTTCTACTCGAAGCCGGTGCGGGCGCACTCGATGCGCAGCGCGAAGAATTGCGCCAGGCGGGGGATCAGTCGAACCTCGAAGCGCAGCGGATGACGGCGCTGGCGCGGATGATCGCGCTCATCACAGGCATCGCAGCCGACGACGTCACTATCGATCGCGACCACCGGCGGGCGACCGCGGCGGCGGTGCCGCTGCCGGGCGCAACCATCGCGACCTATCGCACCCTCGAAACGCGTGCCGCGGCGGAGACCGACGGGTGGACCGTGACGATCGTGCCGCCGCAGGGGCCGCTGCCCGAGATTGAATTCGCTGACAATGTCGATACGCTCGATGCATCAGCGCGCGCCGCAGTAATCACATCTGCGTGGGCGGCACGGCGTTGGAACGTGCCGACGCTCTCGGTTCCAGGCTTGCCGGGCGGCGAACCTCCCGCGCGACCGAACCTCACCCAGAGACGGGCACGAGCGGTGGCGGCGATGCTGGCGACGCAGGGCGTCGGTGCCGTGGCCGCACCCGCCGCAGGCCAACGGTTCGCCCTCTCGATCGCTATCGCACAATGATCGGCCGTTTCCTGCCCCAAGCCGATCGCGTGAGCGAGATGCCGGCCGATGCGGCAAAACAAGCATGAGAGCCCGCCTGTTGCGCCTGTCGAACGATCTGCGCGAAAGCTACTGGTTCGTGCCTACGGTGATGGCGATCGGCGCGTTGCTGCTCGCGTTGGCGATGGTCTATATCGACAGCCACGCGGGCTCGGCGTGGATGGACGACTTGGCATGGCTTTATGCCGCGCGGCCTGACGGCGCGCGCAGCCTGCTGTCGTCGATCGGCGGGTCGATGATTGGGGTCGCCGGAACGACCTTCTCGGTGACGATCGCCGCAGTGGTCTATGCCTCGGGGCAATATGGTCCGCGGCTGCTGAGCAATTTCATGTCGGATCGCGGCAACCAGGTGACGCTCGGCACCTTCATCGCGACCTTCGTCTATTCGCTGGTCGTCCTGCGCACGATCCGTTCGGCCGGCGAAAGTGGAGCCGGGGCAGCAGCCTTCGTGCCGCAGCTTGCCTTGCTAGTCGCGTTGATCCTGGTGCTCTGCTCGATCGCTGTGCTGATCTTCTTCATCCACCATGTGCCGATGCGGATCCACATCAACAACGTCATCGAGCGGATCGGCGACCGGCTGATCGGGGAGATCGATGCGCGCTTTCCGGTGTTCGTCGGGACGCCGCTCGACGAGCGCGCCGACGATCCGCGGATACCCGCCGCCTTCCGGGCCGAGACCGATCGCGCCGACCATGATCGGCGCGCGCCGGTCCGGTCGCAGGACACCGGCTATATCCAACTGATCGACGAAAGCACGCTGATGGCCGCGGCACGGGATCACGATCTCGTGATCCGTTTGCACTATCAACCAGGCGATTTCATCCACAAGGGCAGCCTATTGCTCGAGGCATGGCCGGCCAAACGCTGCGACGAGACGGCGGCGAATGCTCTGCGCGAGGCCTTCGCGGTCGGCTCCAGACGCACCGCACTCCAGGACCTGCGCTTCCTGATCGACGAACTTGTCGAGATCGCGGCTCGCGCGCTGTCGCCGGGGGTCAACGATCCGTTCACCGCGAACAGCTGCCTTGACTGGCTCAGTGCCGCAATGGCGGACCTGGCCCGACGCGATCTGCCGTCGCGGTTGCGTGCGGATGGCGATGATAGGCTGCGCGTCATCGCGCATCCGGTGACGTTCGAGGGCTTCATCGCCCGGGCGTTCGGCGCGCTCGCGCAATATGCGAGCGCTGATATGATTGCAGCAAAGCATTTCCTCGGGGCGCTCGGCGATGTCGCGCTCCACTGCGACGACCCGGGCCGCATCGCTTGTCTAGCGCGCCAGACCCGCGAATTCCGGGCGTTGTCCGATACGGCGCTCGACGGCGCGTGCCGCAACACGGTACTGATACGCGCCGACGACCTGCTGCGTGCGCTGGCTGAACCCGATTACAGACGTCGCCTCCGGGACGGCAACGCCTGGCTTGGAGGAACTGCATGATCGTTATCATCGCGCTGATTGTCGCCGTGATCGTCACGATCGCGCTGACGTTCGGGAAGTTTGCACGATCGGATAGCTGGCGTGGGACCGTCATGCCGCTCGCCTCGATGGGGCAACGGATCGGCTTCGTCGCGATCGGGCTCGTCTGCCTCGTCGCCGCAGCGGTCGGCGCACCGGCCGAAGGATGATGGTGCGGCTCCCCGAACAGGCACGCGATCTGCTGCGCGAGCATGGCCCCACGGCACCCGTGTGGCGGCGGCGCGTGGCGATTCTAGGCGGCGCGGTGATGATCGGGCTCGTCGCGCTGGTGTTTGCGCATCTCGCGGACTGGGCGGGGAACCGCTTCGTGGCGCTCGCGGCGCGCTGGTGGTGGGCACCGCTGATCGTCACCCCGCTGGGCTATGCGGCGATCGCTGGTCTGACGGCGCGTTTCGTTCCCCAGGCCCGTGGATCGGGGATCCCGCAGGTGATGGCGGCCACGCGTGATCCCGACCATGCGATGGGCGGTCTGGTGTCGGCAAAGACCGTGATCGCGAAGCTGGTGCTCACAATCGGCACCTTGCTCGTAGGCGCTTCGACCGGGCGAGAAGGGCCGACCGTGCAGGTCGCCGCATCAATCATGGGGTACGCGCATCGGGTGATGGTGATCCCCTTGCGCGCATCGGTATTCATCGCGGGCGGCGCTGCCGGTGTCGCCGCGGCGTTCAACACCCCGCTGGCCGGCGTCGCCTTCGCGATCGAGGAGCTGGCCGCCGCCTACGAACAGCGCATGACCTTGCTGGTGATGACCGCGGTGCTGATCGCAGGCATGGTCAGCCTCGGTCTCTCGGGTGACTATGTCTATTTCGGTGTCATGCGACAGACGCTGTCGGTGCGCGAGACGATGCTGGCCGCCCCCGTGGCCGGTATCCTCGGCGGGCTGCTGGGCGCTTTCTTCTCGCGTGCGGTGCTGGCGACCGGGCGGACACGCTGGTCGCCGGTCGTCTGGCTGCGGTCGCGGCCGATGCTGTTGGCGGGTTCGCTCGGCGGGATCGTCGCGATCATCGGCGTCGCCACCGGCCTGACCTGGGGCACTGGTTATGGCGCGGCGCGCGGCATCATCACCGGCGGCGACGTGCCGCACTGGTTCGGCATCGCCAAGCTGACGACGACGCTGGCGACGGCGGTGTCAGGCATGCCGGGCGGCATTTTCGCTCCGTCGCTCGCCGTCGGCGCCGGCGTCGGTGACATGTTGCGCTGGCTGTTCCCGACCTATCCCGGCGGTGCGATCGTGCTGCTCGGCATGGTCGCCTATTTCACCGGTGTCGTCCGCGCCCCGCTGACGGCGGTCATCATCATTTCCGAGACGACCGGCAGTCGTGGCCTGATGATGCCGCTGCTCGCCTCGTCGCTGATCGCCGATGTCGTGGCGCAGGCCGTCTCGAAGGAACGTCTGTACCATGCATTGTCGCAGGCATTCCTGCCACCCGAGCGCGAAAGCGACGCCGATACGGATCGGAATGCCGATCTCCCGGTTCGCTAGCATATGATCGATGCTCCTCAACCCCATGCTCTGGGCGCCATGCTGCTGACAGGCGCGATGTTCTACGGTTTCGTATCCGGTCGAGCGCGCGTCGAGATCATCTCGCTGCTGACGATCAGTGCCATCGCGCTCGGTCTTTACTGGTTTCCGCTTCCCGGACAGTCACCGACTGAAGGGCTGAAGCTCGCATTCGAAGGGTTTGGCCATTACGCATTGATCACGATCTGCGCGCTGATGGTGCTGGGGCGAGGACTCGTGACGACAGGCGCACTCGAGCCGGTATCGCGCCTGCTGACGCGAGTCTGGCGGTTTAATCGTCAGGTCGGCCTCCTGGTGACGCTGCTGCTGGCGTTCGGCATGAGCATGATGGTCAACGATACGCCGGTGCTCGTCCTGATGCTGCCGGTCATGGCGGCGATCGCGGCGAATGGCGGAATGCCCGCGTCGCGCACGCTGATCCCGGTGAACAGCGCAGTGTTGATTGGCGGCATGTCGACGACGATCGGCACCTCGACCAACCTGCTCGTCGTGTCGATCGCCGGCGACCTCGGCCTGCCGCCGATGTCGGTATTCCACTTCACCCCGATCGTGCTGCTGGCCGCGCTGGTGGCGCTGCCGTTCATCTGGCTGGTCATGCCGCGCCTGCTGCCAGACAATTCTGTCGAAGCCGGGCACGAGCCGCGGCACTTCGCGGCGATGCTCCGCCTGGGCGAGAGTTCCTTCGCGCATGGGCTGTCCCGCGATCTGATCGCCGCGCGGCTGCCCGCCGATGTCGAGCTCTTGGCCGAGACTCCCGCAGGCGGGCGGATACCGGTGCGGGCGACGCACGCCGCTCTGGAGCAGACGATGCGTATCCTTGGCGCCACCGCCGCCCCGGTCTGGCTGATGGACCGGTTGCGCGGCGGCTATGCCCAGACGGGTGATGATATCACCGTCGCCGAACTGGCGGTGACCAAGGATTCCGGCCTGGTCGGCAAGGGCGTGGCGTCTGCAAATGTAGCCGAGCTTTACAATGTTGCCATCCTTGGCGTGCATCGCGCGCAACGCCGCTGGGCGACGCAGCCGATGAACGATTCTGCGTCCGAAAACGCGTTTGACGAAGGCGACATTCTTCTGGTCGCCGGTGCGCTCGGCAGCATCGAGCGGATGTCGCTGGCCGAGAATATGCTCGTACTCGAAGGAGCAAAGGAACTTCCCCGCACCTCCAAGGCGCCGCTGGCGCTGGCGATCATGGCATGCGCGGTTATACCCGCCAGCATCGGGCTCGTACCGATCGCGATTTCCGCGCTCGGGGGTGCGATCGCGATGCTCGTCACCGGCTGCGTCCGCTTTGACCGGATCGGCCGCGCTTTGTCGGCGAAGGTCATCGTACTGGTCGCGGCCAGCATCGCCATCGGTCGTATTGTTCTTGAGAGCGGCGCGGCGGCATGGCTGAGCGAACTGATCGCGCTGGGGCTGCAGTTCCTGCCGCCGGCGGGCGTTTTGGCCGCGGTGATGCTGTTCGTCACAGTGCTGACCAACTTCGCTTCAAACACCACGGCGGCGGCGGTCGGAACGCCGATCGCCTTCAGCCTGGGGCAAAAGCTGGGCATCCCGGTTGAGCCGCTGGTCCTGGCCGTCCTGTTCGGCTGCAATCTTTGCTACGCGACGCCGGTTGCCTACCAGACCAACATGCTAATCATGTCGGCAGGCGACTACCGGTTTGCGGACTATACGCGCACCGGATTGCCGCTGGTTGCGATCATGGTTCTTACCCTGTCCGGCCTACTCGTGCTTCGCTACGGTCTTTATTAGGAGCCGGGCAACGGCGGCTTTCAGGATCGGTGGCCACAACGCGGAATGGCGAGATGTAGGCGCCCTGCTGCCCGACAGCTGTTAAACTCGATAATGACTGGATTTGGCATGCGCAGGCATTCCCAATACCGTATCGGAACGGCCCATGTTGGTGGGGGCGACGGAGTAACAATCATGGCCAAACCATCCAGCGTTTTTTGATGCCGAGAGGCGGTTACGGCCGGTCAACGAGTGAACCAAGCTCAAACCCAAACAAGCGATCGAGCGACCAGGCGCCGCCGCCGCGCGCTATCAACGGCAGCAATAGCCCGGCCCAGCTAAGATGCGTCGGCCAGGCGTCGGGATAAACGAAGACCTCTATGACGAGTGTCATGCCCAGCAGCGCTGCGGCAGCGGGCCGGGTAAAAAGGCCAAGCACCAGCAGAATGGGAAAGACGTGCTCCGAGTAAGTCGCCGCGTGCGCCGCAATCTCCGGCGGCACCAGCGGCAGGGCATAATCTGTGCGGAACAGTTCATAGGTGGAAGGCGTGATCGTGAGCACGCCTTCCACCTTGGTGCGACCCGACAGGAAGAAGATGGCAGCGATCCCGAGGCGCGCGACCAGCAGTAGCAGGCTTTCCGATATATGACGGGTCAGCCACGCCGATGCTTCACGATAGTGACGCACAAATATCGTCATTGCTCTCTCCGGGAGTTCGTGAAGATCAGGCCTTGGGCGTCAACGAGCCGAAGCCCTTGGGGGTCTTTATCTTCGTGCAAGTGCCAGCATTGACGAGTTTCCAGGCATCGCCCTGATAAGCAATCCGCGATGTGCCAGCACAGCTCGTGCCGGCACCGGCCTTGCAGTCGTTTTTACCGGCCTGGGCGACGCCATAGCATTTCTCCACCGGCTTGGCGGCACCGGCGGCGTGCGCGCTTCCGGCGATCATCGTAAGAGCGAGGGCTGCGGCGAGGGCTGCGGATGTGGATGGCATCGATAGTCTCCGTGAATGCTTGAGGCCTCACATGCGGCGGGATCATCAATGATGGTCCCGCCGCATGGCGACCCTGGGAGGCCAAGCGGGCCGGGTCACGGAAGCTTCTTCGCGGCGACACTGAAAAGCGTTACAGATGCGGCTCAAGTTGAAGCCGCAGAATTTTTTTGCCGTATCGCTGTAACCATCAGGCAAAGCGCCGCGAATAGCTGTCCGGGAGTGCACATGCGGGCGAGCGAAGAACAGCTCAGGATATGGATGATCGGCGGTCTTGATGGCGACGCCGAAGCCCATGCCGCCTTGCTCCGCGCGCTCGTTCCGATGCTGCGATCCTTTTTCGGGCGTCGCCTTCGCGGTGCCGAAGATGATGTCGAGGACCTCGTGCAGGAAACTTTGATGGCCATACACACGCGCCGCGGCACTTATGACCGGACGCGTCCCTTTGCCGCCTGGGCTTATGCTGTCGCGCGCTACAAGATGATCGACCAGTTTCGGCGCACCCGCGGCACGGTGCCGATCGAAGGGCTTGAGGACATATTGATCGCCGAAGGATTTGAGGATGCCTGCGCCGCACGCATGGATATCGACCGGCTGCTCGGCGGCCTGTCGGACAAGCAGGCCAGGGCAATCCGCGCCACAAAGATCGATGGTCTGAGCACGGCAGAAGCCGCCAGGGCCGGGGGCTATAGCGAGGCGGATGTGAAAGTGTCGGTCCATCGTGGCCTCAAGGCCCTGGCCGCGCGCCTCAAGGGAGGCGCATGATGCAGACGGACGATCTCATCCGCGCGTTGGCCGGAAATGTGGCGCCGGTGTCGCCGCATCTGGTCGAGCGTCAGCTTGCGATGGGGATTGCGGCAGGAGCCGTGGCCACCTTGCTGGCAATTGCCAGTACGCTGGGATTCCGGCCCGATCTTGCCGCGGCGATGCACGACTTCACCTTCTGGATGAAATGGACCTACACGATTTCGCTGGGGGTTGGGGCGATTGCCGCGACAGTGCATTTGGCGCGGCCGGACGCGACGCGGGCGCAGTGGCTGTGGCTGTTGGTCATTCCTTTTGGCCTTCTGGCCTGCGTGGCGGCAAGCGAGCTGGCCCGAACGCCCTTTGACGGCTGGCTGCCGCTCTGGCTGGGCCAGAGCTGGAAACGATGCTCGATTTTCGTGGCGATGCTGGCGGCGCCTATCTTCATCGGACTAATCTGGGCGTTCCGCCAATTCGCGCCAACCCGCTTGCGCCTTACCGGCGCGACCGCTGGTCTTGCATCGGGCGCTTGTGCCGCAACGCTCTACGGCCTGCATTGCCCCGAAGCATCGGCGCTGTTCGTGCTGACTTGGTATAGTTTGGGCATGGGTCTGGCTGCACTGGCGGGCACGTTAATCGGCCCGCGTTTTTTGCGTTGGTAGATCGGGTGTAACCAACCGGTCCACGCTTCCGAAGAACCTCATGCCATCCCGGCAAGCCTATTCGGAGACCGATCATGATCACCCTCAAGTCCGGCGTCAGCATCGCCACAACCGCCGCCCTGCTCGCCATCGCCGGCGTTGCGGCCTCCGCCCCGGCGACCGCCGCTGGTGCAAAGGCCGTCCATTGCTACGGCGTCAACAGCTGCAAGGGCACATCGGACTGCAAAACCGCCAAGAATGACTGCAAGGGTCTGAACAGCTGCAAAGGCACCGGCTTCAAGGAAATGTCCGAGAAAAAGTGCACTGCCGCTGGCGGCAGCCTGACCGAACCTGCCGGTCAGTGACCCAAGGCTTCGCGATCGCTTCCCCCGGTGATCGCGACCCGGAGGTCCGGCTACCCCCGGCCGGACCTCCACTCTTCCGGAGCGAACCGATGACAGGCCATTCAGACGCGACATTCCACGGCTTTGGTCTTGGCCTGCGCACGCCGCACTATCAGGACTTCCTGACCGGCACGGTGCCGGTGGATTTCGTCGAGGTGATCTCAGAGAATTTCATGATCGATGGCGGCAAGCCCCGCCATATCCTCGACCAGATCCGCGAGCGCCACCCGGTCGCGCTGCATGGCGTGTCGATGTCCGTCGGCTCGGCCGATGGTCTCGATCGCGACTATCTGCACAGGCTCAAGGCGCTGGCCGATCATCTCGATCCGCTGTTCGTATCCGATCACCTTTGCTGGACGCGGATCGAGGGTTTCAATTCCCACGATTTGCTGCCGCTGCCTTACACGCAAGAGGCCCTCGATCTGGTCTGTGCGAACATCACGCTGGCGCAAGATGTGCTCGAACGCACGATGCTGATCGAAAATCCTTCGACCTATCTGCAATTCACCGCCGACAGCATGACCGAGTGGCAATTTCTGAATGCGCTGTGTGCATGCACCGGCTGTTCGCTGCTGCTCGACGTCAACAATATCTATGTCAGCGCGGTCAATCACGGGTTCGATGCCCTGGACTATCTTGAAGGCGTACCAGCCGACCGGGTGCGCCAGATCCATCTCGCCGGGCATAGCCAAGGCAAAGACCGCCTGATCGACACCCATGACCAACCCGTGCCGCCGTCGGTGTGGGCGCTGTATGCGCAGGCTTGCCGCCAGGTCGGCCCGGTTGCGACCATGATCGAGCGCGACGACGACATTCCACCGATCACCGATCTGCTGACCGAACTGGACATGGCGCGCAACATTTCGAGCAACGACCGGAGGGCGCCGGCATGAGCCTTGCCGCGATGCAACGCGACTTTCGCGGGTGGCTGATCGATGCGCCGGTATCGATGGAACAGTGGGTCGATTCCGCCGAGCAGGCTGGCCTCGCTGTGTATCACAACGCCTATCGGGTACAGCTTGTCGACTGCCTGCGCGACACGTTTGAAAAGACGCTGCTATGGCTGGGGGAGGATGCGTTCACCGATGCCGCCCGCGCGCATATCGAAGCCACGCCGCCCCATGGCTGGACCTTGGGCGTATATGGCGACGGTTTCTCCAATACCCTCAGCCAAATCTATCCCGACGATCCCGAAGTTGCCGAACTGGCATGGCTCGACTGGGCGCTGAGCCGCGCCTTTGAAGGGCCGGATGCAGCTCCTGTGTCTCCAGAGGAACTGGCGGCGGTGGACTGGGACAGTGCCAGACTGATGTTCGCGCCGACGATGCAAATCGCGGTGGCCCGCACGAATGCAGGCGCGATCTGGTCGGCGCTGGCGGCACTGGATGACCCGCCGATGGCGGCTCTGTTGCCGGAGCCGGGCGCAATGCTGGTCGGGCGGCAGGATTTCACGCCCTGTTTCCGCACGGTCGAGCCCACGGAGGCTTTCGCGCTGGCGCAAATCATAGCCGGTGCGACGTTCGGTGCCCTTTGCCTCGCCCTGGTCGAACAGTGCGGTGAGCAAGTCGGAGTGGGCGAGGCTGGCGCGCTGCTCAGTCAGTGGATCGGGGACGGGCTAATCGTCGCAATCACCCTAGATGGAGAATAGCCATGCGCATGGTCTTCCCCACGCTTTTGCTGTTCGGCCGTTGCTGCGCGGCGGGCCAATTATCGCGGCCCGTCGTATCCGATTGGCCATTAACGGCGGTGCCCGAACTTACTTGAGGACGCCTAGCGACGCCGCTCCTGCTAGAGAGAAGACTGACGGCCGACGGACGAATTGCGCCTTGCGCTGTTTGTCCTCATGAGTCCCGCGAGTATGGGACCCACTCACTTCGGCGAACGAAGGCGTGCATGATCTACACGGCGACGGCGACCTGCGCGCCCTCCAGATCCTTCTCGGTGATAGCAAGATCGAAAATACGGTGCCTATCTCGCGATCGACGTAGAAGACGCGCTTCCCCTAGCTGAAAACACCGAAATATGAACTTGGGCTCCTCGTCTCTTAAGAGGAGCCAACTTGATACCCGAGGGCTTGCACTCCAATCCACAGTTACCTCCCAGCCATTTCTCGAGGCGCGCTGGCACAATTCCAAAAACATCCCGTTGGATGGCCGCTTTCCTCAACCCTTATAAATTTCTTCATCCTGCTGACTTGGCGACCCCCGCCGGTTCGGCATCCGAATATCATCCGAAGTGCCATTGCTTTCCTGTCTATGGGACCGCGGCATGAAGCGTTCGAAAAGGAAAGCGGCAGACAGGAGAAGAAGCGCCAGGACTGTTCCGGCAAACACCAGCACATATTGTCCCGCTCCTGCCGTGATCCCTACCGCAGCGGCCATCCAAAGGCTGGCAGCCGTCGTCATGTTTCGAACATCGCCGCCGCGCACGAAGATAAGGCCGCCTGCGATGAAACCAATCGCCTGTGCCAGGCCTTGCACGACCCTGACAGGGTCTCCCTCATTGTGTTGTTCTACCATTTCGAGCGCGGAAAGGGTTAACATCGCCGAACTGAGCGCGACGAGACCGTGGGTTCGCAAACCCGCATCATGGCCGCTTCGCTCTCGTTCAAAGCCCAGTGCCAGACCGAGGACGGTTGCGAGGCCCAATCGCGTCAAGGTGGTGGGAAGATCATTCTCAAGCATAGCGACTACCTCCCTCCCAGCAACGCGCTTCGCGCCGATGAGATGCACGGCCTCAGGTTGCGCGCTTGCAGGGCAGCGCTAGCTCTATCGAATATGAACCAGCCACCTTGAGCATTGCCATCCGCCGAACCTTTTTGAGCGGTGTGGGTTTCGCTAGTTATCCAAAAAATATCACTCTGCAAAAGTGGAGGCGAGCATGGTTCAGCAACTGAAAATTCTATTCGTGGAGGACGAACCCGACATTCGCACAATCGTTGCACTAGCTTTGGGACGAGATCCTGACTTTTCTCTCACTACATACGGCAGCGGAATTGAAGCCCTGGAAGATATCGAAAGAAGCAGCCACTCATTTGATTTCGCCCTCCTCAACATGCGGCTGCCATCCATGACAGGCATCGAGTTACACGAAAAATTACGACAATTGCCCCAACTGTCTGGCTTGCGCACGGCCATCATCACCGCCGGAATTCGACCTCATGAGGTTGATGCTTATAAACGTCCCGGCGTTGTAGGCGTTATCGCCAAACCGTTTGACCCACTTAGCCTTAGCGATCGGGTGCGTGTGCTGGTAGCCGGTCGCTAACGACGGCTTGTCGATGATACAAAAATCGGTCGGCATAAAGTGACTTAACCAGGTTAAAGTCCCTCCATTTCCAAGCATAATCAACGGAACTGCTTGTGGACGGTCTGGTTGTCAACCTTGTCGTATTTGGCCGACAAGGAGGACATGGTGATCAAAGCACGTGCCGATGGGATTGCGGATCGTGCAATTTCCAAGGCCACTGCTTTTCCTAGCAGTGTTCAGACTCCTTCCCTGCGCCTGACCGTGAAGACATTCATCGAGTATCCGACAATGGTTGGATCGGCCTTTCCAGCAAGTCATTGGCTCGTGGATCGAATGCTTGCACCAATCGACTGGCAGCGGATCCAGCTATTCGTCGAATTTGGACCGGGAACGGGGGCGTTTACACGAGCAGTGCTGGTAAGCTTGCCTCCCAGCGCCGTCCTCCTCGCGCTGGACACGAGTGAGGCCTTCGTCGATCATCTCAGAGCATCGATCGACGATCCCCGGTTTGAAGCCGTCTGCGAATCTGCGGCGAATGTCGCTGCTGTCCTGAGAGAACGCGGCCTGCCCTCTGCCGATTGCATACTCTCCGGCCTGCCCTTCTCCACGCTTGAGCGATACGAAGCCGATCGCACGATGCGCGCCAGTCGCGCCATTCTCGCATCAAACGGCATGTTTTGCGCCTATCAAATGCGCCGCACCATCAAGCCGCTGCTCGAAACATATATCGGCCCGATCCACTCTGCCTTTGAGTGGCGCAACATCCCGCCATGTCATCTCTATTGGGCTGAGGCGGGACTTGGAAACCAGACCGTAGGAGATCACCGATGAACGAGCCGACAGACACGCCGTCCGAGGCGGTGGAAACATCCTTGGACAAAAGTCCGCGCCAGGGGCCGCTGGGTGACGTTCTGCCACAGAAAGGTCCCGATCCCCGTACGCGCGGTGGCCAGCGGCAAGAGGATGTCAACGACCGTCCCGCCGTGGGGACAGTCAAGCCGGAAGACTATCCAGAGGATCAACGCGCCAAAGGCGCATGAAGACAGGAGCGTGCCATGGAAGATGAAACGCACAGCCATCAATCTGTTCCAACCGAGAAAACACGTCGTCCCAACATCTCCACCGAGAATCAGCCAGAGGGCGCAGCGCGACGGCCCAGCGACACGCTGGATCGCGAGCCGACGCGCGACCCTGTGAGCGGTGGCGCCATATCGTCTGATTACAATCCCGATGCCATGACGAGGCGCGGTGAGGAAAACGACACGCGGGCGGGACACGAAATGCAGAAAGGATACAAATCATGATCGATGATGATGGCGTCCATCCGCGCTCCACTGAGCCAGTGGAAGGAGGCGCTGGAACGCCTCCACCGGAACAAGGTTCGCCCACGCCTTCGGACGCGGAATCCGAAAAAGGCGGCGATGACGATCAGGCTGAACCTCAACCTGCGTCGAACCACAATCCGCTCGCACCACCTGTAAACATAGAACCGGGAAGTTAAGCAGCTGAACGCGCCGGGAGACACGCGATGAGCAAACATAAATGGTCGCAAGATGTGACCGAGCAGAGCGACGCACTGGATCTTGATGAAGGCCTGTTCAAGCAAACTGATCCAAAAACGATCGCCCTGTCGTTGAAACGATCCGCCGAACACAGCCATCGTCGTAAAGGCACACCCCTGCAATCTGCAATGAGCATGCTGACATTCTATATCAATCGCGCGGGGGACAATCTCAGCGTCAAGCAGCGGCACATCCTGGAGAAGACCAAGGATGAGCTCCGCATGGCGCTCAGCAAGAAGGAGAAACGCCATGCCCCGCGGTGACAAGTCGAGTTATACCGACAAACAAAAGCGCAAGGCCGAGCATATCGAGGAGGGGTATGAGGATCGCGGCATTCCGAAAGACGAGGCCGAGCGCCGCGCATGGGCGACGGTGAACAAGGAGTCTGGCGGTGGCAAGAAATCCGGTTCGGGGCGGGGTAAGACGGAAAGCCATGCGTCATCGAGCAAAGGCGGGCGTGTCGGCGGAGCTAGCCAGACCCATGACGAGCGATCAGCCGCTGCAAAGAAAGGGTGGGAAACCCGGCGTAAACAGGCGAAGGCCTGACGATACTCGCCGAAGCGGGGTCGCTTTTGGAGCAGGCACAGGGCGTTGTCGAGTGGGTGCCAATGATCTGCCCCCACCGAGTGGACCGATTGGTTTGTTAGTGGATTAAGCCGATTGCCGCCATATCCGGACGGAGGTGGAGCGAAGCGGAACCGGAGGCCGGATATGGCGGTGTCGCCGTTTCCGGTGCCGGTGGTCGATAGCCCAGACTGCTATGCGGGCGGACGTTGTTGTAATGCCGCCGCCAAGCTTCGATCAGCACCTTGGCTTCGGCGAGGCTGTAGAAGATCTCGCCGTTGAGCAGTTCGTCGCGAAGCGACCCGTTGAAGCTTTCGTTATAGCCATTCTCCCATGGTGATCCTGGTGTGATGTAGAGCGTCTTCACGCCGATCTGCCCCAGCCATTGCTGGACGGCTGTCGCGATAAATTCGCTGCCATTATCGGACCGTATATGTGCCGGAGGGCCGCGCGAGATGAACAGGTCGGCTAAGGCCGCCAGAACATCCTCATGCTTGAGCTGACGCGCCACGACGAGCGCCAGGCACTCCCGGCTGGCCTCATCGATGATGGTCAGGATGCGGAACTTGCGGCCATCATGCGTGCGACCTTCGACGAAGTCGTAGGCCCATACATGTCCCGGATATTCCGGCCGCAGGCGGATGCAGGATCCGTCATTGAGCCATAGACGCCCGCGCTTTGGCTGGCGCTGTGGAACCTTCAGCCCCTCACGCCGCCAGATCCGTTCGACCCGCTTATGGTTCACCGTCCAACCCGCATGGCACAGCAACGCCGTCACCCGGCGGTAGCCGTATCGACCATATTGCTTTGCCAGAGCGATGATGTCCTCCGTCAGCGCCTGCTCGTCATCCGCCCCGCGCGGCACCTTGCGCTGCGTCGATCGATGCTGACCCAGCACCCGGCATATCCGTCGCTCGGATACCGGAAACTTTCGTCGCACATGATCAATGCAGCGTCGCCGCCGCGCGGGGCTTAGAAGTTTCCCTTGGCTGCCTCCTGCAGGATCAGCTTGTCCAGCGTCAGGTCCGAGATCGCCCGGCGAAGACGCTGGTTCTCTTTCTCCAGATCCTTCATCCGCCGCGCCTGATCGGTCTTCAGGCCGCCATATTCCTTCCGCCAGCGATAATAGGTCTGCTCGCTGACCGCGATCCGGCGGCAGGCTTCGGCCGTGCTCGCTCCCTGTGCCAGCACAATCTCAACTTCACGCAGCTTGCCGATAATCTCTTCCGGCTTGTGCTTCTTGCTCGGCATTCATCGTCCCTTTCGTGGTCCAGACTATCATAGTCTTTGGGCCACTCAGCAGGGGGCAGATCAGCTTATCGAAACCGTCATAATGTCAGCTGATGAGATAGGTTAGGCCATATGTTAGTGGCCATGTTAAAGACGCTATATTGCCGGGCAACTAACTGGGTGTCCCGGCGACAGAGAGATACATGTGCTCCCGCCCGGTGGAGGCTGCATGTCATCGATCACCAATTTGGATTTCTTCGCGCGACGGCTTTCGCAGCGGGCCGCGCTCGACGAAGAAGATCGCGCCGCAGTATCAGCACTCCCTTTTCAGCATCGCTACCTTAACCCAAGTGCTTATGTCGTCCGCGAGGGGGAGCCGCCCCGTCCGCATTGCAGTTTTGTCCTCTCTGGACTCGCATTTCGGCATAAGTTGACGGTGCATGGCGCGCGTCAGATCGTGTCGATCCATCTGGCTGGCGATCTGCTCGATCTACAACATTTGTTTCTCAACATTGCCGACCACAGTGTCCAGGCCCTGACCGAACTTGAGGTGGCCGACATTGATCGCGACGCTCTGCGGGAAATGGCCCTGGAGCGGCCCGCCGTCGGCCAAGCGCTCTGGATCGATGGTCTGGTGGACGCCTCGATTTATCGAGAATGGGTGCTCAACGTCGGGCGGCGTGACGCAAGGGCGCGCATTGCCCATATATTGTGCGAAATCGCCGTTCGCATGCACGCTGCCGGTGTTATCGATGCGGCTGACTTTCATCTGCCGATGACGCAGGAGCAATTGGGGGACGCGACCGGGATGACCAGCGTTCATGTCAATCGAACCTTGAAGGCACTCGCGAAAGATGGCCTTATCGATCATAGCGGACGTTGGATCGCCATTCAGGACTGGAACAAGATCAGGCGAGAAGGCGACTTCAATCCGCTTTACCTGCACCTCGATCAGGTTGCGCCGCATTTACCTGGTCCCCTTTCATCGATGTTTCCTTAACCAGGTTAGAGCGTGAGTTCGGGCGAAGCATTACTGTGCGCGATGCCTGGAGGACAAAATGCCACGCTACTTCTTTTCCGCGTCGGATGCCGATGGGGATGAAACAGGAACAGAGTTACGCGATCACGCTGCAGCAAGGCATTTCGCCATCCAGTTTGCTGGCGAAATCATGAACGATCAGCCTGACGTACTTTGGGATGGTCGAGAGTTCAGCATCTTTGTAACGGATGAACTGAGAAGACTCCTGTTCACTATCAAAATGGTGGCCGTGAACGCGCCTGCGGGCGAAGGTACGGAGTAAATTCAGGTGAATGGCCGAATGGCGGATGAGATAGTGTCAAAACGGAAATTCTGATGCTCACATGCTCAATCCTGACCTGGACATTAACATCATGAGCAATCGAGGTTAGCGACACGCCTGAACCCGCTTCCTACTCTTCTCTTGAAAGAGAGGTGCGTATGTCAGAGCGGCTCAATGGCACTCACGAGGTTGCCGGTAAACCCGCGTTGCGCGATAACCTGCCCATGCATGGCACTGCCAATGAAGGCATGGGGCGGCCGCAATCATCAACTCGATCGGATGATCGGGCGGGCGCCGAAGCGCAGGAGGCGTGCAAGCGTTTGGAACTGTTATTGCGGGAGACGGTACACCGGTGCACCAACGACCTCCAACTGGTCGTCAGTCTGCTCTCCCTCCAAGCGACACGACTGAAAGATCGGGAAGGACGCGCCGCCCTTGAGGATGCGGCGGAACGGATAGCTATTCTGGCCCGAGCGCGGGCGGCCACGTCGGAAGAGGAACAGTCCGCGCTGGCGACCGCTTTGCGTCAGGTTTGCGAGGCGTTGCAGGCGCATGCGGAGCTGAGATCCGTTTTGATCTCGCTCGAAATAGGTGATGGCTGCGACGAGGTTGCTTCGCCGTTAGTCACGCCGATCTGCCTGGCCGTGAACGAACTTGCGACCAACGCGATTAAACATGCTTTCGATGCGAAGGGTGGCAAGATTACCGTGGTCGTTCGACGGCGTGACGATGATGTCGTCGTACAGGTCGATGATGATGGCCTACCGTTCCTCGATGCCGCCCCATCAGACGGGCATGGACTAGGCCTTGGTCTTGTCCGCCGTCTTGTGTCGTCATGTGGCGGGAAATTTCATCAGCCACCGTCGGGATCGAAGACATTCGAGATTGTCGTACCCAGCGGCCAAAGCGCAAGCTAGCGTTCAGGCTCGATTGGATGCAGGCGCATCGATCGACAGCATCACGATCGTAAAAAGGAGAGCGCCCGTCTCGTTGGTGACCTCCACCCGATAGTCACGTCCATCCCAAAGTACATCAGGCTCATCATGCATTACAGCACCGGCAAACCGGATCGCCGCCTTCCGTGCCGCGGCATCGTTTGGCAATTCAGTGCCTTCCTGGTCAAAGTCGCGCCCGCCATCAACGGTATGAAAAAAGTAACGAGGCATCGCCTTCCCCATTCGGTAATAAATTTCAGATGAAGGGCCGCCCGCCTGTGACAGCGACCGTGGCACCCGTCGTGTAGCTGGACTCGTCGCTTGCCAGCATCACATAGGCTGAAGCCAACTCGCGGGGCTGCCCGGCGCGACCGAACGGGGTGTTTTTCCCGAAATTCTTCACGGCCTCCGGCGGCATGGTCGAGGGAATGAGCGGCGTCCAGATCGGGCCGGGCGCTACGCAATTAACCCGGATTTCCTTGTCGGCCAGCAGCTGGGCAAGGCCCATCGTGAAATTCTGGATAGCGCCCTTCGTCGTTGCATAGGCAAGGAGATGGGCATTGGGCTGATCGGCATTGATCGACGTCGTATTGATGATCGAGGCCCCGGGGGCCAGGTGCGGCTCCGCCGCTTTCACAAGATAGAACATCGCATGAATGTTCGTGGCGAATGTCTGCTGCCATTCCTCGTCTGAAATATCTCCGATCTTTTCGAAGCTCGCCTGATGGGCGGCGTTGTTGACGAGGATATGTAGATCGCCAAACTCTTCCAGTGCGCGATCGACGATCAATCGACAATGAGCGGGATCGCCGATGTCGCCGGGCACCAGCACTGCCTTGCGACCCGCCTCCTCGACCCACTTCGCCGTTTCTCGGGCATCCTCTTCTTCATTGAGATAGGAAATGAGGATGTCGGCACCCTCTCGCGCGAAAGCGAGCGCAACAGCGCGCCCGATACCGCTGTCGCCACCCGTGATGATCGCCGTCTTGCCACTTAGCTTACCCGATCCCTGATAGCTCGTTTCGCCGTGGTCAGGGCGTGGATCCATAGGCTCGGTCAGGCCCGGCATCGATTGCTGTTGCTCTGGCTGGGGTGGTCTTGGGTCGGTCATGGTGCGCAGTCCAAATCTGTTGGGAGCAAGATTTCAACACGCAAAGGCCCAATGGGTTCAACGCGATCGATCCAAACCTAAGCGGCGCTTATGCTGAAGCAGGAAGCCAGCCCCGCTCAATTCCAAGGATATTGGGTGTTTGCGTATTGTATCGGCCTTTCATGGATCGGAGCGAATGGGAGCGTCGGCGAACGCTGCTGCCAGTTCATCGAGCCAGACTGCTGCGGTTCCATCGGATGGTGCCCGCCAGTCTCCGCGCGGCGATAATGCCCCGCCGGATGAAACTTTGGGCCCGTTGGGGATTGCCGATCGCTTGAACTGGCTGATCGTGAAAAGGCGAAACAGGAAATTTTCAAGCCAGCGCCGGATCGATGAAAGATCGTAGGAGATTTTGGCATCGTCGGGATAGCCGGGCGGCCATTCTCCCGCATCGGCATCGCGCCAGGCCTGCCAAGCCAGAAATGCCACCTTGGAGGGCGGCAGCCCGACGCGCGCCACATGGTGAAGGAAGAAATCATTGAGGGCATAAGGTCCAACCTTGCTCTCCGCGCTCTGCAGTGCGCCGCTGGCGTCGGCCGGGACAAGCTCTGGAGAGATTTCAGTGCCGAGGATAGCAGTCAGAACCGCGTCCGTGGCGGAGTCGAACTGCCCTGTAGAAACGCACCAGCGTATCAGATATTGGATAAGCGTCTTGGGAACCCCGCAATTGACGGCGTAATGACTCATCTGGTCGCCCACACCATAGGTACACCAGCCCAACGCCAATTCGGACAGGTCACCGGTGCCGATGACGAAGCCGCCGTGGCGGTTGGCGAGCCGAAACAGATAGTCGGTGCGCAGCCCCGCCTGCACATTTTCGAAAGTGATGTCGTATAGCGGCTCGCCGGCGGCGAAGGGATGCTCCATGTCTGAGAGCATCTGGCGCGCAGCGGGACGGATATCGATCTCCTGGGCCGTTATGCCAAGCGCTTTCATCAGTGCCCAGGCATTCGATCGGGTCTCTTCACCGGTCGCGAAACCCGGCATGGTAAAACCAAGGATCGTCGAACGCGGGAGACCCAGCCGGTCGCATGCCTTGGCGGCCACGATCAGCGCATGCGTAGAATCGAGCCCGCCTGAAACGCCGATGATCAGATGCTTACTCGAAGTAGCCCGAAAGCGGGTGATCAGACCTTGCACCTGGATGTTGAACGCTTCGTAGCAGTCGGCATCCAACGCCATCGCGTCCGCGGGGACGAACGGAAAGCGCCGTTGCGGACGGTACAGACCCGAACGGTCGCCTTGGGCTACCCAGGAAAATTTTACGTGGCGGAACCGCTGTTCGGGGTGGCCGCATGCCGTGGCTGTATCATTGAAAGTTCCGTTGCGCATCCTTTCGAGCCGCAGACGCTGGACATCGATATCGGCCAGTGTAAGCTCCGGGTCGTCCCCGAAGCGCTTCGATTCCGCTAACAATTCCCCCAGTTCGTGCACCATTGCCTGCCCATCCCAGGCTAAGTCCGTCGTGCTTTCTCCGGGGCCTGCCGCAGAATAGGCATAGGCGGCCAAGCATCGCGCCGACTGTGAAGCCGACAACATATGCCGATCGCGCGATTTGCCGATGGTGATGTTCGACGCCGAGAGATTACACAGGATCAGCGCGCCCGCCAGCGCGCCCATCGTCGAGGGGGGCAGGGGCGACCAGTAATCCTCGCAAATCTCGATATGAAAAATGAAGTCTGACTTCTCCTTCGCCGAAAAGAGGAGGTCAGTGCCAAAGGGCGCTTGGCAGCCGGCAAGCTCGATATCGAGATCGGTCAAGCCTGCGCCGGACGCGAACCAGCGCTTCTCATAATATTCGCGATAATTGGGAAGGTAGCTTTTCGGGACCACGCCCAAAAGCTTTCCCTGGCCGATGGCCAAGGCCGCATTATAGAGCCGTCCTGCACGCCGAACAGGAGCGCCAACAAGCAGGACAGGTAAGTCGAGGCTTGCCTCGATCAGCTTGCCGATCTCTGTTTCCACGCGGTCCAGTAGCGCATCCTGCAGATGCAGATCATCGATAGCGTAGGATGATAGGCACAGCTCTGGAAACAGGACGATGTCGGCACCTGCCAATGCCGCTTTCCGCACTAAGTCTAGGATTGCATTGGAATTGCCCGCTACATCGCCGACGCTTGCGGTCGGCGTTGCCACTGCAAGGCGGATCAGCCCATGCTCATTGATCGAGGCGAAGCGATCAGGCGTCACGCACGGCGTCCATCATCATATCCAACGCTACAGTTATGGCCGCGATCCGAATGGGTCCACGGCCTACGGCACCGAAATGCTCCACCCTATGTCTTGTCGTCCTGTTTCTGCGGGTACAGGCAAAATGGACAAGCCCTTCTTCTCCGCCGTCGTTGGTGGGACCCGCATAGCCAGTGATCGCAAGCGAAATGTCGGCGGCTGATTGCCGGATGGTGCCCTGCGCCATTGCAATAGCGACGTCACGACTGACGGCGCCGCACACATCAATCTGATCCCCCGCGATGCCGAGCAATTCACATTTGGCTTCTTCGCTATAGACAATGAAGCCACGCTCGAAGGCGTGGCTCGCACCCTCCACGTCGGTAAGCAGAGAGGCGAGTAGGCCCCCCGTGCAACTTTCCGCCGTCGCAATCTTTAACCGGGCGTCGCAACAGGCACGAAGAAGCTTGGAGGCTGCGTCTTCGACCGCAGTCGGCAAGACAGGGGACAGAGTTTCTGCCGGGCTATGAGACAAGTTCCCACTCCGCTCACTTACTTGCGTCGTTAACCGCTTTGATAAAAGTTCGTTCCTGTCGATATATGCGCTGGGCGATCCCGGAACCGCCGCAAGCATGTCGGCAAAGAGTCGATCTCTACCTACAAACGGGGATCAGGTCCGCCCGTCCAGACGCTGGACCTTATCGGCAAAATCCTGAGCGACGATCGGTTTGATGACCACCCCGACGACCCGGTCGGCATATAGATTCGCGATGTCCTGCTGGCCGGTCACGAAGATCGACGGAATGCCTCGTTCCTTGAGCCATGCAGCCGCATCAGGACCGGTGCGTCCATCAGCCAGATCGACATCCACGAGCGCGCCATCTATGTCGATCGCGGCAGGGTCAGCCGTCAGTTGGGAGAAGCTATCGGCAAAACCCGCCAGAACATGGCCTGCCTTCTCAATCAGATGTTCGATATGAAACACGATCAGGGGATTATCTTCGATGCAATAGATCCGCAGTGGCTTGCGAACGCCGATGGTGTCTGATGTCATAAGCCCGAAACGCTGTCCGGTGCCTCCGGGTTGCAGGCGACGCGTGCCAATGGTCCGTTAATCTCACATCGAAGGCCATCGGTCGCGAACATGATGTCGGGCTTGGCACCGAACAAGCCGCCTAGAGCCGCACGTAGATAGCGTGTGCCATAGCCTGAGCGCGACGGCGCGACGACAGGCGGTCCACCCGTTTCCTGCCACAAGACAGACAAGTCAGGACCCAGGTCCGGCAGTATGTCCCAATGGAACGCAACCTGGCCGTTCGGCACGGACAACGCACCATATTTGATCGCGTTGGTCGTCAGTTCGTGCAGGCAGAGTGCCAGTGTTGTACCCGCCTCGCGTGTCAACATGACTGACGGGCCGGAGGCGTCGATCCGGCTGACCCCCATCTGCCGATAGGGATCGAACGTGAGCCGTGCGATCTCGGCGATCGAGATCGCCTCCCCCTTGGCCTCGAAGACGGCGGAATGTACGTTGGACAGTGCGGTCAGGCGGGCACCGAAATCATCCGCAAGCGCGTCCACACTCGTCGCGCCGCGGCGCGTCATTTCAAAGATTGAAAACACGCTCGCCAGGATATTCTTGACCCGGTGGTTCAGTTCCCTGCGAAGTTCGATCTCGCGCTCGATATGATCGCGCACTTCCCTCTGCCGCATTCGCGCCAGCAGCGCCGACTGGATGCCGCTGACCAGTTCGACCTGGGTGAGCGGGCGCTGATAGAAAAGCTGGCGCGACCGTGGCCATGCCGCCGCCAGCTGTCCACGGATTCGACTGTTCGGCGACGCGCGGTCAAGCAGGACCACGATCGGCATTTCGGACCATGGGGGCTGGGCGTTCAGATGCCGGGCGACGATATCGATGAGGGTCGGGGTCAATGCTTCATGGGTCGTCACGAACACGCCTGGCCCAGCCGCCAGATACCCCGTCAGTTCGTCTGCCGAGATGCAGGTCGCGACAGCCATGTCATATTCGGCAAGCAACTGACCCAGATAGGCCGCGTCCCGTCGATACGGCGCCAGAATAAGGACCTGGTCCAGCGCACCCGGCTCGACCAGATCGCTGCCACTCATGCCGTCGGCAGCGGATTGAACGGGACGACCCTGACGCCGTCGCTTTCGATCAACAGTTCATGAACATTCAGGTCATGGGGGCCATGGCGTTTCTTGACGACGGTGATGTTGCGTCGAAGACGGCCATCATCTTCCATGATCCGCAGCAGGAGTACGGTATCGCCCAGGAAGCTCACATCGACATCGATACCGACATTCTGGCCGAGCAGACCGTGCTGGGCGACGATCAGCATTGTCAGAACGCCCGACCGCGCCAGATATTTGAGGAGAGACTGAATGTCTCGTACAGCCTTCTCGCGGTGCGGCAACGAGTTGAGGTAGCCTGTGAAACTGTCGATGACCACGACGCGGGTTTTGAAATCCTTGACGATCGACTGTGCAATCTGGGCGAATTCGCCGGGAGATATCTCGTTGGGATTGAAATCCCGGATGATCAGCTGACCGTCTTCATGAAACTGCCGCAAATCCATACCGAGGCCTTCCGATCGCCGAAAGAAGGTCTCCAGGCGTTCCTCGAACAGGAATAGCGCCACCGTTTCGCCCCGTTTGAGCGCTGCAGTTGCGTAGAGCGAGGCCATGGTCGATTTGCCGGTCCCGGACTGGCCGATGACCAGAGTGGTTGTGCCCGATTCCTGGCCGCCGCCAAACATGTCGTCGAGCGCATCGACGCCCGATTTAATTAGCTGCGGCTTGCGGGTATCGACGGCTTCGCCCGGGATGATCCGGGGGAAAACAACAACGCCTTCGCCTTCCCGTATCGCCATGTCGTGATAACCGTCGGCAATCGGCACGCCGCGCATCTTGCTGACCTCGATCCGCCGTCGCACCGAGCCATAATCCTGCAACGACTTGTCGAAGCGGATGACGCCATGTGCAATCCCTTCGACCTCTTCTCCGTTGGGCGCTGCCTCATTGGTCTGGGTATCCAACAAAAGCGCGACGACCTTGCGCTGCGCAAGGAACGCCTTGAAGCCAAGCAGTTCGCGGCGGAACCGCGGTGTATCACCCGTGATGAGCCGGATCTCCAGCAGCGAGTCATAGACGAGGCGGTGTGGCTTATGCTCCTCGATCGCCAGTTCGATCGCCTGGCGCGTTTCGTCGAGGCGGAGTTCGGCGGTCTGGAATATGGTCTGATCGGCCGCGCCATTGATGGCGTCGGATGCGGACAGTTCCTCGATCCGAATGCCGTCCAACGTCCAGCCATGCGACAAGGCGATCGATTTCAGCTCAGCAGCAGTCTGGGAAAGGCTTACGTAGATGCATCTTTCCCCTGCTTCTACGCCTGCGCGCAAGAACTGCAGAGCAGCTGTCGTCTTGCCCGCGCCGGGCGCACCCTGAAGCATATAGAGGTTGGATGCGGGCAGGCCGCCGCGCAGGATTTCATCCAGTCCTGCGACGCCCGTTGCAACCACAGGCTGGGCTTTACGCTTGCTCACTCATGTCTCCTCGTTTGGCATCGGATCGCACAATCGCCTCTGATTTGCCAGTACGATGGAGAAGGGTTCTCGCGCCTTGGATTAGAACATGGAAGTCTTGTCGCGTTAAGCTGGACGGGGTCTCCTTGTCTTTATCCGAACCGGCGAGAAAGGAGATTTTGGGTGACACGGATCAGCTGAACGGGTCGGCTCTACCTTGCCGTGGCACATCCATGTTCTGCGGCCTGTCTTTGACACAAAGTAAGCGGCCATAACGACATATGTTTGCGGGAGTCGCGCTACGACGTTCCGGGGTCTCTAGAGAGCTACTCCGAAAAATAACGTCAGGCAGGGCGGGTTCTGGTCCAATGACCAGCTGGGTGCCAGGGCATGGGTAGCCGAATGTCCAAACCTGAGCAGCGAAATCGTTGCCCAGTTTCAGATTAGGTCTGGCTAGCCAGAATAACGGACATTTCACACCTAGTGACGATAGACCAGCCGAAGGTCCGGAAAAGGTCGGCTTATGCTAAAGGATTACCCTTACGTCAGCCAGTTTGCTGCCTTTTCACGGACTCCACGATATGGCTGGCTGGCCCTCTATGTTTCCCCTTCCCGCCTTGACTTGTCCGCCTCGTCGATCATCTCGCGCACCTTGCTGGCGATGGCTTCTATGCCAAAGGGCTTGGTGATGACGTGCATGTCCTGACCCAGCAGGCCGTTGCCGACCACGGCATTTTCCGCATATCCCGTGATGAACAAGATTTTAAGATGCGGTCGGTGCACTCGACCGGCGTCGGCGACCTGACGCCCGTTCATTCCTCCGGGCAAACCGACATCAGTGATGAGAAGGTCAATACGCAAGTCGGACTGGAGCACTTTGAGGCCGCTCGGACCATCCGCCGCCTCGATAACATGATAGCCGCCATCGGTAAGGACATCGACGATGAGCGAGCGAACCGAAGCCTCGTCATCGATGACCAGCACTGTCTCGCCATGGCCACCAAGATCCAAACATAGCGACTCGCCTTCCTCCTCCGTTTCGGCCACGGCGCCAGTATGGCGGGGGAGATAAAGGCATATGGTTGTGCCGACGCCCACCTCGGAATAGATTCGCACCTGACCGCCCGATTGGCGCGCGAAGCCATAAATCATCGACAGCCCCAGCCCCGTCCCTTCGCCGAGCGGTTTGGTCGTGAAGAAGGGGTCGAACGCGCGGGCGATCACATCGGGTGTCATGCCGGTGCCGGTATCGCTCACGCAAAGTGATACATATTGACCTTGCGGCAGTTCGCGTTCGCGCGCCATGCGGTCGTCAAGCCACTTATTAGCCGTTTCAATCGTCAGCCGACCGCCGTCCGGCATGGCATCCCGTGCGTTGATGCACAGGTTCAGCAGCGCGTTTTCGAGCTGGTAGCGATCCACCAATGTCGTCCACAGCCCGCCCGATCCGACTACTTCGATTTCGACCGAAGGACCAACAGTGCGGCGCAGCAGGTCTTCCAAGCCGGAGACCAGCCGATTTACATTGACGGGCGTAGGATCGAGCGTCTGCCGGCGCGAAAAGGCGAGCAGCCTCTGGGTTAGCGCGGCAGCGCGTTTTGCCGCGCCCTGCGCCGTCTCGAGATAGCGGCTGATCGCCTCCAACCGGCCTTGCGAAATACGCAGCTCCAGCAGTTCCAGATTGCCCAGAATGCCGGCCAGCAGATTGTTGAAGTCATGGGCGATGCCGCCGGTCAACTGCCCGACCGCTTCCATCTTCTGGCTCTGGCGCAAAGCGTCTTCAGTCGCGGCGAGCGCCTCGGCCGCTTCGGTTTCAGCCGTGATGTCCCGGCCGAAAAGATAGAGCAGGCCGCCCTCAGGCACGGCGGTCCAGGCGAAGCGATGGTGGCTGCCATCCTGCGCCCGAAAGACGCTTTGGGATTCTACGACGGTCGCATCGGGCTGCGAAAGTTTCGCCAGTCTCTTGCGCGCGGCGTCCTGCTCCTCGGCCACGAACTCCAGGATATTGCGGCCGACCGTATCGGCCTCGATCCATCCGAGCACTTTCGTCCAGGATGGATTGACTGCATTAATGACGCCTTGCGTCGTCGCCACCACCTTGACGACGGGCGAGATCGCCCAGATCCGTTCCCGGTCGCGGGCCAGCAGGCGTTCCTGGGTTATGTCGCGCGCCACGGCATGAATGCGGCCGGCATCGGGAACGGCGTTCCAGTCGAGCAGCCGATAGCTGCCGTCCCGGCAGCGATAGCGATTCTCGAACAGAAGGGTAGTAACGCCCTTCGCCAGCTTTGCGACCTCCCTGGCCGTGCTGCGCAAGTCGTCGGGATGGACGAAATCGGCCAGAACCTGACCGACCATCTCATCTTCCTGCCATCCCAGGAGCCGCGTTGCCGTTGGGTTCACCGATCGGATCACGCCGTCGAAATCACACACCAGCATCAGGTCCTGACTAAGCGACCAGAGCCGGTCACGGTCGCGCCGCTGGGCCGAGACGGCATCGATCGTAGCAAGCGCGCCGGCGATCTGCACCGCGATGAGGCTGGCGAAATCGCGGGTGGCTTCATCGAGCAGGCGATAGGGATTCAAGCCGAGAATGAGCGCGCCGATGGCCCGCGCCTCTCCGGGCTGTTCGACCGCAAGGATCAACGCTTCACGCGGCGGTATGTGCCACGGTCCCGTCGGCAGGTTTCGCCCGAAACCGTCGAGCGCGATGACCGTCTGCTTCTCTCCTTGTTCGATCGCGGCAACGGGCCACCGTGTTGCGTCGCCAGAGGCAGGATGGGGGCTTTCGGGCAGATCGAACAATATGAGGTCGGCGAAAGGAAAGTCCCGACTGTCGCTGCCGAAATAGGTACGAACCGCCTCTGCCACGTCCGACCGGCTCTGCGCCCTGAGCAAGGTTGCGGCCAGATCGTTGAGCTGCTTGATCCGTCGTTCACTGATGACCCTGTCCGTCTCTTCGCTGACGACGCACATAAGGCCTTCTACGGTGCCGTCGCCGCCGACGAGTGGGCTGTAGGAGAAGGTGTGGTAGGTTTCCTCGGGATAGCCATTGCGCTCGAGGAACAAGAGCAGCTGCTCGTCCCACGTCGCGACGCCGTCGCGCATGACCGACACGATGCGATCCTCGACGTCCTCGAACACTTCCTTCCAGACCTGCGACATGGGCTGGCCCAGCGCGGTGGGATGTTTTGAACCCAATGTTGGAATGTAGGCATCATTATAGAAGAAGGTCAGATCTTCCCCCCAGCCAAGCCACATCTCGAACCGCGACATGAGCATGAGCCGGAGCGACGCTTTCAAGCCTTCAGGCCACTGTTCTGGGGAACCTAACCGGGTTTTCCCCCATTCATGGGCACGCATGATGGCGCTCATCCTGGAATCACCAGGAAAAATCTCAGACATGCGGTCGGTCATGATCCCCCAAACTACTGGTCACGAGACGGTGGCGTAACCCTAATGACTGCCTTTGCCTTAAGTTCCTGCGGCGGGGCGCTTTGCCCGTTGAACCAAGGGATATTGGCCAACATTCCGTGTCATTGCATTCTTGTTCTTCGTTGGGGGGAGGCAAATCCCCACGCTGACCAAGCAGATCCTGCGCGCCCGACCAAGCATATTCCCAAGCTCGTGTTCGCCGATTGACACATAAACCGGGCCTTGCCCTTAAGCCCACAATAATTCCTACTAACCAAGGTTAATTTCCGCGTTTTTCCGTCTGTGACGGACAATCAAAATGGGAACGAGCCGCCAAGAACCGGGTTGATCGGTCTATTGCCATCGTAAGCCAGGAGAGCCGCATGAGCGACACGCTTGTCCCGCCGCGCGAAGATGACGCGCCGATCACCACTTCAAAGCAGCGTAATGCCGTCGATGACGCGACAGCCAGCTTTGTCGAGGACAAGGGAGATGCGCTGATCGGCAAGACGGTCACGATCAACCGATCGCGCGCGGAGCTTTTCGCCTTTTGGCGCGACTTCTCCAACCTTCCACGCTTCATGGAAAATCTCGTTTCCGTCGAGAAGCTCGATGATCGGCGGTCCCGGTGGGTCGTGAAGGCACCGGCCGGAAAAACGGTCGAATGGATCGCTGCGATAACCGGAGAGAAACAGGACGAATTCATCGCCTGGGCCTCGGAAGACGGCGCGGATGTTCCCAATAGCGGGCGCATCAATTTTCACGATGCTCCCGGCGGGCGCGGCACCTGGGTCAGCGCGACGATCCTTTACGATCCGCCAGCCGGCATCATCGGCAAGGTCATCGCTACCATGTTTCAGCGAGAACCTGCCATTCAGGCGCGGCGGGAACTGCGCCGTTTCAAGCAGCTTATGGAGACCGGCGAGGTGGCGACTGCGGCTTGGACCCGCAAGCAGCTGGAAGAGGAGCAGGCCTGATGCGCGCTTTGACCTGGCATGGGAAGCATGACGTGCGCGTCGACACGGTCGATGATCCCGAAATCCTCAACCCGCGCGACGCGATCATCAAGATCACATCGACCGCAATCTGCGGCTCCGACCTTCATCTCTATGACGGCTATATCCCGACCATGAAGGCGGGCGACATCCTTGGCCATGAATTCATGGGCGAAGTTGTCGAGACCGGCCCCAAATCGACACTGCGAAAGGGCCAGCGCGTTGTGGTGCCTTTCACCATCGCCTGCGGCAGCTGCTTCCATTGCAGCAAGCATCAATATTCGGCATGCGACAATGGCCTGCCAGCGGACAATCAGGATATTGCGCAGGCCGCCTATGGCCAGCCCATGTCGGGACTGTTCGGCTACAGCCATATGACCGGCGGCTATGCAGGCGGCCAGGCCGAATATGTACGCGTGCCTTTTTCCGATGTGGGACCGATCGTCGTTCCCGACGGGGTCGACGACGACAAGGTGTTGTTCCTCTCCGACATCTTGCCGACCGGCTGGATGGCTGCGGAAAATGCGCAGATCGAACCCGGCGACACCGTGGCGGTGTGGGGCTGCGGCCCGGTCGGACTGTTCGCAGTGCAGTCCGCTTTCCTGATGGGTGCCGAGCGCGTCATTGCCATCGACCATTTCCCGCACCGGCTCGAACTGGCGCGAAAGTTTGGCGCGGAGACGATCAACTTCGAGGAAACCAAAACCTATGACGCATTGATGGAGATGACCGGCGGTATCGGTCCGGATGCCTGCATCGACAGCGTCGGCCTGGAGGCGCACGGATTTTTCGCCGATAATGTCTGGGATCAGATCAAGGTCTCGACCTTCCTCGGCACCGACCGCACCCATTCGATCCGCCAGGCGATCCTCGCCTGCCGTAAAGGGGGGCGTGTCTCGATGCCGGCGGTATATGGTGGCTTCGTCGACAAATTCCCCTTGGGTGCCTTCATGGAAAAGGGCCTGACGCTCAAGACCGGCCAGACCCATGTTCAGCATTATATGCCTGGGCTGCTCAATGCGATCATGGAGGAGAAGATCGACACGACCTTTCTCATCTCGCACCGCATGCCGCTTGAACAGGCAGCGCAGGGCTACAGGCTGTTCCACGACAAGCAGAACGAAGTGACGAAAATCGTGCTGAAGCCGGGCATGGACCTGACGCAGGCGACCTGACCCTTATCCCATAGGAGACTAGCTCATGCGTTCTTTCTTCCTTTTCACCGCAAGCGCTTTGCTTCTTGCCGGGTGCAATGGTTCCGACACATCCGATAACCAGGTCGGGGCGAATGCCATTTCCGCCAACAGCGCGTCAGAAATGGCCGATCAAGGCGTCATGGCAGACCCTGTGGCCGCGCCGACCGATGCCTCTGGATATCTTGCCAAGGCAGGTGGCGGCGACATGTTTGAAATCGAATCGTCCAAAGCCTTGCTCGAGAAGAGCAAGGACGCCAAGCTGCGCGACTTTGCGCAGATGATGGTGAAGGCCCATCAGCAATCGACAGCGAAGGTCAAGGCCGCGGCGGCTGAAGCCAAGCTCACCGTGGCACCGCCAAGCCTCGCTCCGGATCAGCAGACGATGCTCGACGAGATCAAGGCCGCCTCGGCCGATATGATCGATGCCGTCTATATCAAGGACCAGAAGATCGCACATGATGCCGCGCTCGCCCTGCACGAGGGTTATGCCAGCGCCGGGGATACGCCGGCGCTCAAGCAGGCGGCCGCGCAGATCGCACCTGTCGTCAAGGAGCATATCGCCCATCTCGCGGCGTTCCCGGCCAAGTAAGGAGAAACAATCATGAGCAAATTCGCGCTCATCACCGGCGCTTCGACCGGCATAGGTTTCGAGCTCGCGCATCTGGCGGCCAAGGATGGCTATGATCTGCTGGTTGTGGCCGACGAGCCGCTGATCGAGGCATCGGCCGAGGATTTCAAGCAATATGGTACGCAGGTGCAATCGGTCGAGGCGGACCTTTCCACTCTGCAAGGCGTCGATCAACTGCTTGCCGCGACCGCCGGTCGGCAGATCGATTTGCTCTGCGCCAATGCGGGTCGCGGCTTGGGCCACGGGTTTCTCGATCAGGATGTCGCGGACTGGCGGCGGGTGATCGATACGAACGTCACGGGTACAATCTACCTGCTACAGAAAGTGCTGAAACAGATGGTCGTCCGCGATGACGGCAGGGTTCTCATCACCGGCTCGATCGCCGGCTTCATCCCGGGTAGTTTCCAGGCGGTTTACAACGGTACCAAGGCATTCATTGACAGTTTTGCCGATGCAATCCGCAACGAGATCAAGGAGAGCAAAGGCGTGACGGTCACGACGCTTATGCCAGGCCCGGTCGAAACGGAGTTTTTTGCGCGAGGAGATATGCTCGACACCAGCGTGGGCGCGTCGGAAAGCAAAAGCGATCCCAGGGACGTCGCCAAGGACGGTTGGGATGCGTTGATGGCCGGTCATGCGCACATTGTCTCGGGGTGGAAGAACAAGATCCAGGCGGCGGTGGCCCATGTGACGCCGGCGGGGGTTCTTGCCGAGCAGCACCGCAAGATGGCCCAGCCTGGGTCAGCAAAGGTCGAATAGGCAGGGAAACGAGCCATGACCGCCCATATATGGGCTCAGGACGTCGCCGAGCATGGCAATGCCGCAGGCTTGAGGGCGCGCAGCAGGCAGTCGCCGCCGTGCAGCTCGCCAGCCTATGAGGCGGGATGCAGTCATGATATTTTTCGGGCCGGAGGGTGCGCCGGTGGCTCTGCCCATTTCAGCCATGGCGACTGACGATATGCCACTTTGGTCGTTTCCATCGTCGGGGCGATACGAGAACGACATCTGTCGCTGAGCGTTGTTCTTCATGGCCGTTTCTCGAGGGTGATGAAGAGGAGAACGTTCATGGAGAAATATGCCTATGGCTGGATTACCGCCCTTTTCTTTCTTGTGTCGATTGCCGGGCACTGGATTTTCGGTTGGTATGCGTTTGTCGATGAAGCGCGTGAGCATCATCAGGTCGCGCAGGTCAGCAGCTATCTCGTCGAGATGGGCCGGGATACTTTTGAAAACTGGCAGTCCGAATTTCTGCAGCTCATCTGGCAGGTCGTGGGTCTGGCGTATTTCCTTTATATCGGCTCACCGGCGTCCAAGGAAAATGACGACCGACTCGAAGCGAAGGTGGATGAGTTGATGAAGCTTGTCGGCGGTGCGGAGGCCGAACGGCTGATCGCCACAATCGATGATCGCTATCTTCGGACCCACGGCCACGCAAAGCCGCACGCCCATGATGTGGGACATGAGTGAGACCTCGGCATTAGGCGCTAGATGGCCGGATGTTTGTTGCGAGTCGTTCGCTTGGAACAACGAGCGGGTGCTCGATTTTTTTGTCAGGAGCGGAGCAACAGGAGGACGTTATGGCGACCGATACATTCACCGACGCGATCGCATTGCTGAAAGCTGACCATCGCAAGGTCGAAGAGCTGTTCGATCAGTTCGAGGCGACGAAGGCGGCAACGAAGAAGCAGCAGATCGCGCACCAAATCTGTACCGAACTCAAGATTCATACGTCGATCGAAGAGGAAATTTTTTATCCGGCGTTTCGCGGGAAAATCGAGGACGACACGCTGGACGAGGCCTATGTCGAGCATGATGGCGCCAAAGTGCTGATCAACGATATCGAAGCGGGGTCAGCGGAGGATGATTTCTACGCTGCCAAGGTCAAGGTGCTGTCCGAGGAGATCAAGCATCATGTCCATGAGGAGGAAATGCCGTCGGAGGGCATGTTCGCGCAATGTCGCAAGACGGACGTCGATCTCGTCGCCCTGCGCGACCAGATGATGGCGCGCAAGGAAGAGTTGCTTGCGCTCGCCAAGACCTCCGGCCTGCCAGCGGCGAAGCCCAGCGTCGTAAATCTGATCGCTGCCTGACGCAGACATGTCCGGCCGCCTTCCTGACGGTCGGACATGTGCCTTCTCCGGTTGGGTTCGCAACGCCTCCATGATGCGCACGAGATCGACGATGAATTGTACGTCGTTCGATGGAGGGCCGTGCCGAATGATCGCGACCACTGTCACGGCAAAGCGCCATGAAAAATAGGCGAAGATGACGTTCGCCCTTTCAAGTCGATAGGCAAGCCCAACTGCAATCTTCCCTGCGGTATTGCTTCTGTGAATCAGAATGTTAGTCTGGTTGCGCGCTGCGAAAGCGGCGCCGAGGCTTGAGAACCTCGCTTGGGAAGACGATTTGACCCGCCATCGACGCGGCCGGGTGGCCGACGCGCATGTCCAAGCCGCTTGCGGCCAAAGGCGTCGGCGCATGTCTCAAGCATGTTCTCTACACCCGGCTTTTGTCGGCAACGCCTCGCCAGTCGCATGGAGACGTTGTCGATGGTGCGTGAAGCGAGCAGCCCAAAGGGTTTTCGGTCGAGATGCCGACCGCTTTAGGCGCTGCGCGCCTGCCCCTTGATGAACGCGATCCGCTTCCGCCTGGCCATGACCGGCTGGAAGCGCCGAAGGACGTGCTCGGCGATCTCTACCGCGCCGAACGGCCAGGATTGCTTCGATTTCTATCGCGGCGCGCATCCGACGACCGTGCCGAAGATATCGTCCAGCAGGTCTTCGCCCGCATGGCCGGGAAGACGGCGGAGCAGACGGCTGCGATCCTATCGCCTGCAACCTATTTGCGCCAGGCGGCGCGCAATCTCGTCCGCGACGATGCCAGGACGGCCGGACGCAACAGCGCGCACCTGCATGTTGCGATCGAGGACGTGGCTTTGCCTGATGCCGACCCGGTCGCGGCCCTGGAGGCCCGTGACCGGCTCGCGCGGATCGAGCAGGCCGTCCTTCGGCTCAAGCCTCTTCGGCGACAGATTTTCCTCGCATGTCGTCTCGACGGCTATAGTTATGCAGAGATAGCCGAGCAGACCGGGCTGAGCATAAGGGGTGTCGAGAAACAAATGAGCCGGGCGATCAAGCAACTCGGGCGACATCTGCGCCACGATGACTGATCCTGAACGGGCCTCGATTCCACCCGGCGTGCATGACGCGGCTGGCGCGTGGCTGGTGCGTCGGCAGGCCGGTGCCGATGCTGCGGTGGAACAGGCCTTTGCTGCCTGGCTGGACGCCGATCCTCGACACCGCATCGCCTATGGACAGGTGGCCCGCGATTGGCGCGACAGCGCGCAGCTTGCCGACAGTGCTGTCGGTCGAACCCGCAAGCTCGTCCGCGCACCGTTCCTGATGCGCCGAAGCACGCATGTCGGTGCTGTCAGCCTGAGCCTTGCTGCCCTCCTGGGATTAGGGACTGTCGGGATTGTCCGGCACGCAGGACCCTTCGGTTTTGTCGCTCCGGCCGAGGCGGCGACCTACCAGACAGCCGTCGGTGAAATTCGAAGCGTGCGTCTCGCGGACGGGTCGAACCTCACGCTCGATACGTCGACCGTCGTGCACGTTCGTTTCAGCCGTGCGTCCCGGCGGCTCGACCTTAAGCAGGGGCGGGCGCGTTTTTCGGTGGCGAAGGACGATCGGCCCTTCACCGTTGCGGTTTCAGGCGGCGAGATTGTCGCGCGACACACGCTCTTCGACGTCAGCGTCGTCGGGCCGCAGCCCCTGGTGGCCTTGATCGAGGGAGAGGTCGCGCTTCTCAGCACCGCTCCTGATGGCAAGGGCAGCCCGCAGCGGCTCGTTGGCGGCGAGCAGGCCGCGCTGGGCCAGCCTGCCGGGCCTCGCCCGCTTTCCTTGGCGGATGCGCGATGGGTATCGGGCATGTTGGCGCTTGAAAAAACGCCGCTTGGCAGTGCGGTGGCCGCCATCAACCGCTATAATCGAACGCAGGTGCGACTGGCCGAGCCGCACCTTGCCAGCCTTGCCGTCACGGGTGCCTTCCAGGCGCGGGATCCGCAGCAATTCGCCCGTGCGGTCGCGACCATGTTCGGCTTGACCGTCGATAAATCGCATCCGGATATTCTCCTGCTGCAGTCGAGACGCGCACGAACTTCCACCCTCCCCTAAAATAGTTGGCGGGTGTTTTCCGCCCTCATCGTCTCCCGCCCAACCCGCCCCTTCGGCGGTTCAGGGGAGACCAAAGACAATGTTTATATCTGGGAAGAACGGGCTTCATCGCCTTGCTGGGGTAGCCTTGGTCGCCAGCGCCACGACGGCCCAGGCGCAACCAGCCCAGCGGATCGGCGTCGACCTTCCCGCGCAGCCGCTCGGGCGTTCACTCCAGGCGCTGGCGCTGCTGTCCCGCAGGACGGTCCTCGCGGATGCGACGCTGATCGGGGACAGGCAGGCGCCGTCGCTCCAGGGTGCCTATGGCATCGAGGACGCGCTGCGCCGCCTTCTCGACGGTTCGGGGCTGACCTTCGACCGCGTGGACGAGAGTTTCGTCGTCCGGCCGTCGCGCGCGACTGGCGACCGGCAGGGCAATAGCGACGGAGCGGGTATCGTCGTCACCGGCAGCCGGATTCGCGGCGCGCCGATCGCGTCACCCGTGACGATCCTGAGCGAACAGACCATCCGGGACACCGGATTGGCCGATCTCGGCGACGTGGCCCGCAGCCTGCCGCAAAGTTTCGGTGGCGGACAAAATCCCGGCGTCGGCTTCAACGTACCGTCCAGCACGGGCGGCAATGTCGGTGGCGGATCCTCGGTCAACCTGCGCGGTCTTGGCAGTGACGCGACGCTCACGATCCTCAACGGGCGACGCGTGCCTTATGATTCGGCGCGCCAGGGCGTGGACATTTCCGCCATCCCGCTGGCTGCGGTCGACAGGATCGAGATCGTCGCAGACGGTGCTTCGGCCATTTATGGCTCGGATGCGGTCGGCGGCGTCGTCAACGTCATTCTCAAGCGCGATCATGACGGATTGCAGACCCGCGCGCGCATCGGCGGCGCTACCGAGGGCGGCGGTTTCGAGCAACGCTATTCGGTTCTGGCCGGCAGTCGATGGCAGGGCGGCGGCGGGTTCATCACCTACGAATATAACCGCAACAGCGATCTCATGACGAACCAGCGCGACTATGCCCGCGTGCGACCCAACGTCACCATCCTCCCCGCGAGCCGACGCCATGCGATCGTCGCCAGCGCTCATCAGGATATAACCGGCAATCTCACGATCGAAGCCGATGCGCTCTACAATAGCCGCACCGGCGCATTCACCTATCCGCTCAATGCGGCAGGCGATCTTGCGATCAGCCGAACGCGACAGACGTTCGATTCCTACACGCTTGCCCTGGCCAGCGCCGCGCGTCTGTCGCTCGGACCGTGGCAGCTCAGCCTGTCCGGCACCTTCGGCAAGGGTCGCACCCATTTTCAGGGTGACACGTTCAGAAACGACCAGTTCGCGAGCATGGCTTTCGGGCGCTACGACAACCAGACCGTCACGGGCGAAGTCGCCGGCGACGGCCCGCTGTTCCTGCTGCCGGGCGGCGAGGCGAAGCTCGCGATCGGCGCCGGCATCCGGGCCAATGATTTCGAGATATTCCGTGGCGCGGGCAATATCAACAACGCCCGGCCATCGCAGGACAGCCGCTACGCTTTTGCCGAGGTCAACCTTCCCGTCATCGGTCCCGACCTCGACATTCCGCTCGTCCACAGGCTCAACCTGAGTGGGGCGTTGCGCTACGAACGCTATCGGCAGATCGGTGAGATCGTCACGCCCAAGCTCGGCCTGACCTATGCACCTGCCGACTTCGTCGATGTCAAGGCGAGCTGGGGGCGGTCGTTCCGCGCGCCGAGCTTCATCCAGCTCCATTCGATCCAGCAGGCGCTGCTCTATCCGGTCACGACGTTCGGCGGCACTGGCTATCCCACGGGTGCGACGGCGCTATACCTGACGGGTGGCAACAGCGATTTGAAACCCGAGCGGGCGCGCAGCTGGTCCACGACCCTCGCGCTGCATCCGCCCGCCTGGCCGGGTGCTTCGCTGGAATTCAGCTATTTCTCGACGCGCTATGTAAACAGGATCGTGACGCCGATACCGATCGCGTCGCAGGCGCTGGGCGATCCGGCAAATGGCGGACAGGTCACGCTTTCTCCCACACCCGCGCAACTGGCCGCGCTGGTGGCCGGTGCCAACGAGTTCATCAACGCGACGCCGTCGGCCTATGATCCGACGACGGTCGTGGCGGTGATCGACAACAGCAACGTCAATGCCGGCCGGCAAAGCATCCGCGGGATCGACGTGCAGGGCCGCTACCAGACGACGCTGGCAGACGGACGATTGAGCCTATCGGCCAGCGCGACCTATCTCGACAGCAAGCAACAGATCTCGGCGACCCAACCGGTCCGGCAACTGGCGGGCACCCTGTTCAATCCGCCACACTGGCGCGGGCGGGGAACCGCGAGTTGGGACAAGGGCGGTCTCGGCCTGGCGCTGACGATCAGCCATATCGGCGGTGTCGACGATCGGCGGACAGCCTCTGCGGGACGCGTCCATGGCATGACGACGGCAGATGTCAGCCTTCGCTACCGGATCGATGGCGGACGCGGTCCGCTGGACGGCCTAGAACTGGGGCTGTCGGTCCAGAATCTGACCAACGAGGCTCCCGCGGTGATTGCGACCAGCCTGTTCTACGACACGCCCTATGACTCGACCAATTATTCGCCCGTGGGTCGGTTCGTGGCTTTCGAGATGGTGAAGAAATGGTGAGGGAGACGCTCTTGAGGATCGGCCTGCGCTGGGTCCTGGCGATGACGCTCCTCCTGCCGACCCAGGCTTGGGCGCACTGCGCCGATCTGTTACCGCGCGCATTGCCACAGGCACGACTGCAACGGTCGATCGTACCGACCGATCTCGCGCGCCTGCGCGATATCGGCCGTCCCGACGGCGCACTGCTGGGGGGCATGAGCCCGCTTGCCATCTCCCCGGACCAGGCACGCGTCGCCTTCGTCATCAGCCGGGCCGATCCTAAGGCAAACGCCTATTGCGTCGGGCTGGCGGTGATGGACCTACGTTCCGGCAGTCGCCCGCACCTCATCGACCAGGGCGGGGAGATGATCCTCGCGTCGGGCAATGTGCGCGGGCTGATCACGCCGACCGGCTATGTTGCGACGGTGACGCCGGCCTGGTCGCCGGACGGCCGATGGATCGCCTATCTGCGCCGGGATCGCGGCGTCACCCAGCTCTGGATGGCACGGGCGGAGGGCGGCATGGCGCGCCAGCTCTCGGATTCCCCGGTCGATGTCGAACAGTTAGTCTGGCGGGCCGACGGCAGCGCCGTCCTGTTTTCGAGCCGGACCGGACAGGTGGCCGAACGCGCCGCAGACGCCGCCCTGGCATTGACGGGCTATCCTTATGGCGACCGCTTCGTGCCGGCGATGAGTAGCGTGCCGCTGCCAGTCGCCACGACGCCCTTGTCCGCCTATGCGGTCGATATTGCCAGCCTTGCCATACGACCGGTCGCTGGCGAAGAACGCACGCTGCTACCCCCCGATGCCCTGAACGACCCCGCGCCACTGCCCGCCGCGCGCGCCGACGATGGCCGTCGCGCCTGGACGGCGCACAGCACGGATAATCTGCTCAGCCCGCTCGTGCTCCAGGCCAACATGGCGTCCGGTCAGCCGATCGCCTGCACCGCCGGTGCCTGCCGCGGCAAATATACCGGTCTGTGGTGGATGCCCAAGGGTGGCCCGCTGCTCTTCATGCGGCGCGAAGGCTGGGATCTCGGCGACCTGGTTCTGTATCGCTGGCAGCCCGGGTCACGACAGCCGCGCGCCGTCCTGCGGACGAGCGGGGTGATCGACGGATGCGTCGTGGCGCACGCGCAGCTCGTCTGCCTGCGCGAAAGCGCGACCGTCCCGCGCCACATCGTGCGGATCGACCCGCAGACCGGGCGGACGGAAAGCCTCTATGATCCCAATCCTGAATTTTCGGCGATCCGTTTCGGCGATGTCGAACGTCTCTACTGGCGCAACGATCGCGGCCTCAAGGTGCGCGGCGACCTGGTCCTGCCGCCGGACCATAAGCCCGGCACAAGGCTGCCGCTCATCATCACCACCTATTGGAGCAGCGGCTTCCTGCGCGGTGCGACGGGCAATGAATATCCGATCCATGCCTTCGCGGCGCGCGGCTTTGCCGTGCTGAGCCTCCATCGCCCGCCCTTCGTCGCGGAAGCGGATGCGACGGTCATCGATGCGGACAGGCTGAACACCGTCAACGCGGCGAACTGGGCCGAGCGCCGCAGCCTGCATTCCGCCGTGCTGGTCGGTATGCAACGCGTCATCGACATGGGCGTCGCCGATCCCGATCGCATCGGTATCACGGGCCTCAGCGATGGATCGAGCACGGTGGGCTTTGCGCTGATCAACAGCCGACGCTTTGCCGCCGCAGCCGTGAGCACCTGCTGCCTCGAACCCTGGATGGTCAACGCGACCTTCGGACCGGCCTTCGCCCGCACGATGCGCAAACAGGGATGGCCCGCCGCCACGGCCGACGACCGCCAATTCTGGGCACCGGGGTCGCTGATCCAGAATGCAGCCTCGATCGATACGCCGCTGCTCATGCAATTGGCCGATCGCGAATATCTGACGGCGATCGACGTCTATGCCGCGCTGCGCGAGCAGGGCAAGCCGGTCGACATGTATGTCTTTCCCGACGAATATCACAATAAATGGCAGCCTGCGCACCGGCTCGCCATCTACGACCGCAATCTCGACTGGTTCGACTATTGGCTCAACGACAGGATCGATCCCGATCCGCGCAAGGCCGACCAATATGCGCTATGGCGATCCCTTCGTAAGCAGCATCGCAAGGCCAGGGACGATTAGGTGCGGCTTGCGATCCAGGCCTCGACATCGGCGAGACGCATGATCCTGTGATAGTCGGTCCCGCGAACGAGCGCGCTTTCGTCAAGGGCGCGCTCGAGCTGCGGCGCATCGAGCAGGCCCGCGCCGCGCAGCCGACCGTCGAGCAGCATCGCCCGAATGGTGGTGCGATTTGCGGCATATAAGGCGGCAATATAGCCGTCAGGCGACCCCTTCGATCGGCGCTGCACGATGTCGGCAGGCAGTCGATCGGCATAGGCGTCACGCGCGATCACGCGATTGCGCCCGTCGCCGAACCACCACCAGCTTGGTATGCGAAGGCAGGCTTCCACGACGGGCTGCGAGGCAAGCGGAGAGGCACGACGCACGAGACCGGGCAGATCACTGGCCTCGGCCCAGGCCTGCGCGGCCACGATCAGCGCGATATGCGCCGCAGTGCCTGTCTCGGCACCTTTCGGCGCGAGCAGCCAGGGATGTCCGGGCATGATAGCGCATTCGCCGGGCAGCGCCGGGGCGAGATATTGGGTGTCGGGATGCCAGCGATAGGCAGGCGAACGGCGAAAGGCCCGCCTCGCCGCGTGCGCCAGCACGGTCGGCGCACCGACCTGTGCCAGCGCGGCGATCGATTGTGCCGTCGACCATGTTGCGCGCAGGCTGCGGCCGCGCACGAATGCGTCCGTGACGGGCGCTGCCGACTGGAGCGCACAGAATATATTGTCGCCCCCGCCGCCATCGATCAACAGATCGGCGCCAGCCCCGCAGATCGCATCGGCGAGCAGCGCATTGGTGCCTTGCATGAAACTGCGGGCCACGGGATTTGGTCGTCCAGCCGCGTGCGAGCGGGTGATATCGACAAGATCGACATCCCATTCGGCCTCGATGACGGGAGCGCCCAGATGGCGGGCCACCGCACGCGCATAGCGCCGCTCGTCACCGACACCGCCATGGCTGGAGAGATTGAAGCAGCTATAGGCACCGCCCTGGCTGGCCAGCGCCGCAGCCAGCACCGATGAATCGAGACCGCCAGACAGCATCAGCAGCATGCGATCGGCGGTGGCGATCGGCGCACGGATGGCCGTCGTCACGGCCTGGCGGAGCATGGCCATGCCCTGCTCGCGATTGCCGACCCAATGCCGTCGGCCGGCATGATCCCATGGCGTCCAGGCCTGTGCGATGGTAATCCAGCCATCGTTGATCCCAAGACAGACGCCGCCTTGCACTTCCGAGACGCCCACAAGGCAGGTCGTCGGCGACGGCATATTCTGATAGGCGAGCCGGTGTGCGATCGCGTCCCAGTTGAACCCGGCCGACCGCCAGCCCGCGGCATCCAGCAGGGCGAGGTCGGACGCGACCAGCAGCATGTCCCCATGGCTGGCATGGAGGCAGGGCAATTGCCCGAACGGTGCCCGCATGATTTCCAGCGCGGTCGGCCCATCCCGCAGGATCGCGATATAATTACCCCAATAGGACCGCATGAAGGCATGGGGTTCGATCTGCCCTGACAGGGGCCCTGCGGCCTCGGTCGCGACGTTCACCGGCACGCTCTTTGCGGCCGGGAAAATCGATCCCAGGATCAGTCCGCGCCCGCCCTGCAGCCAACCCACCGGCAGGCCTGCCGTCGTCACGATCATGAGGCCGATCTCATCGAGGACGATCGTGAGGTCCGATCGATCGGCGATGGCCGATCGGACCCATGGCGCGATCGGAGAATGCGCTCCGCCGGTGCTCGCGATGATGAGATAGCCTTCCATCACACCACCAGGATGGGCGTGAACGGCCGGAGGAGATCGGGCTCGTCGCCAATGACCGCACCGTCCAGTTCGACCCAGCAATGCGCTTGAAACGGATCGAGCTTGACCCCGAGGACGAGGTCGGCGCGCGCGCCTTGCGCCATGAGGGCGGACATGAGCGCCATCGACGTCGCCAGGCACCGATCGCGCGTGGGGACGATGAGCGCGGCGCGGCGATAGGCCCCTTCTATCCGGGCGATCGCGGCGGGTGGCGGGGATCCTGTCCTTGCGTCTTTGTGCTTCTGGCGTTTGAGATATTGGACATTCTGCGCGAGCGGGCGGCGCCTGACGCGCCGCGACCATGAGGCCCGCCTGGCCAGCGCCATGGCTATGCTGGCGATCGATGGGCGGGCGTCTGGGTCGGATTTCCCTGTCGCTGTCCAGGATCGGGCCGCGCAGGGGCTTGGCGATGGGGCGTCGTGGCTGGCAATGATGATGCCCATCTCGACCAGCGTGCTGGCCAGCGCAGGATCAATGGCCTCGGTCTCGCAAAGGGCGAAAAACGCCCTGTCGAGAGGCGCGCTGAGGCCAAAATAGCGGTCTGCGACGAGGTCGAGGAACAGCGATCGTTCACCAATCCTGCAGAAGCTCAAGCCGTCGCGCAATCTATAGCCAGCCATCGGATATCGGCGACACAATGGCGCGCGGCGCAAGCCGCGCGCCACCGCATCAATCCTCGGTCAGGCCGGTCAGGATCTGGTTGAGACCGACGTCGCCGGCGTTGCCGCCCGGCCCCTTGGTCTCGATGCTGGCGGTGCCGAGGTCGATCACATTGTCTTCGCGTTCCATGATGCACTCCTTCTGTCATGCTGCGAATTGCAGCCATGGCAGCTTAGGAAGCGCGGCGATCTATCCGAACTTTATACCGATTCTATATGGATATTGTTTCGCCCATGCGCGCAAACGGCCTGCTCAATCGAACCGGTAGACCGCCCGCACGATCGCGGCGGCGGCCCGGCGACGGCGGCGGTGGTAGGCCGTGGTCAGCCGACGCAGGCGATCGCTTTCCCCATTGGCCGCGGCAAGACCGATCGCCGCCAGTTCCTCTTCCACCCCTTCGAGCACATGGGGCTCGACCGATCGGGTAGCATGAAGGCGCGCGTTGAGGCGATCGACGGCACGGGGATGCTCACTATTGGCCGACCGCCGCGCGACCGCCAGGAAAATCGCGCCTGCGCGATCCGCGATCGGTTGATCCGCCGGCACGACCGGCATCGGGGCGGGCGCCCCGGCGCGGGGCCATGCGTGGATCGCCAGGGCCAGCAACTCGGCCGACCAGTCGTACAGATCCTTGAGCGCCGGTTCGTCGAGCGCGGGGATATGGAAGCCACCGCTCGTCCGCGTTTCGACCAGCCCTTCCCCCGTCAGGAGATGCAGCGCGTCGCGCACCGGCGTGACGCTCGAGGCGAGCGGCGCAGCGAGGACCGCCGGATCAAGGCGGTCGCCTGGCCGGTATGCACGGGTCATGATCCGTTTTCGCAGTGTCTCATGCACGCGTTCGGCGGTAGGACCGGAATTCATGACGCCGACCCTTGGGCGGCCACATAGGCGTCGACCAGCGCCTGCTGGTCAGGCCGCAGCGCGTCGATCGCGCCCAATGGCGCATCGGCATGGTCGCCCAGCAGAATGGAGGGACACTGGCCTTCGAAATTGCCAAGATTAGGGCGATGTTGCTGGTAGCCGACCAGGGCCGCGAGATCCGGCGCAAAGCTTCGCGCGACCTGGGGTGGATAGGCCAGCCACGGATTCTCGTAGGGCTTGAGCCAGCCGAGCGCATAGCCGACCACGACGCCGCGTCGCACCGCGCCGGTGACGTTGGCGCCCGCACCGTGCAGGGTCGAGCCGAGCATGATCAGCGCCGCACCGGGTGCGATCGCGGCCGCGAAGGGCGCTTCTTCGGGTTCGGGGTCGAGTGCGTGTCCGCCATGGCTGCGCGGCCAGACCAGGGTGGCGCCATTGTCCGGCGTGAAGGTGCTGAGCGGCCACATCACGTTGACGAGATATTCGATCTCGCCGACCGGGCCGCGCCACATGTCCTGGTCACGGTGGGGAAGCTGCGCCGGCGCGCCGGGATGCACCGCGATCGCCTGGGTCGTGTTGAGCTGGATGCGATCGCACCAGGGTGACAATATCGTCTCGACGACACCGAGCACGAGCCGCTGCTGGACCAGCGCCGCGGCATGGCCCGAGCGGATCAGGAGCCGACCGAAGCGCTTGGTCGTCGTGCCATAGAACCCGCCCTGGCCAAAGGGCGTGCGGATGAAATCACCGGCCAGGTCGGCGTCGAGCGCGGCGATGGTTGCCGACGGCAGCGCGTCGGGGATGATGCAATAGCCCTGGGCCAGCAGGTCGGCAGCGTGGCGCGCAATCTCGCTGGAAAGGTCGCCGGGAAGATCAATCATGTCTGTCATGTCCTGTCTCCCGCTTCAGGCCGCGACACGCTGGTCTTCGCGCAATGCCGAAGCGACCATGCGCCCGTCGGCAAGCAGCGCCGGTGTCTCCGCCGTGATGTCGATACGAAGCGCGGCAAGCATCGAGCCGTCGATGACGCGCGGCAGGCCGAGCGGCATGCAGCGCCAGCCAAAGGCGAGGATCTGCTGGTACCAGCCCATCTCCGCGATCGCGCTATAGGCGGTGATGCCGCTCGCGAGCGCATGATCGACCAGTGCGTTGACGAGGGCATCGCGCACCTGGCGTCGTTCGCGCGCCCTCAGCCGACGATCGAGGCAGAAGCGGGTGATCTCGAAAATATCCGGGGCTCGGGGCGGGGCCTCGTCGCACAGGTCGCGATAGAGATGGCCCAGGATATGGGGACGCGTCGTCGGCAGCAGCCGCGCCGATCCCAGGTGGGTGCCGTCGGGTTCGGCAAGGATCAGATAGGTTGCGTGGACATCGTCGAACTGATCGACCTCATAGCGTCCGTCGAGGACGGGCACGTCCCATTTGAGCAGATCGACGAAGACGGATTTGCGGGCGGCGAACATCGACCGCAGGACGGCGTGCGATGCCGACGGCGCGGCGGATTGAAGGACATGTAGCATGACAAGGACTCCCTGGACGTGATCGGTCCAGGGTCGCGCTGCTGCAGGTCATGCCGCTATTCCGGAAAAGGGTAATATCGGCGGCGGAAGATATCGGAGAAGGTCAGGGTTCCGTCGAAGAGCGTCAGGATCACCAGATATGTCCGCTTGTTCACGCCGTAACGTTCGCAGGCCTGCTTGATATGGCGGGCGACCGTCTCCTCGCCGACGCCCAGGATCAGGCTGATCTCCCAGTCGCTCTTGCCGCGCGCGACCCAGAGGACGCAGTCGCGCTGGCGGTCTGTGAGCATCGGTCGCAACGGCCCCTGCTGGCCGCCACGGATCGACCAGATTCGCCGCGCGCCCTCGAACGCGAACATTCCGGCAAGTTGCGCCAGCGGCAGCATCTCATGCGGTATCGGCCGACCGGCCTCGTTCGCGAACGAGCAGGAGCCGCGTGCTTCGCCGGGCACATGCGCCGGAACCGTGAAGCCGTCCCCGATGCCCTGCATGCGCCCCAGCGCCAGCATGCGGTGGTCCTGCCGGGTCATCGGGATCATCTGCGAAATCCGCGACCAGGGGAAGCCCACGTTGGTCATATGGCTGGCGCGGTGGACCGGATCGGATACGCCGAGCGCGTTGCGATCATAATAGTCGGCCCAACGCGCCGGATAATTATGGAGGCGGATGGCGCTGCCGCTCGCCGCGACGACGTCGACATGATGCGTCAGCGCGAAATATTGAAAACCGAGCTGATCCGTCATCGCCGCCGTGGCGGCGATGAGATCGTCCGGGTTTGCGACGGCCTCGATGACGCGCATGAACTGCGTCGCCATGCTGTGCATGCGCATAAGGCGGCATCGCGATCCCCGGCGGTGTCTCAAGTCACCGCATGTCCGGCGATCGCCCTTTCCCTGCATTTCGGGTCGAGCACGGGTGTCTCACGTCGGTGCGCGACGACTCACGTCATAGAAATGTCATATCACAACCGCTTCGTGCGAAATAGTGCAGTGCAGCATGGTCCGGGTCCGCCGGAGCGCATATTGCCCACGCCATCCATTCTTGTCCTTGATCGCCGTTCGACCAGCGGCGTCAAGCGCGGCGGGTGAGCGTGCCGACCGGCGAACCGTCTTCGCCGGACTGGCGTCATGGGCAAGGCTATGCGCGGCTGCGCGGCATCGATCGCGCCGGTCTCATGTGGGAATGGCTGCGCCGCGATCCCGCCTATATCGCCTGGCATGTGCAGGCGAGTACCGCCACCCGGGGCGTTCATCCCGAACCGCTTGCATGGGGGCTTCACTTTCGCCGAACATCCGAGCCGCGCCGCGCCCGAGGCCCGGATCATCTGGCATGCCGAATTTGATCCCGGGACGATCGCTGTTGCCTCCATCCCCGCCGATCCGGAAGATCCCGACAGCCTCGATCTTGCCGATATCGCGCCCTGGCTCACCGTCGCCATCGGCGTAGGGGGCCGCGAACATGCCGTCCTCTCCGACGGCTGGCATCATATCCGGTTCGACATCGAGGAAGGGTGCCTGGCGGGACAGCAAGCCGTCCTGCTCCATTTCAGATTGCAGGGCATCCTGTCTTCGGAGCGGCGCTTGCTGCCATTGCGCCGGTTCCTCCACCTGTGTCGCACGCGCCGTTTCTCCCGCTCGCTATTCCCGCCCGATCCCCGGATCGCCCGCATGGTCGACATGCTGCGGGTTCATGACGCGCTCGTGCAAGGGGCCAGCCAGCGCGAGATCGGTGCCGCCCTGTTCGGCGAACACCGTGTGGCGCTGGATTGGACGGTGCCGTCCGATTCTCTGCGATCACGGGTCAGGCGTCTGGTTCGAGACGCGGGCATCATGGCACGCGGTGGCTGGCGGCAACTGATGCGGCGAAAGCCCTAGCTCCCTATGTGGCCCGCGCGGTGCGGTGCGTCATGTCCACTGGATAGGTTTTGCCCCAGAAGGGATGACGCCTCGCGCCGGTGAAGCGGCGCGACCGCGCTCTACGGCGAGAAGCCAGGCTTCTCGCCGCCGAGCCCCGTTGCCGGGTCTCGGCCTGCCGGTGACGATCGCTGGCGCGGGTCAGCGCTGCTGACCCTTGCGGTCGCCGCTTGCGCGGCGGCGCGTTTGGTGGCCTCTCCCGGTGGCGCGGGAGTGGTATGGTCAAGGCCCAAATGGCTACCTTTGACCATTGCGGGTTTTGATCGGCTTGTGGGACAATTCTGCCGTTCCCAAGCGCGACCGTGACCGACGGCTCTCGCCAAAACCCGACGCTCATCGAGCTTTTGCCGTCAGTTCCGCTGGCGCTGCGTCCTGATGCCGCACTCCGCCTGGACCGATGCTCCGATGCTCAAGATGCTTGTAGACGATCACTTTCCCGCCGAGCAGATCGCCATGTACCTCGCAAAAGCGCTCCAGTTCATGGCGCTGGCCGATCAGCTCGACACACATCGTCAGATGCGGATTGGATAATTCAGCACCATCCTCCATTACCGGACCGTGGTTGCTGAAGCCGTAGTGGGTATGATGCGCGACGGCGTTCATGATGCCGTCGCGCTTCGCCTGCATGACCAACTGCCGGTAGAGCGGTTTTCGGGTCCAGAAGCTACGCGAGCCATCGGTCGCCTTGTCCGATGGCTTCATGTAGATGCGGATCATGCCGATCTCGCTGGGCGTGACCTTGTGAGACATCAGTTTTCCTTCTTGTTGAAAGAGCTATTCTCCCGACGTGTTCGCCGCGAGGCACGCGCTTTGCGCAGGGTAGCGCCATGGGAATGGCCGCGTGTCAGCCGCTTCGGAACGGCGATACGCTGCGACAGGTAGATTCCGTTATGGCCCGAGCAGATATAAGCCACGAAGCAGGCCACCGCGATCGGAACCGCGTGGGTGGCCCCGAACAACTCGATACCCATGATCGTACAGGCAAGCGGTGTATTGGCCGCGCCGGCAAAGACGGCGACGAACCCAAGGCCGGCGAAAAGGTCGAGCGGCGCGCCGAGCAGCCAACCCAGCGCATTGCCGAGTGCTGCCCCGATGAAGAATAGCGGCGTCACTTCGCCGCCCTTGAAGCCGGCGCTGAGGGTCACGACCGTAAAGACCATCTTGAGCGCCCAGCTCCACCGATCGGCAGGACCGGTGAAGAAGCCAGCGATGGTCGGGTCTCCGGGAATGGCGGACCAGACGCCAAGACCAAGATAGGCACGTGTGCCAAAAATCCAGACCAGCGCGATGACCAATATGCCGCCAAAGGCCGCCCGCAGAGGGCCATAGGGAATGCGAGCCTTGAGGAACCCGCCGAGCGCGTGATTGGCTTCGGCAAATAGGAGTCCTGCCAGGCCGAATGCCACCCCTGCTACGGCCGCCTTGGCGAGAATCAGCGGTTCGACGATCAGAGCGCCCACGCCTCCAGTAATGCTACTGACCTGGTAGGGCGTGTGATGGATGCCCCAGGCATGGCACGTCCAGTCGCCCACCAGCGCGGCAAGCAGACACGGTAAGATCCCGCTATATTCCATGCGGCCGACCGCCAGTACTTCGAGCGCGAACACAGCGCCGGCTAGCGGCGTGCCGAAAACAGCCCCGAAGCCGGCAGCGACCCCAGCCATCAAAACGATGCGGATGCTCGGAGCGTCAAGTTTGAACAGTCGGGCGGCAGCGCTTGCAAGGCTGCCGCCGAGTTGCACCGCTGTGCCTTCGCGGCCTGCCGCTCCGCCGAACAAATGTGTGGCGATAGTACCGATGAAGACCAACGGCGCCATTCGCAGGGGAACGCCGCCCCCTGGCTCATGAATTTGCTCGACGATCAGATTGTTGCCCGCTTCGACCGACTTACCGGTGCGATGGTAGAGCAGGGCGATTGCCGCGCCACCTGCCGGCAAAAGATAGAGAAGCCAGGGATGATCGAAACGGGCCTGTGTTGCCGCATCCAGACTCCACAGGAATGCGGCACACAACGTGCCGATCAGCGCGGCCAGGGGAACCAGGATCAGCGTCCAGCGCACGACCGACATCGCATGATCGTGTCGATCCCGGAGAAAGGCCGCCACATTGAGTATACTGAACAGGTTGCGAAAAGTCGCGCGCACGATTCCTCCTTGCTGCCTTGCGGCGCCAAGTAGGAATCATCGTCCCTTGTCAGGGCGGTTCGACCCGAAGGTCCGGCAGAAATCCATTACCGTGGTACGCCGTATGATGGGCGAAGCGGAAAAGATCAAGGGACGCCACGCGCTTGGGCCTAAGCTTCCTTCTCCGCCCACGGAAGCAACGTCTCCGCAATTGTGGCAGCGAGGCGGTGATAGGCATCGCTGCGTGGTGATGAACTGCGCCATACCATCGTGACCTGACGCACAGGCGCCCGCCGCGACAATGGCCGTGCGACAATCAGCTTCTCCCGCAGAACATCCGAGCGGACATAGAGCGCAGGTAGCAGCGACAGTCCCATTCCGGTGGTCACCATGAGGCGAAGAGTGTCGAGCGTCGTCCCGGCGTAATCCTGGGCCTGGAGCGCGCCAAAATCATTGCAGAGCGCAGCAATCTCATCATGGAGCCGACGTCCACGCTCCATGACCAATATCGTCTCGCCTGCAATAGCTTCGGGATCAATCACCGCCTGCTGGGCGAGCCGGTGATCCGTCGGCATGACCAATTGGAGCGGCTCCCGAATCAGGGGAGTGCTGGTGAAATCCGGGTGATTGATCGCTTCTGGCAAGAGCAGCAGATCATGCGTGCCGTCTGAGAGCTTCGAGGGGAGATTTTCCAGGCGATCCTCGCGGACGAAAATGCGCGTGTCCGGGTAACATGCGCGAAGCGATGGCATCGCGACGGACAAAACATAGGCACCGACGGTTTGGACGACGCCCATTTGAAGCGTGCCCTTAAGGCCTCCCTGTTCGTCGCGCCGGCCAACTTCCTTTATGTCGTCGACATCCGCCAACACGCGTCTTGCCCGATGGGCGATTTCGATTCCCACTGGTGTCAGGAGCACCCGTGCCCGCGTCCGCTCCACAAGGCGCGCTTTGAGTCTGCCTTCCAGCTCCTTGAGTTGAAGGCTAAGGGTCGGTTGAGTGACGTGGCATGCTTGAGCAGCACGGCTGAAACTCAGCGTGTCGGCGACCGCGACCAGGTATCGAAGCTGCTGTAACGTCGGCATGCCTATGCCTTATAGCCTGTAGCTATAAGCAGCAACGAAACTTCCAATTTGCCTCGTACTCGCTTTTGTGAATATCAGCAGCTTCGGCAGTTTGTGTCGCTCGCTTTGGCGGGTGTTTTTGGGCGGCCAGCAACCCTCAACCCTGACGACCCACAGCCAAGGCCGACCGCATGACGGACTATCACCGCATCCATCCCAGTGCCCTGCGCCGATTTCTGGATGCGCAATCTTCTGCTGGACTCGTCCTGATGGGCGCGGCAGCGGCAGCCCTTATCATCGCCAACTCTCCGCTTGGCCCGGGATATGAAGCACTGCTTCATCTCTATATCGGGCCGCTATCTCTGGGACACTGGATCAACGATGCGCTGATGGCGGTCTTTTTCCTGCTTGTCGGTCTGGAGATCAAACGCGAGATGCTCGATGGCCAGCTTTCGAGCTGGTCGAGGCGTGTCCTGCCAGGGATCGCAGCAGCCGGAGGGATGATCGCTCCTGCCCTTGTTTACGTTGCTTTCAACCAAGGCGCATCGGTGCATGGCTGGGCCATTCCGGCAGCCACTGATATCGCCTTCGCACTTGGCGTTATCTCGCTGCTTGGCAGCCGTGTGCCGGCGTCGCTCCGGATATTCCTGACGGCCCTGGCGATTATCGACGATCTGGGCGCCGTAGTTATCATTGCTTTTTTCTACACGGCTGACCTGTCGGTCATCGACCTTGCCGCAGCGGGAGGTGTGGTCGCCGCGCTGGTCGCCCTCAATCGGTTCAAGGTGCGTCGTCTCAGCCCGTACCTGCTACTGGGTATCCTGCTATGGGTGCTGGTCTACCGATCCGGCATTCACGCGACGCTGGCTGGTGTCGTCCTGGCTTTGACTATCCCAATGGACCGGACCCCTGCGCGTCCGGACAGTGAAACGAAAAGTCCGCTGCACCGGCTTGAGCATTTCCTGCATCTGCCGGTTGGCTTCCTGATCGTGCCGATTTTCGGCCTCGCCAATGCGGGCGTCCCGGTGCTGAGCCTGCCCGCCGAAGCACTGGCTGCGCCGGTCACGCTGGGCGTGGCGCTCGGCTTGCTGATGGGTAAGGTGATCGGCGTCTTCGGGTTTTCCATGCTTGCGATCCGTTTGGGGTTCGCGGACCTGCCCGCTCATGCAAGCCGGCTACAGATGCTCGGCGTCGCCTTTCTGTGCGGCATCGGCTTCACGATGAGCTTGTTCATCACGCTTTTGGCATTTCCCGGCGAAGCGTTGCTCCAGTCGGAAGCCAAGATCGGCATCCTGGCTGGTTCATTTCTGTCCGGAATTATCGGCTACGCCATCTTACGCTGGGCGCAACCGGAACGATCAAAACCGGCAATCTGACCCACCCGAAGACGGGCGGCAGGCCGCCCTCCATGACAGTATCTGGAGCATTACCGCGTTGTCGCTCGTCCCCGCAGCCATCCGCACCCTTCCCTTGGGGATGCTGGCAACATTGATGGCGATCGTACTGTTCGGTCTTGCTACCCTCTACTCCGCAGCTGGCGGCTCGATTTCGCCCTGGGCTTCCAACCAGGGCCTTCGCTTTGTACTGCTGTCCGGGTTGATGTTCGCTCTGTCGCGCATCTCCGTGGCCCGCTGGATGGACATTGCCTATCCGCTATACGGCGTCACGCTCGTACTGCTGCTGATCGTCGAACTGTTCGGCAAAATCGGTATGGGTGCGCAACGCTGGATCGACCTCGGTTTTATACGGTTGCAGCCGTCCGAGTTTATGAAGATCGCGGTCGTGCTCAGCCTCGCCAAGTTTTTTCACCGGCTACCGGCGATCTATGTCAGCACGCCATCGGTGCTTGTTGCGCCGATCGCCCTTTTCGCTGTCCCCGCTGCGCTGGTCATGCTCCAGCCCGACCTTGGCACCGCCATGATGATTTCCATGGCGAGCGTGCTCGTCATCTTTCTCGCCGGTGTCGGACTACGCTGGTTCTTGACAGCGGGTGCCGCTCTTCTTGCCGCACTCCCCGTCGCATGGAGCATGCTGCACGATTATCAGAAAAACCGGGTGCTGGTGTTCATGGACCCGGAAGGCGATCCATTGGGCACGGGCTATCACATTACCCAATCGAAAATAGCGATCGGATCAGGCGGACTGTTCGGCAAGGGTTTCCTTGATGGCACCCAAAGCCACCTAGCCTATCTGCCCGAAGCGCATACCGATTTCATCTTCGCGACAATGGCGGAAGAGTGGGGCGTCATGGGCGGCCTCTTCGTCGTGTTGACTTACGGTTATCTCATTCGCTGGGGCTGGCGCCTGGGTGTCGCCGGTGACACGATCTTCACTCGACTGACGGCTTGCGGCCTGGCCTTCACCATCTTCCTTTATGTGTCGATCAACCTTGCCATGGTGATGGGGCTGGCGCCGGTCGTCGGCATTCCGCTGCCACTCATGTCCTACGGAGGCTCAGCGATGATGACGGTGCTGATCCTGCTCGGCATCCTTATGGCCATCCACCGTGAGAACGTAGGCGGATCGCGCCTGAACGGCACTGGATCGTTCGCTGTCTGACTTTTGGAGAACGATTATGAAGCGACAGTTAGACTCCGGTTTCGTCTGGAGCATAATCGCATCAGTTGCGCTTACTTTCGCGCTGCTCCTTGCCGTCGGCGCTTTCTAATTTTTTCAGCAAAAACGTCCGATAAGTCGGCTCTAGAAAGGAAAGGCCGCCTGGATCGCAACGATGGCCACGGCAAAAGTGATGAAGTTGAGCGGAAGCCCGACGCGCACAAAATCCATATAGCGGTAGCCTGCCATCTGATAAACGATGACGTTGGTCTGATAGCCAAACGGGGTGGCGAAAGCCGCGCTGGCTGCAATCATGACGGCGATTAGGAAGGGACGCGGGCTGACCCCTAGACTGTCGGCCAGCGCGACGGCGACAGGCGTCACTAATACCGCGACCGTGGCGTTGGAGAGAAGTTCGGTCAGGACCATGGTGACGCCGTAGAGCACGATGAGTGCGACGAGTGGACTGAGCCCTTCCACACTGGCGATGAGCAGTTCCGACGCCTGCGACGCCAGCCCGCTCTGGTCCATGGCGATACCGATCACGACCATCCCGGCGATCAGGATAAGGATTTCGGGCTTGAGGCCGGCATAGGCCTCATCCGGGCTGATCACGCGCAGAAGAATGAGCAGGACGGCCCCGGTCAGCGCGGTCGCGGCGATCGGCGCAACGTTCAACGCGGCAAGCGCGATGACGCCCACGAATATTCCGGCGGCCAGTGCGGCCTTGCGCGGATGCAGGATGCGTGGCTCGGCAAACAGCGTGGCGTCTCCGACCTGAGCGCTATGAATCGCGTGCGGGTCGATCGCCTTGGGATGCGATTGCGTCTCCTCCTCGGGCCGAGCGAGCATATGCCCGCTCACCAGCAGAAGGTAGAGGCCGCCGACGATCGCGACGGGCAGACCCACGGGCGTGATCTCGAAGAAGCCGAAGCGGGGTTGTCCCGCGACGCGCGCCATGTCGTCGACAAGCAGGTTAGTCGAGGTGCCGATGAGCGTGCAGCAGCCAGTCAGCACGGTGATGTAGGAAAGCGGCATCAGATAGCGCTTGGGCGACTGGCCCAGCGACTGCGCGATGTCACGGATTACGGGGGCACCCAGCACGACGATGGGGGTCGAGTTGAGAAAGCAGGAGGCACAGCCGATCATGGTGAGGAGTAGCCAGATCCCTTTCGATCCCATGCGCTTGCACAGGTTGACACCCAACACAATCGCGCGGTCCAGCAGTCCGCTCAATTCCAACGCGTAGGCGATGACGAACAGCGATGCGAGCGCCATGATTGCGGGGCTGGCAAAGGCGCTCTGCACTTCGACCGGCCTGACCACGCCCGTTATCAGCAGTAGGGCTGCCCCGCTCAGCGCCACCACATCGGCTCGCACCTTGTCCCAGATGAGCGCGGCGACGACCGTCGCCAGAACCAGGAGGGTAAGAAGTTGATCGAGCGTCATGGCTTCCCTGCCTCGGTTTATGGCCGCCGTCTGTCAACGAAAGACGCACCAATGGTCTTCGGGGTGGGAGAGCGGAAGATGCTTTGCTAGGAGGGGCTTATGCAAGAGCCGACCCCCCATTCCAGTCGATTGGCCATCGCCGGCGGGCTTGCCGCGGTGCTGCTGGTGGGTGGCGGCGGCTTCCTGATCGGTCGCGCGACGGCTCCCGAACCTGCGCCTCTAGTGGCGGCCGCTCTGACGCCTCAAGGCGAAGCGCCGCCTGCGCCAACAGCCATTGCGCCGCCCCCCACTCTGGAACGAGCCGGACTGCTCGACCTAGTCGCCGATGCGATCGACGCGGCGAGTGCTTCACGTCCCTTGCCGGAAGCGGTGCAGGCAGCGGCGGGCCGGCGCTTCGATCTCATGCTACCGTTCGGCTGCGAGGGACCGGTCGAGGGCGAACGCACTGCGCCGTTCGGATGGCGGTATGACGAGGCAAAGTCGACTTTGCGCGTGTGGATCAACCCCATGCGGTGGGAACGCGCACTATGGGGAATCACCGAGACCGGGGAAGGCAAGGCCGCGTTTGAGGGCTTCTGGATCGCCAGGCCTTGGTCGACGGCCCCAGAGTGCCCTGCCACCCCACTTTCCGGCGCGATCAACACCGATCCGTCTGGTCAGGCCCAGGGCGAATTGGCGATTGCCCGCCTTATTGGAGACGATGCGGGCAAGAGCGCGCGCAGGCTCGACATCGTCAAGCGGATGGCGCCGGACGATTTTGATGCCGTACGCGGATTTGCCTTGCGGATCACTGGCCGCCTCCAATCAGCCGAGGCGGGTGGACCAGTGCGATGTTTCCAGCGGGCCGGGCTGCATGAACGACCGCAGTGCATGATCATCGGCGACTTCGCGGAGTTGCGCGTCGAGAATTCCAAGACAGGCGATTTGCTCGGTGTCTGGCCGGTGAGCGAAACGAACCAGCGCGAATGAGGCAACATAGCGCCTTCCGACGATGCGGGCTGATCGATTCACCGGGCATCAAACCAATGCGTATCTTTCCTAACGCCGATCGCGTCATGCGTTTCAATGGAATGAGCAACCCCCGGCAGCGACCGGAATTTGAACCGCTCCGGCTGCAGAACCTCAGACGATCATAATAGGCATAAGCAGACCATCAGCCCGTGGATTGGCGAACAATTGGTGCGTGCCTGTCGACGAGGATCGCACTGGCCTGGTTGAGGCCGATCAATTCCACCCGTATATCGTGTCGTCGCATCTTCGTGACGATGTCCTCCAACACACCCACGGCCGTGATATCCCAGAGATGTGCCGCTGTCAGGTCGATCCGGACGTTTCGCGCTGTGTCGCGCAGGTCGAACTGGTCCGCGAAAATCTCGGCGCTGGCAAAGAAAATCTGGCCGGAGACGATATAGGTCCGCGTGTCGGTCAGAGGATCAAAGTCTTCTTCGACGCGCATGAGCTTGGTCACTTTGAAGGCGAAGAACACGCCGCTGAGAACCACGCCGACCGCGACCCCGGCAGACAAGTCATGCGTTGCAACCGTCACCGCCACCGTGGCCAGCATGACGACCCCCGAGACCTTGGGATGTCGCGCAAGATCCGACAGCGATCCCCAAGAGAATGTGCTGATCGACACCATGATCATGATCGCGACGAGCGCGGCAACCGGCACCTGAGCGATCCAAGGACGCAGCGGAACCATGACGATCAGCAGGAAGACGCCTGCAACAAGGGTCGAGAGGCGCCCTCGGCCACCGTACCGCACATTGCCGACGGTTTGACCGATCATGCCGCAGCCCGCGATGCCGCCGAAGAGGCCGGCAGCTACGTTAGCGAGGCCAAGACCCGTACATTCCCGCGCCTTTGAACTGGTGGTTTCAGTGAGCTCATCGACCACGCTCGCGGTCATCATCGATTCCAGCAGGCCAACTGCCGCCATCGCGAAAGCGTAGGGCGCCACAATCCGAAACGCCTCTAGGGTGAGCGGGAAGTCGGGAATATGGAACGAAGGAAGCGACGCAGGCAATCGACCCAGGTCAGCGACGGTGTGAACCGGCATCGGGAAAGCGACGCTGATCAGCGTCAAGATTACGATGCAGATGAGCGGCGACGGAATGGCCGTCGTCAGGCGGGGCCACAGGTAGATTATCCCGAGACCGCCAGCGATCATCGCATAGGTGTGCCAGGTTACGCCCAGCATCTGCGGCACTTGCGCCGAGAAGATCAGGATCGCCAAAGCGTTCACGAAGCCAGTCCGGACGGACCGCGACACGAACCGCAGCAGGACGTCCAGCTTGAGCAGGCCAAAGACGATCTGAAGGATGCCAGCCAAGATCGTCGCGGCAAGCAGGTACTGAAGGCCATGGCTGTGAACCAGAGCTGCTACGACTAGTGCGACCGAGCCAGCTGCGCCGGAGATCATCGCCGGTCGGCCGCCGGCAATAGCGATGACGATCCCGATCACGAAAGATGCGAAAAGGCCGACTTCGGGATCAATGCCGGCGACAAAGGAAAAGGCAATAACCTCGGGAATGAGCGCGAAAGTGCCAACCATACCGGCAAGCACATCGCGGCGCACGCTACCGGCGCCGTTGCACCATTCAGCACGATACCGGGCAAAGGGTGTGATGTTCATCAATGTGATATTCCGCAAAGATCGCAGCAGCGCCGTCTTCGAAGAGTGGCGTGATATTGGAGTGCGAAGTGCGTTGTCCGGCGGATCGGCGGCCGGAATAGCCACCCGGAATTGCACCGGGTCCATGCGATTGCCGCTTCCTTAGCCAGAAGTTTGCCGCAGCGCAACATTGCGCCTCATTTTGATCGTTTATGATTACCGAATGACTGCTTACGTCGAAATAGGTCGTTCCTCGAATTAGGCCGAAATGGCCGGACGTGGTCG
>NZ_VYQA01000007.1:0-236044 GCF_008710165.1 Sphingobium limneticum | reverse complement strand
GCATCGCTCAAATCCGTCTGGTAACGCTTCGAAACACGCGTATGCTGCACGCGGGTGGCTGGGGTCCACATCAAGATCTCCGGGTTGTCTGCAAAACCCCCGGAATCACACGAACCTCAGCCGCTCAACCCCTTTCGAAACGGCCTCTTAGAAGCAATCGAAATCAGGGATATATGCATGCGTTTTCGCTTGACGGGATTGACTGCGGCGGCTCTCGGCTCAAGCGGCTTTGGGGTAACGCCAGCTGGCGCGCAGACGATTGACCTTTCGTTCACGCTGCCGCGATTGTCGGTTGCCGAATATCATCGCCCCTATGTGGCGGTCTGGCTGGAGAAGGCGGGCAGCGCTCCCCGGACCCTCAGCATTCTCTATGATGTCGACAAGCGCAACAATGCGGGCGCCAAATGGCTGCGCGACGTGCGTCTTTGGTGGCGTGCTGCCGGACGAATGCTCAGTGTTCCTGCCGACGGCGTGAGCGGCGCAACCCGTCCGGCCGGATCGCATACGCTCAGCTTCACCGCCGGTCGGGGAGGTATGCCCGCGCTGACACCGGGGAACTATGTCCTCGTCGTCGAAGCAGCACGCGAGGCCGGTGGACGCGAAGCGGTGCGTCTGCCCTTCACCTGGTCGGGAACCCAGGCAACTGCATCGACGAGCGGCAAGTTCGAGCTTGGCCGCGTCTCACTGAACGCCCGGCGTTAAGGGGGAGCTATGCCTGTGAAGATGATCCGCACGTCGATCCTGTCGGCCCTCGCCATGGGAGCCGCGCTTGCGCCGATCGCTGTCGAGGCAGCGCCCCGGTCGTGGATGCTTCCTTCCGAGACCATGTTCGTCGGTAGCGGCGACGAATGGCTGACGGTCGATGCGGCCCTATCGACGGACCTCTATTATTTCGATCACGCCGTGCAGAATTGGGAACCGTTCGCGCTCGCGCCGGATGGCAGCAAGGTAGCGGTCGAGAACAGCGCGAAGGGCCGCCTGCGTCAGACTTTCGATGTCCATGTCGTGCAGCCCGGCACCTACAAGATCGCAATCGTTTCTGAATCGGTGAGCGGCAGCTACCTGCTGAACGGAGAACGGAAGATGCTTCCGCGCGGGACCACGCCTGCAACGCTCGCTCAAGCTGTGCCCGCCGGGGCGACCGATGTATGGAGCGCGGTCAATACGAGCCGCATCGAGACCTTTGCGACCGCTGGAGAGCCGACCACCGCGGTTTTCAAGCCGACCGGCAAGGGACTTGAGATGGTTCCGGTTACGCACCCTACCGAACTGGCGAGCGGCGAGGCTGCCACTTTCCAGTTCCTGCTTGATGGCAAGCCGGCGGCCGACCTTTCCGTGAGCGCGGTAAACGGTGGCGTTCGCTATCGCGATGGCATTCAGCAGCTTGATCTCACGACCGATGCCGAGGGCAAGGTCACGATCACTTGGCCGGACGCCGGTATGTGGTGGGTAAACGTCGCCAGCGGCGGTGGACGGAGCGCGGCCGGCCCCGGTGGTTCTGCGCCCCAAGCCAGTGCCAAGGCTGAACAGCCACTGGCTGCTGGTAATCTGCCCGGAGGCGAAGGAGCACCGCGCCCGATTGCGCCACCGCGGCCACGATCGTCTTATTCCATGACTGTCGAAGTTCTTCCGTCATAGACTCGACTGCGGCGGCGGCCCATCCGAATTGATTCGAATGTGCAAGCATTAGGGCGGTGTTACAGCGTAAATGTAGTGTTCATCATCGCGGGTCACCACATACCGTTGGTTTCCGCCGAAAATGACCTATAAACCGCCTTTGCTACGCCAGCGTAGTGACAACGGCGATCGATGACGGTCATGGAGTTCAAATCGATTGCGGAGATTCTGGCTACGTATCCGCGACCAGCATTCCGAAGGGACGGTGCAGTCTGACCGGCTTGATATTTGCTGGATCACAATGCCGATGCCCATCCGGGCGCCGGCATTGCGTTTGCCTACGAGGTCGCCAACTTGGCCTTTGGCATGGGACCGATCTTCAGGCGGGCTGTCCAAGCCGTAATCGCCGGCAGCACCAGCCTGGCCTTCGGCCGCCGGCAGCATGACCGGGATGACGCCAAGCGTTTCAAGATCGTCGCGCTGGGCATCCGGCAAGCGGACCACCACCGCGAACCGCCGATCGCCCTCGAACAGGGCGATCGAGGGTTTCAAGGCAATCTCGCGCTACTTGTAGATTGAGCCAGCGGGCGCCGATGCTCATCAGGCGATGAGGAGTAATCTCCAGAACACAATAAGGTTCGTTTATCGATAAATATCCTATCCAGGGGGATGGGATGATGCGAAAGCTCATGCTAAACGCCACGCCATGACCTCTCTTGCAGACCTGCTTCAACAAAGCGCCGCCCATGCGTGGCTGTTTGTGCCTACCGCCATCTTGCTCGGCGCGCTGCACGGGCTCGAACCGGGCCATTCGAAGACGATGATGGCGGCCTTCATCATCGCGGTCAGGGGAACAGTGCGCCAGGCCGTGCTGCTGGGTTTGGCGGCGACGCTCTCCCATACGGTCGTGGTCTGGGTCGTGGCGCTCGGCGGCATGTGGCTGTTCGGCGGCCTCAACGCGGAAGCGACCGAACCCTATTTCCAGCTCGCATCCGGCGTGCTGATCGTCGTGATCGCCGCCTGGATGCTATGGCGCACCCGCCGCGAGCAGATTGCAGCCGAACACTATCACCACGATCATGGGCACCATCACGGCCACTCCCACGGCCACGGGCATAATCATCACGGCGATCACGACCACCATGAACATGAAGAATTCGAGGAAGCCGAGGAACGCGGCCTGGAGGTTGCGACCGGCGGCTTTGTCGATGCGCACGAAATGGCCCATGCAGAGGACATCCGGCGCCGCTTCGCGAACAGCAATGTCACCACCGGCCAGATCATCCTGTTCGGCCTGACCGGCGGTCTGATCCCATGCCCGGGCGCGATCACCGTGCTGCTGCTCTGCCTCCAGCTCCAGCGGCTCGCGCTGGGCGCCGTGCTGGTGTTGTGCTTTAGCATCGGGCTTGCCATCACCATGGTCGCGTCGGGCGTCATCGCCGCGATCAGCGTCAAGCAGGTGACGAAGCGCTGGAGCGGTTTTGGCGAGATCGTCCGCAAGGCGCCCTATGTTTCGGGTGGGGTCATCCTGATCGTCGGCCTCTATGTCGCCGTTCACGGATGGATCGCGCTACCGCATTGAGCAGGACATTTGCATGAGCCATGCCGCCAATCCCGATCTTCTCAACCGCCTGAAGCGCGCGCAGGGCCATCTCGCCAAGATCGTCGAAATGGTTGCCGAAGGCCGGGACGGCCTCCAGATCGCGCAGCAGATGCAGGCGGTGGTCGCTGCGCTCGACAAGACCAAGACACTGCTGGTCAGCGATCATATCGAACATCATCTGGAGGAACTGGTCGGGCCGTTGCCCAAGGCGACGCGCGACGAACTGGCTAAGCTGGGTGAACTGGCCAAATATCTCTGACGCCGCCGTGCTTCAGCGCTGGGGCTGCGCGAGATTCAGTTTGAGCGCCCAGATCGCGGCGGGATGACCATGGGCCGGAACCGCCACGAACAATCGGTCCAGCTCCGGCACATAGAGCCCGGTGCGTGCGCCGCCAGCAGTTTGCGCCCACGCGCTCTGTCCATCGGCGCCGATCACATCGACATGGCCGGCGCCGCAGACCAGCAGGATATGATCGCGCACCAGGAATAGATCGTCGGCATCACCGCAAGCTGATCCGAGGGAGAGCGTTTGGCCGCTCGCTGTATCGATCGTCGCCAGCGCCGCCGGGAGCCGATAGGCGATCACGATCCGGTTGCCTGACGGCTCGACCGCCATCGGGAAGTTAAGCCGGTGCAGTCCGGTCGGCCAGCGTGCCAGTTGTTTTCCCTGGTCGATGTCGGCCGCGATCACCGAGCCGTCATCGGGGATATTGATATAGGCGCGCGATCCGGACAGCCGAAACCCCTCCGGATGGCCGGGCAGCGCCAATCGGGCGAGAACCGTGTGACGGACGGGATCGATCGTGGCGAGGCCGCCCTTGCCATAGCCGACGATGACATGGCCGTTGCGCGGATCGACCCGCACATTGTCGGCATCGTCCTCAAGCGCGATCCGCGCCCGCTCGTGAAGCTCTGTGTCATAGAAGCGGACCGAGCCGTCACCGCAGGCGACCACCAATTCGTGGGTCGCCGGAAGCCAGGCGACGCCCTGCGGTTCGCCAAGGCCGGCGATGCGGCCGATGACCTTGCCGGCCTCAAGATCGACCTCATCGACCGTGCCGTTGGCGATCTCGGCAACGAACAGCCGATGGTCCGCCAGATCGACCGCCAGATGGTCGATGCGCCCCCTGGTGTCGGGGAGCGAGATCGTTCGCTCCAGCACGAGAGGGGAGTGCGGATCGGTCGGTTGTGCCTGGCTGCACCCCGGCAGCGCCAGCAGCAGTGCCGCTGCACATCCCCTCCAGGGTTTCATCGCTGCGCCCTAGTTCGCCGCGACCGCGACATGGCTGAGCGCGGCGGTCAACCCGCGCGCGAGCTTCTGCGCGTCGTCATTGGCCCAGAAGTGCATGAAGAACAGGCGCGGCTCGTCGTCGAGCATGTGGTTGTGGAGCGCCGTCACCTCGATCCCGTTCTGCCGCAACTCGCGCAGCACCGGATTGACCTCCGACGCTGTCAGCACGAAGTCGCCGGTGATCGCCGCCTTGCCGCCGCCGGTTGGCTGGAAGTTGATGGCGATGGCCGCGCCCATCGCGGGCGGTAACGCCATCCCACCATCGCGCGGTGCCTCGGCACGGGGAATGCCGAATGCATAGACGCCGCCGCCGATCTTGCCCTTGTGGCCCATGATGCGGTCGAGCGCGGCGGTGTCGAGGTCGATCGTCTCCGGCGCGGCGGGGCTTGCCGCCGGAGGCGCGGACAAGGGCGTGCCGCTCAGCGCCAGCGCATCGTGCAGCACCTTGGCGAGTTGCGCCGGATCGCCATGCCCGGCGATGTGCATATACATGGTGTGGGGTGTGTTCCGCAGCAGATGGTTGTGGAGCGCGGTGATCTCGATTCCGCCGGCGACAAGCTTGGCCATCACCGGATTCACTTCGGTATCGGTGAGCACCAGATCGCCCATGACCATCGCCTGACCCCCGCCATGCGGTACGAACGCCAGCCAGGAGCCGAGCGCCAGCGCCGGTTTCAAGGTCACGCCGTCGAGCACCACATGCAGGTCGCTGCGCGGCAGGCCGATGCGATAGACACCGCCCGGCATCTCGGCGCCCGGTTTGCCGATGGCGGTGGCGACCGCCTGTTCCCAGGGTTCAGCCGCCAATGCGGGCGAACTCAGAGCGAGAAGCCCCAACAGGCCGAACGTGGTGATACGCTTCATCATGATCTCCTTGAGCAGCAGCGGGATCATTGGACCACGCCTGACAGATAGAGGGCCGCACCGATCGCGGAACTTGCCGCGAGGACCGGGATCATCCCGACCTTGAACCGGAACACGGCTATCGCGGCGCCGGCGGCCAGCAGCGCCGCCGGGAGGTAAAGCGAGGTCAGAACCGGGAAGTCGAAGGCGAACCGCGCGACCCGGACCACCCGCACGTCCTGGAACAAGGTGTGGATCGCAAACCAGACGGCAAGGTTGAGGATCACGCCCACGACGGCCGCCGTGATCGCGCTGAGTGCGGCCGAGAGCGTCCGGTTGCCGCGCAACTGCTCGACGAACGGCGCACCCGCGAAGATCCACAGGAAGCAGGGCATGAACGTCACCCATGTCGTCAGGATCGCGCCCAGCGTGGCCGCGACCAATTGCGGCAATGCGCCCGCATCGCGAAACGCCGCGAGGAAGCCGACGAACTGCGTGACCATGATCAGCGGCCCCGGCGTCGTCTCGGCCAGGCCAAGGCCGTCGAGCATCTCGCCGGGCCTGAGCCAATGATAGGTGCCTACCGCTTCCTGCGCGACATAAGCCAGCACGGCATAAGCGCCGCCGAATGTAACCATCGCCATCTGGCTGAAGAAGGTTGCGATGCGCGTGAACACGTCATCGGGGCCGAGAAGCACCAGCAGCGCGATGACCGGCGCGAGCCAAAGGAACAGGAATGTCCCGGAAATCTTGAGCGACCAGCCAAGGTTGGGCTTGGCATGATCCGGCAGGCTTTCGCCGAGCGCGGTATCGCGGTCATGGACGACATTCCCGCCCGCGCTCCCATGTCCGCCGCCGCCCTTGAAGGCCGACAAGCCCAGCCGTCCGCCGACATAGCCGCCGATGCCCGCCGCTAGGACGATCAGCGGAAAAGGCGCATTGAGGAAAAAGATCGCGACAAAGGCGGCCGCCGCGATCCCGCGCATGACGTTGTTCTTGAGAGCACGCGATCCGACCCGCACCACCGCCTGGATCACCACCGCGAGGACCGCCGCCTTCAAGCCGAAGAACAACCCGGTGATCAGCGGCACATGGCCGAGCAGCACATAGAGATAACTGAGGCCCAGGATTGCGAGGAAGCCGGGCAGCACGAACAGTCCGCCTGCGACCAGACCGCCCTTGGTCTTGTGAAGCAGCCAGCCGATATAGGCGGCAAGCTGCTGCGCTTCGGGGCCGGGCAGCAACATGCAATAGTTGAGCGCGTGCAGAAAGCGCTCCTCACCGATCCAGTGCTTCTCCTCGACGAGGATGCGGTGCATTACCGCGATCTGGCCAGCGGGGCCGCCGAAGCTCAGCGATGCGATCCGCGCCCAGACGCGCACGGCTTCACCAAATGTGATGCCGTGATCCGGCGTGCCTGCTTCGCTGCCTACGGGCAGTTCCGTCACCGCGCCGCTCATGGCCGCACCTGCGCTTTGGCGCGGGCTTTCGCGGGCTGGTGCGAGACCCAATTATGGGTTTCGTCGGTCGCGTCGCGGCACCAGCGATAGAAGGCGTCGTAGAGGAGCATCCCGGCCTCGAGCTGTTCCTGATCGTCGGCATACATGCGCGACAGGCCGAGCGAGGCGGCAAGCAACCCGTCCGCTTCGGGCACGAGGTCGGGGCGGCCGGTATCGGCACCGCGCACGATCGGCGCGAGGCGTTTGAGTGACTCATGACCGCTGAGGCCGAATGCCTCGACCATGACGTCGAAGGTGCATAGCTCACCCCGATGGCTCCAAGTGACGCCTTCGCCTTCGATGTCGAAGGGAGCGGCGCCAAAGCGCTCGGCGACGCCCTGAACCTCGGAGGGCGCCACGAACAGGAAGATCGCGCTCGGATCGATGAAGCGGCGGATCAGCCACGGGCAGGCGATCCGGTCCACCTTGGGGCGACCGCGCGTCACCCAGACGGTCCGTCCCTCGGCATCGCGGGGCGGCAGCACGGTGTTCGGCACCATTGGAAGACCAGAGTTCGCCCATCCGGCCACACCGCCCTCCAGCGCCTCCGCTGACACGCCGTCGTGGCGCAGCCGGGCGGCGACGCCTTGGCTCAGCGATCCACCGTCCCGACAAGCAACAACGACCGACTGGCCGTGGAATGCTCGTGCCCAGGCGCTGACATCGCTGGCGGACCTTCGCAACGATCCAGGGATCAGCAGCGGTTCGGCCGAGAATTCCTCCTCGGGTCGAACGTCGATCAAAACAGGCCCGGTCGGAATACCGACCAAGCGAACGAGTTTATCCGGTGAGATCGTGTTGAGAACAGACATGATGCGTCCTTGTTGAAAGTAGGACGCGATTCTTGAGCCTGTCGCCTCGTGGGGAGACCGCGATCCCCATATTCAAATCATGGCAAATGCCGCATGGACGGTCAATCCTTTCGATGTGATGGTTTGCCGCAGGGTGATCGTTCCTCGACGGATGAGTAAAACGGTTCCTTTAGGTCATAGCGCTGGGGGCAATCCGGGGACGAAGGAAGGCGATCATTTGCGTTAAATGGCGGCTCTAGGGTAGTAGAAGCGGCGATTCATATTCATCGCTTTCGTCCGCCTTGGGGCACCATTCCCGGTCAAAGATGGGCACCGTGCCCATCAGACGCGGGGCACCGTTGCAGACACCATTCTCCAGAACGGCCTTCGGGCCAGATATGGTGATCTGCGAATTGGAAACGGTGACATCAGAGACGAGCATCCGCAGATAATCCTTACGCAGCGTTGGGTCTTCGTCGCGTAGTCTCGCGGAGAGCAGGTCTCCAAAGCGGCTGATCGTCGCCGGGGTAATCTTGCGCGATCCCTGCGCGAGTTGCGTTTCAAGGGCATCTATACGCGTCGTCGCCGCAGCGAGCGCTGACCGATTCTCTTCCATACGCTTGGCGAAAATGGGATCGCGCGGACCCATCTGTCCCGTTTCGACCAGAATGAGCAGGCGCTCGATACCTGTTCTCAGTCGGGTCTGCTCGGCCTTGGCATGAGAAAGCTCCTGCTCGCGCTGGACGCGCTTCTGGTCTGAAAGGTCCAGCACGTCGGCAAGAAGCGATTGTAGCCGCTCAGGTGCGAGCAACTGCTTCTCAACGGTATCCAGAACGAGATCGTCCAGCACCTCTCGCCGCATGCTCGGAGTTGGGCAAGACTGCCCCTTGTTTACGCGGTTGGCGCAGACATAGTAGCTGTATCGCCCACCCTTTCCGGTGCGGATCGTCATGGCGCAGGCGCAACCTGCCGTACCGCACTTCGCGATCCCGGTCAGCATCGTGGTGCCAGCGACAATATGGGGAGCGGTGCGGCGCGGATTGCGAGAAGCCCGCAGCGCGTTGACACGGTCGAACCGCGGCTGATCGATAATAGCCGGGCAGACGACGGCGATCCAGTCCTCTGGATCGGGGACGTTGCCGTCGTCGTCGACGGTCTTGTCGTAATAGATACCGGTGTAGGTGACACGGCGCAGTATGCCTGAAAGATTGCCGTTGGAGAACTTTGCGCCGCGCAGCGTCGTGCCGCGCCGGTTGAGCTCACTTACGATCCAGCGTCCGCCGCGGCCCATATCGGCCCAATTAAATATCTGATCGACCACCGCTGCTTCGGCCGGGACGATGCGCAGCTTCATCCGTTCCTTGTCGCCATCTTTCCTGGCGACATAGGTTTCGTAGCCGAAGGCCACCGGACCGCCATTATAAAAGCCCTGCCGGGCGTTCTCGCGACGGCTCTTGGATGTGTAGATCGAGGCGTCAATGGCCTGCTGTTCAGCAACCATGGCCGAGATGGTCTGGCCCATGCGCTTGGTGCGGCGACTTTCGCCGAAATTCTCGGTGATGGAAATCACCTCGACGCCTGCATCCGCAAGCCCATCGAGCGAATTGAAGAATACCCGCATATTGCGGGCCAGACGGGCGATCCGATAGATCAGGACGATATCGACGGGATTCGTGCCATCCGTCGCCTGCTCGATCATCCGGTTGAAGGCGGGTCTCTTCGAGGACTGGCCACTAAGGCCGGTGTCGGCAAACTCCTCGACGATCTCGATATTGTTGCGCCGGGCATAGTCATGGATGGCGGTGCGCTGGGCGTCGATGCTCTGCGCCTTGCCATCCTCTTTATCGACGCTCAGCCGCAGATAGATATAGGCCCGCATTCTGGCGCCACCTTTTGATCCACGGCCGTGTTTCATTATCCATCCTCCGAAAACAGGGCGGCAAGGTCAGGGCCAAGCGCCGCCAGAACGATTTGAATCTCATTGCGGGAAATAGGCAAGTCCGAAGGGAACTGGCTGTAGACCGGAACGGGACGCGTGCTGCCGGGCGCGGATTTTCCACGCGCGGCAGCCTTGCGGCTGGCTTTCGAGCCATTGTCCTGAGGACGCTTTCCCACGGCTATGTCTCTGGGCCGGCCTGCTCGCTCTCTCAGACCAGGCCGAAGTGACGGCGGATCTCGGCAATGAAGGCTTCGGCCGCGGCCTCGCGCTCCATCAGGCTCATGGCCGTCACATCCGGCAGGCGCAGACGCTCGATATTGTCGGCATGGCGCTCACGAGCGCCAACCGGCTGCTCGTCATGGCCGAGTATGTCATCGCTATCGACCGGCGTGATCGGCTTGGGCTGCGCGGTGGGCGCACTGGCCATCGGTACGATACCGAGCAGTTCGAGGGCGTCCGCCGGCTTGAAGCGAATGCCGTCGGCGACGGCGCGCTCGGCAATGTCGAGGGTCTGCTGAACGTCTGCTTCATCCAGAGCCTTGAGCGCGCTCTTCACCGTCACGCCGTAGGAGATCGGAGCCTTGTGCGGGACTTCGAGGATGTCGAAGAGGATCGGGAAGTCCTGCTGGAGCCGCGCCGCGATGAGCATGCGGCTGACCTTGTCCTCGTTGAGGCCGGGATAGCGTTCGGCCAGCGCGATCTGGCTGATGCCGCATGCACGCTGGAGACTGAGCAGGCCGTGGGCCATCTCCATCTTTGTGGCGACAGCGGAGCCCAGCACATCGTCGCACATGGCGACGACGGCTTCCTCCTCTGTGCCGGGGAACAGGACCGCCCGGATCAGGATGGTGTCGTCATCAGGGTGGGCGGCCTTGATGGCCTCCAGGATATAGCGTCCGTTCTTGAGGTGGTAGCGGTCGTCCTTCTCCACTAGTTCTACCGGACGGAAGGCGAGAGGATCGGCAGCCGTCAGCGCCAGCGCGGAAGCATGCTCCGCCTGCCTGGGGGAATAGGCGCGCAGATGAAATTCCCAGTCGAAGATCTCGCCGATGGCGACGAGAATTTCTCCCGGCGCTTCAGGGGCGGGCTTGAACTCCGCCGTGTAATTATCATCCTCGGCATCCTCGGCATCCTCGGCATCCTCGGCCAGAGCGGCTGCCTGCTCGGCGATTTCGATGGCGAAGGTTTCCTGATCGGAAAGTGCTGCGCCCTCATCCGGGGAAGGCACGGGCGCCATATCCCCATTCTGTCCGGTGTCGGTTTCATTGCTCTCGTCGAGAAAGGACGTTTGCTTGTCACCCTTGGAAGTCATTGGCTGGTTCCCGCGAGCCGACCGCATGAGCGCGATCAGGTCGTGGGCATCCAATTGTCACCGATTCGGATCGAAAGACTCCCTGACTGAGGAACGCGGCAGGGTGCCGGCTAGCAATTCCACGCCGCTTCCACGGCGATTGCCTGTCGATATTCAGCCTTGCGCCGCTGCTCACTCCCCTTCGGCCCCATCATCTCTTCGCGCCACACCATCTCATAGAGGAAGGGGTCATCTGTCGTGGGGTTGAGGGTCGGGAGCAGCGCGGCGATCTCCCGGATCAGATATTCGCGATAGACTGTCCCGCCATGACGGGACGCCATGCGGTCTGGCGCCTGCACCATCGTGAAATAAGGCCGGAAGAGATCCTGTGCGCGCTCGAGGGGATGCTGGGATGGCAGGCCGGTGTAGCAGTCGGCCGCTGTCATGGGGCGGCCGGAGGGATGCGGCACACGGCTCATCGGGACGCTCCAGGCCCGCGCCTTCAGCGCCTGCTCCGGATCATATTGCAGGAACCGGCTGCACCGTCGCAGGAAATGCAGCTCGGCATCCGGCTTCCACCAGGCATCGAACCGGAAGCCCTGCGTCCAGCCGGGCTCTCCTGTCGCCGGTGCGCAGGACCGCGCGCGCTTGCGCGCATCGCCATAGGCGTTCTTGAAACGCTCCGCAAATTGTCCCTCAGTCGGATCGATAGTCTTCTGGGCTTTCTCGCCTGTCGCCATCCGCCGGTCCATGTAGTCCTGGTCGTCTTCTACTTCGGCATCCAATTGCCTGGACGAGGGAGTGAGGAGAGTGCGGACAGTATCTCTCGTCCACTGATCGTCGTCCTGCGCTCCAGTGCCTCCAGCTATGGCGCGAGCGCTCGAAAGGCAGATCGGGATCGCTATGATCGTGGCGAGGCTCATCACGTCGAACGACCGCCGGTCTGGAAGGCGATAGCCATTACCGGCATTTTTGGGCACGCCCCGCATCCAGAACGGCCCTTCATAGGCGACCATGCTCTCCACCATCTGAATCAGCATCACGGGCAGGATCATCGCCGGCTCCACACCGCGGTAGAAACGAATAGGCCGGCCATTGCGGCCATTGTCATGCCGTACGCGCGGGTTCCGTCCGGTGAAGAGCGCAGCATGCGTAAAGGCACTGTCCACCTGCGCATGGATGAGGTCGGGCGCAGCTTTAGGTGGCGCCTCGTTCATGGTCGGGTGAATAACCCGGATATGCCCCGCGGCGCTGGCAGCATATCGACCGGTAGCGTTCGGCGCGGTCTGGAGTCTGGTCATTGATGAAGAGGATCGCAGGGCCTGCCGGACGGACTTGTGCGTGACGCCCAACTCTGCGCGCAAGGCGAAGAGCAGATCGAACCCGCGCTCATACTCGTTCATGACAGCGCAGGAGAGACGCAGGCAGATCGCCCTGTTCCTGATGCGGCTGCGCGCATAGCAGGGCGGCAGATCCTGCTGCTCCATCTGCCGGATGAGCATGTCCGCCCTGTCCATCTGGCGAAGCCAGATGGCGACGAAGAGCTCGAACCCTCCGGTCTGAAGCGCAATCAGGCTGTCGAGATAGCTGCGCGTGCTGACCAAGATGATACGCGCCTGCAACGCATCGGTGGTGTGGGTACGATCATAGTCCGTATCGCCGCGATAGATGCGAGCCGGATCGGCGAGCGGGCTGAACAGAGGCCTGTATCGCAGCACGACGAAACAGCGCAGTTGCTCCTCACTGGCGGGCACGGGCACGCCGTTGACGGTGATGATGTCGCCGTCCCTCGCAAAGCCCTTCATCAGCCAGAGCTTCGCCACGATCGCCGGATCGGGGACGGGCACCGCACCGGGAGCGGCGCGCAGGGCGTCGAGCAGATCCGTCACCACCTTGTGCTGGCTATGCAGCTCGTCCCGCAGACCCGGCCAATTCATGCGGTTCGTGCCGACTGCACGAGCTTGCAGCCGCCGGGCCCGCTCCTGCGGCGTCGCCGCCGAATGCAGGCCAAGCGCTTCAAGAATGTCGAGGCGGCCCATGGCTTCGATCCTGTCGACCACCTTGTCGCCCGTGATCAGGACGCCGGCAAAGGCATTGTGCAGGGCTGCTTCCTGCGCCTGCGACAGCCGCTCGCCATAATGCGGGCTGTAATGGGCGGTCATGACATCGTCCTCCGTGACCGCCAGTCAGCGGCATAGGCCTTGCACGCGGCCAGATCGCGGGCCTCAGCCTCACGATCGAACCGTTCCAGATCTGCTTTTAGGACGTTAACCATGTCGAACAAAGCGAGCCCGCGCTCGACTTGGAGGAACAGCGTGTCGAGTGGTTGTTCCGCTCGCAACTCGTCTCGCAGTGTCTCCAGTTGTACAAGAAGGGTGATGCCCATGCGTTCGATGGGCAGCGGATCATGCAGGCGATGGCTATGGCCGGCGGGATCGACCCAGGCGAACCATCCGCCGTCACTGACCGGGCTGCGATGAAAGCGCGGCTGGCTGATCAGCCAGGCCCAGGCCTCGGCGCGGGTCGGCGTCTGCGGTTTCATCGTGCCATGCGTCAGGGCAAGCGCCAGCATCTGGCGCGGCGTGGCCGGGCCGGCCAGGGTGGCCTGCCGCTGGTCAGGCGCATCGCGGCTGTCATGCAGAAGACGGGCATGCTCGTCATGCAGGCCCACAAGCAGACGCATATCCTTGAGCGCGGCGCTCAGTGTATCGATCTGGCCGGCCAGTGCGGTTGCGGCGCTACGCATCTCGGCTTCGGCATGATTGTTCCAGCGCAGGATGTCCGCATGGAGCTGAACGAGCCGGTGCCGACGTTTGTCGATGGCGGCGCGGGCTTGATCCCGCACTGCGCGATCCGCGCTCTCCAGGCCGGTCAATTGGGCATCCACCTCCGCCTCGATCGCACTTACTTCGTCGATGATGGGCTGGTAGTGCGCCAGATCGTGATCGACGCCGTGGCGATCGCTCCACCTGAACGCGCTCATGCCATGAACGCCTTGTAGCTGAGGTTGGCGCCGTGCAGTTCCAGCCAGTCGGCCGCTTCTCCCCGGCGCAGGTCGCCGGGCAGGTCGAGATGACGGACGCGGCAGGTGACGCGGACCAGCCAGCGCTGGTCCGCCGTCATCGGTTCTTGGCGCCAAGCCCCTTCAAGACGATAATCCTCGTCCCGCGCCAGCCATTCCGCGCGATCCTCGGCATAGGTGACAAGCCGCCGCTGCCAAGTCAGGTACAGACCGCGTGCGGCGAGTTCGCGCTCCTGCCCATCGAGCAGGCGGATCAGGATCGTGCCCAGGGATGCGGCCGGATCCGTATCGACCAGCTCGTCGGCAAGGGCGAGCATATGATGCCCAGTGCCGGCCAGCAGGCCGGCGAGCGCATCGGCGTCATAAGCGCGCATGCCCGCGTTCACCATCACGGCGCCGAGGGTGATCTTGTGGTGCATGTCGGTCGGATTGGCGGCCACGGTCTTGTAGGCGGGCTCGATGAGGCGCCGCCTGCGCTCTGCGAGGGCGGCGCGCTGTTCACCCAATTCGGCGATGCGGGCGTCCGCATCGCCCAGAATGCGGTCGATGTCCGGCTGGCCACCGGCCTTATCGTAAATTTGCGATGTCATGTCTCATGCTCCTGTCTGGCTGACAGGCGGCAGGATCGGAGATTCGGGCATCGAAACATTCCCTGACTCAGGGAATGTTCGGTCGAAGGGAGAGGGTAGGATTGGGGGGCTGAAGATTGGCGCAAGAAATGTTTCACCGATGGCGAAGACGTCTCCCTCCCGCATAGCGGTTCAGGCTGCCCCCCAATCCACTTCAAGGAAGTCGCACGTCTATGTGCCGGCGCTGATCGCCGACAATTTCGGCCGCCTGTCCGTGCTGACGGCGGACACCGCCAACCCGTTCGTCGCCAAGAAACTGGATGCCGCGTCCCAGCGCCTGCAGATGCGGGCGGAGGAAAAGCTGCGGCGCGACCAGCGCCGCGACTATCTGCTGGCGGAGAATAATCTCAGGATCGAATTTCAGGAGGCCGAGCAGCAACGCCGCAAATGGGGCCGGCTGATCAGGACCAAGGTCCGACCGGAGAAGGTCCGGCGTCAACCGCCCAAAGAGCGCAAGCGAGACTGGCCCTATGCCAGCCGCGCCCTGCCCAAATATAGCGGCATCGTGCTGGACCGGAGGGGTGAACGCGGCGTGTTCGTGCGCATCCGCTATTATTCGCGCAAGACCGCAGAGGCGGGCGTGTCGTTGCGCGTCGTCAAATATGTCTTCAACGGCGCGGACGTGGATGCGGCGGGCCGACCCTATTTCGTCTCCAATGTCGGCAAGGATATCGACGAGGCGCTGTGCGCCTTCGATCATCTGGAGCAGGTCAACTGGGGCGCGCAGAAAAATGCCAAGCTGATGATGCACGCCATCATGGCGGCCGATTATCGCCAGACGCCGGATGAGATGATGCGCACGGGCCTGGTCTGGGCAGAGGAGGCGCTGGGCCGCTTCAACCTGCCCTATGTCGTCACCCTGCATGCGCCGCCGGAAGAGGGCGACGAACGCAACTGGCACCTCCACATCCTGTTCAGCTTCCGTCCGATGGCTCGCACCGGCGACCATGAGTGGCAGGTGGGGGAGATGCTGCGCACCGATCTGGATAATCCGCAGGCCATGCGGCTGATGCGCGAGATATATGCGTCGGCGATGACGATCAGCTCGTATGAGAGCGGGATCAACCAGCCCTATACGGCGAAGAGCAATGCTGCCCGCGGTCTCGTCCATGAACCGCAAGTGCATCTGGACGGCATGCTGACCAGCATGGCCCGCAACGGCCATCACATTGCGAAGAACGAGGAAAATTTCGAACGGGTGATCCGCTCGGAAACGGCGCAGCTCGACGAGGAATTGCGTCATGTGGACGAAGCGCTGGCGCGGGAACAGGAACGGGCGCGCGCCGTCGCGCGTCGCTGGGCCGGTATGCCGGTTCTCCCACGCCAGATCCCGCAGCGGATCATGGCGACGATCCTGAACGTCGAGACATCGATGATCGCCATGCCTGCCCGGCCTTTGCCGGAACCGATCGTCATGCCGACGATCGAGTTGCCGATGCGGGCAGAGGAGATGGCCTTGCCGCTGGCGATCGCATCCGTGGACAAGCCCGCGAAGCCGGCGTCACTGGGAACCATCGCGGCCCCTCTCCCTTCTGTTCCGGCTAGCACGGTCACGCCTTGCGCGGCCCCGTCGTTCAAAATCGCAAATTTGCGATTGCCATTGCGGCAAGCGCCGGCCGTGGTCCCGCTACCGAATATGTCGATGCCCGTCGTTGCACCGCCTGTGCGCATGCCCGGGACGCTCGGTGTTGTGATGACGCCTGCGGGCATAGCGCGCAAGCGGCCTACACTGCCATCGGCCTTGCCGCTACGTCCCTCACTTCCTGTTACGCAGACGCCATCGATCCCCGTCATCCATCCGGTGGCGCGCCTGTTCGACGCAGGGCCGCTTGGGCTCGCAATCGAATGTGTCGATGGCGCGCTGGAAGCCCAGGCAAAGCGGGAGATAGAAAGGACCGAGACCGAGAAGGCACGGCAGCTGGCAGTCGCCAACACAGCAGAGGAGGATCGTCGACGGCTGGCGCTTGCACGCCTGATGGCGCAGATTATTGCGGAACGGCGCGCTATCGAGAAGCGGGACGGCAAGCGCCGGGTGGAGGCCGAGCTGCTGACGCGCCACGGCCTTGAACAGGCCGATATCGCCACGGCCGAGGCTCAGGCAGCGCTGGAGAGGATTGCCGAAGACCGGGTTCGCGAGGTGGCGCAGATCGCCAGGATCGGGCGGGAGGCTGCCGCCGCGCTGGCTGCCTCGGCTTCGACGCCGCAGCCGGAGGACCGGCCGAAGGTCAGCGCCAAGCCTGCACCGTCTCGCCGCCATCCCCTTGCCGCGTGGCTGCACGAGGCTCGGCGTGCGGACAGGATCGCGGCGCGGGACGATGACGACCACTGGCCACGACGCGGGCAGACTGAGGTGCGGCCTGCTGACCGGAAGGTCGAGGCAGCGCCATCGATACGCCCGCGCATCATGCCTCGCGAGCTGGATCGTTGATCGCGATCACATAGGCGTCGCAATAGGACACGCCCTTGCCGGTGCCCGTATATTTGATGTCGCGATACTCCTTGCAGAAGGCGTAGACCGCATCGTCCTGAACGTACCAGCGGGCCATCGGGCAAAAGGCGCAGAGCGGCAGTTCTTCGATATCGAGACCGAGCGTTATGAGGACCGGTCCCCTGCGATCAGGATCGCGCGCCCATAGCGCGTCGATATCGGCGGTGGTGAGGTCGTTGGGGTCGAAAGTCACGATATTCTCCTTTTTGAAAAAGCGTGCATCGGCACGCGGCGAAACAGCGTCGTCGCTGAATGTGCTGGATCGGGATGGGGCGCCCTCCCGGTGATGGGCTTGGCATGCACCCGCTGTGGAAAAGGCACCGCCTCCGGGCCGGCCGTCGAGACCCGTCCATGACAGATTTCCGTGATCGGAGATCTTTGGGGAAAAATGGCATGACGCCGCCCCTGCGGCTCCGGTTCGCGACCGCCGTCCGGCGGCGCGCAATGCTACGGAGAAACGCTATGCGCCAATGGCAGCGTCCACCGCTTCAATATCCGCATGAATATGTTGTGACCTTTGACCTGGAAACGGTCGTCGATGAGGAGATGCCGGACGGCAGCTTCCCGCCTTGGCCCCGGCACAAGCCGGTCGCCGGCGCCTTCCTCACCGCCTCCCGGTCCGACGGGCGCTATGCTTTCTCGCTCGATACCTTCATCTGCCATGACGGGCAGGAGGCGCAGTTCCTGCGCAGCACTGACGCGCTATTTCCGCCCGGTTCAATGGCGGTGACGCTGAACGGTCGCGGATTCGACGCGCAGGTCTTGAGGCTGCAAGCCCAGCGACAGGGGCTTTACGATCTGCGCAACATCGCCCGCATCGCCGATGCAGGCCGCTATGATGTGACGCATCTCGACCTTCTCGACGCCTATGGCGGGCGGGGATCATCGCTTGCCGAGCTGTGCGGTGCTCTGTCCATTCCGGTTAAAACCAGCACATCGGGTGGCGACGTCGGCGACCTCTGGCGGCGCGGCGATGTGAAAGCCATCGCCGAATATGTGCAGGAGGATGTGCTGGCCAGCTACCTCGTCTATCTGCATACCATTGCCTGGCGGCAGGGAGACGAGCGGCTTATCGCGCTGCCGCTGGCCGATCTGGCCACCTGGCTGGAAAGCGAGCCCGGGTTGCAGCACCTGCTGCCATTTGCGACCTGCCGACCGGCGCTGTGGGCGCGATCCCGTGCGCCATATTTGCGGGCCGTAGCCGCTCGTGCCGGCGCGGAACTGCGCTTGCGCAAAGAGCAGGACGAGGCCGCGTTCGCCGCGCGGTAGGCCAGCCAAACTTCCCCTCCATCCGACCCATTGGCGCGCGCTTATCACTCCGGCTGCTTCCGGAAGTGATGGCGCGCGCCTGCATATCAGGACATGTCCATGACCGAAGAACCCGTTACCTTCGTTGCCCTTGCTGTCGCTACCGTCACGATACCACCAGCCACTTGCGATACCCCGCCCGGCACGCATCTGGTCGGCGCCGGGCTGCTGATCGCCACACGCTGCGCCGACCGCTGGCGCTTCAGCTGCGAAGCGGGCACTATCGCGGCCGGCGAGAAGGAGCAAAACCTTCTCCTCTGGCTCTCTAATCGCTTGCCCATGGCCGACACGCTGATTGGCTGGCAGATCGATCAGCATATCGTTCCACCCCTGATCGATGCAGCCGCCCATGCGGAGCCGACGATCGCCCATCACTTCATGGTCCGGCTTGCGCGGGTGCTCCGCAACAATGTCGTGGACCTGTCGATCAACCGCAGCGCTGCACCGGAGAACCTCGCCACGGCGCCCAGCATGATGCCGGATACGCTGCTGGGCAACTGGGGAACGGGTCGCCTCGATGCCGTGCGAGCGGACCTAGCGACCGAGGCGATCGGCACCTGGCTGCATTTTCTGCAGCAGGCGCAGCATGTCGGCGCCGACGCGGAACAGGCCACACGCGCCTGGATGCATCGCCGCAGCAGCATCCATCTGGTTGAAAAGGCGCCGGGCGCCGCCTGAGCGAAGTCAGAAGAAATCGGGATCCGTGAAAGAGCGGAAAAAATGGAAATCCCCGGCCAGCAGGCCGTCAGCACAACATAGCATTGGAGTATCTGAATGACACATCCCTATCTCGCGCGCGGTCAGGCCTGGGTGTTCGCGCTGCGCACGCTCATGGGCTATCCACCCTATGAGCCGGCACGCCACACCATGTCCTTTTGCACCAGCGGTCCGCGCGAATTTGACGATGTCGTCCATCTGACAGAGCTCGCGGGCGAGATGCAAAAGGACATGCTACATCTGACCTTTGATGAGCTGGAATCCCCGGAGCCCTGCCTGGTGTCGCTGGTCCTGCACCAGCCGCTCTCCATTGAATGGATGCCGGGCTGTCAGCTCTATGCGGCGAGCGATCGGGCGCCGGTCGAGTTGCTGCAGGGTGGCCGGCGCTGGCGCATCGACGAGCGTAACCAACTGGTGAGCGACAAGCTGCCGCCGCGTCACTTGCTGGCCCGGGGCGAGCAGATCGCATGGGCACGCTGGCGCAAGACGGCGGCAGACATGGATGGGCTCGACCTGACGGGCAACAGCTTCGTGCCGGCGGGGCAGCCCCTTGCCGAGGCCATCCCGGTCGAGAGGATCAGGGTCGCCAGCTGAGTCATCATCTCAATCCCTTCCGCGTCGTCAGGACGCCCGCCAGCGCCGCCCCCTGTGGGCGGCGTTGGCGTTTCAGGAGACCAATATGTTCATCACCCAAGATCAACTTCGTCACGCCCGCCACGAGCTGGTAACCCGTCCCCGGAGCATATCCCGGATCGAGTGGCCGGATTTCAAGGTCAGGCCGATCAGCGAGGAATGGCAATATTGCGGGCGTGTCCCCGCCTATAAGACGGCTGTCGCCAATGTCGCTTACATCTGGCGCCATAGCGATCCTGTCGACCGGTTCGGTCCCATGCCTGCCCGTTTTTCCGGGCGGCGGTTCGAACTCAAGGCGTCAGCTCTGTTGCTGCCGAACAGCGCGCCACTCTGGGCGGCAAATGACCCGTACAGGGTCTGGGCCGAGGCGGATGCCGTTGCTGTCGCGACGGGCGATCCCACCGCCGTCGCGGCGTGGCATGTCATGATGGAAATCCCGCTCGACGTGCGACCGGAGAACTGGCGCTGGCTTGCTGAAGGCTTTCTGCACAGCCAGTTGGTGCAGCAAGGCGCGGCGGTCGCTTGGGCGATTCACTCTGTCCAGGGCGACGATGGCGAGTGGATCATCAAGCCCCATATGCACGCCATCGTGACCGCCCGCTACTGGCGCCATGACAAGCGCCATGGTCGCCGGCATCCAAACTGGATCGGCAGCTGGGCGCAGCAGAAGCGCATAGAATTTGCCTGGCGTCGCCGCTGTGCGGGCCTGCGCGATCTCACGCGTGCGGGATTCTTTGTAAACGGGTGCTGACCCTCGCTTATGCAGTAACCGGACCTTAAAGTCCCCTCGGCATAGCATGGCGGTCGTGCCGGGGGGCTGCCATCTGGACGGATGCTGGTGGCTCTCGGTGCAGATAGATGCAGGGGGTCTTACATGGTCATGCGCCGATACGAAAAAACGCGGACAGCTGTCTGCAAAAATTCCTTTCGGCGCATGAGCAGGTAGGACCCGGAATGTCGGTCAGCAGCACGCCTCCATCGGTTCAGTCCAGCCAGCCGCTTACCCGGCAGGAAATACGCCAGCTTCTGGCATCAGCCAAATTTTCCTATGTCGACCTGATCCGTGTGGCCCGTAGTTTTCCTGGCTATGTGCATGGCGAGGCCAACGACCTGCTGCACGATGCGCTGGGCGCCGCGCTCGGGACACGCGCATGCCCATCGGGTGTTACGATCGAAAAAGCGCTGATCGAGATCATGCGCAGCAAATGGTCGACGGCGGCGCGCGGGCGAGCCCGGCGGAAGGTACAGGTCGACTATATGCCGCTGGAGGAGATCGCGCTGGCCGGCAATCGCTATACTGTCGCATCGACCGATGAAATCCAGGAAATCGAGCGGGTACGGATGCTATGTGCAGATGTGCTGGAACGCTTGTCCCTCGAACCCGGTTTCGAGGCATTGATCGATGCCATTGATGCTGACCTGCGTGGCCAGAAGCTCGCCGATCACCTTGGTCTGTCCCGGCGGGAGCTTGCCTCGCTGCGACGCGCCCTCAAGCGCAAGATCCAGAAGCTGTGGCCTGACGTTAAACAGATGTTGGTGGATGGTGAGGTTGTATAAAATCCCTATGTCGATCCGTGATGCTTAATGACTTGGTATCATTGGGCTGAGCACGTGAACATGGTCTAGTGGTGGCCCTGCCATCTTGATGATTTAAGTCAGGGTAAGGACGTGATCCAATTCCGGAACGCCTTGCAGACGGGCGCTTAAAGGGCGACCGATGGTGGCGTAAGTATGTGCTGCTGCGCATTCACTCTGCTTAAGGCACCGGCAATTCTAAGCGTTGGATTGACGGATCAAGCAGGAATTCTTCGACCCGTTGCAACAGGATGATATCTGCCTGTCGGCTCAAGGCGCATTCCCAAATCAGCCCAAAGCGCCAGCCCAGCTTTTCTAGGCTGGTCTCGACCTCTGCATCGCGCTCGACGTTTCGGCGGAACTTCTCTTCCCAGAACGCGACATTGGTCGACGGAGTGGATGTCTTTGCGCAGCCGTGACGATGCCAGAAGCACCCGTGGACCTGAATAACAGCGCGGTGCTTCCGAAACACCAGATCGGGTTTGCCGGGAAGGTCGCCGACGTCCACGCGGAACCTAAACCCCCGCGCATGAAGCGCGGATCTCAGGACGAGTTCGGGCCGGGTGTTCCGGCTACGGATACCGGACATCATACGCGACCGGGTCTCCGTCGAAACAATGTCGGTCAAGCAGCATGCTCCTGCGGTTTCGGCCTGGTCATGCCCGCCGGAGAATATATAGGAAACGTTCGAAGGGAGGCCACATGGGCAGTGCGATTAAGATTGTTGACCTGTTCGCCGGCCCTGGCGGGCTCGGCGAGGGGTTCGCTGCCGCTGGGCGAGAGACGGTCAACCCGATGGATATAAGGCTGTCGATCGAGAAGGATCCGTACGCCATCCGCACGCTCCGACTGCGAGCCTTCCTGCGCAGCTTCGAGGGCGGTTTCCCGGCATCCTATTATGATGCGCTTAATCGCTCACTTCCGTTGCCGGACTTGAGCAGTCTTCATCCAGCCAACTGGAAACACGCACTAGAAGAGGCCCGGCAACTGGAGCTTGGCCAGCCCGGCGTATTCGAGCATATTTCAGTTGAATTGGACAGTGTCCGGGAAGCTTCCTCCGGATGCACGGTTCTCATCGGCGGGCCACCCTGTCAGGCATATTCCCTTGCGGGCAGATCCCGCAACGCCGGAAACAAGGACTATGTCGCGGAAAGCGACAACCGTCATTTTCTCTACCGTGAATATGTATCGATACTCGACCGCCTTAGGCCAGCGGTCTTCGTTATGGAGAACGTCAAGGGGATGCTGTCGAGCCGGGTGTCGGGCGCGGCGATAGCCGATAGGGTCTTCGACGATCTGCGCAGCGCGGGTGACGGCTACGTGCTGCTGCCCCTAACTGCGGAAGGAAACCTTCTCGATGACCGTAATCCGCGCGAGTTTGTCGTGAGAGCCGAGGAGCATGGAATCCCCCAAGCAAGGCACAGGGTGATCATTGTCGGCCTGCGCTCCGATCTTGCCCGCGGCCGCCGCTTCGAGGGCCCCTTGCTGGTCAGATCGCGACCTTCCGCAGACAACTCCGTGGTCTCGGTAATCGGTGCTATGCCGAAACTTCGAAGCGGTCTCAGCCGTGAGGATTCCAGTGCGGCATGGGTACGGACCGTGAGCGAATGGGCGGAGCGCCTAGCTGGGGATGCGGCTCTTTCGCCTGATCTCCGGGCAGAATTCCGAGACTTGACAGCTTCTGGTCCGGCACAGCTTTTAACACGCATGAATAGCATGAGGGCTTCTGCCATCCGTCCCGGGCCCCTTGCGTTCTGGCTGGAAGACCCGAAACTAGAAGTGCTTCTCGACCATGAGACCCGCGGACATATTCCCGCCGATTTGGGACGGTATCTTTTTGCGGCTGGGTTCGGCCGGATCAATGATCGGTCTCCAAGCCTCGTCGAATTTCCGGACTACCTCCAGCCGCATCATGCGAACCGGCAGACCGGCGCGTTTGCCGACAGGTTCCGTGTCCAGTTGGCTGCTGCACCATCGACCACCGTTACGAGCCATATCGCGAAGGACGGGCACTATTTCATCCACCCTGATCCGGCGCAGTGCAGATCATTGACCGTGAGGGAGGCCGCGCGCCTCCAGACGTTTCCCGACAACTATTTTTTCTGCGGACCGAGGACGGAACAGTACAAGCAGGTCGGCAACGCCGTTCCGGCGTTGCTCGCGCGCCAGATCGCGCAAGTTGTGCACGATCTGATCGACGGCAGCATCTGACAGGTCAACTCTCCTCGATCTCCGGAATCCCTTCTGGCAGTTCGGGGAAGGTGGCGGTCCTAATCGCCTTCCATGTGTCAGCCCGTTTGGCCACTTCCGAGAATTGCCGGCCTGGCGCGATCCTCTCGAAGGTCGCATTCACGATTTTTGCCCATTCCCAAAGGAGGTGCGCGAATCGGTCGGATATGCCCTGCTGCTGCCAAACCATCTCGAAGTGGATCCGGCCGGGCAGCTTTTCTGACAAAGCGGCAACCGTGTAGGTGGCGATGTTCACCCAGCCTTGGCGGAAGACTTCCTTAGCCTCCTTTTTCTTGATCGCGCCTTCGATTGCCCTGAAGATGATGACCTTCGCGATCATGGCACGATACCACTCTGGTGTGAGAGGGGTGGGTACGAGCTCGGGATTGTCGTCGAGCGCCGACATGAACGCCGCGAAGTTCTTCTCTCCTGCGAGGGCAACCTGCGCCGGTTTTGCTCTCCACGCCTCGTGGAACTTCGCGATGTCGTTCTTGGACAGCTTGTGCCGCGTCGGCACCATGCGCTGGAATTCCCGTCGCTTGGCGTCAGTACGTTCGCGCAGCAGCCGTACCTGATAGGCACCTGCTGCCCGCTCGTAGAACCAGCGGCTCGCACCATCGGCGCACCAGACCTCCTCCGACAGCTTCTCCAGCTGCACGTGGAATGGGCGGTTGGCAGAGAGATCGGACGTCTTCACGGCGTTCTGACTGTTAGCGAAACGCGAAATGTTGGCGATCAGGCGCTCCCGTGCATCGTCGTCGTCGCCCTTGAGAATGATGATCTTGGCTGGGACCATCACGTGGCTGAGGTCGATGTCCTTGCGGTCGCGGGAGGCGAAGAAAATCGAGGAGGTGGTCTGTCCGCCGTTCACTATCTGGAGCCCACTCATCAGCGAGAAGCCGAGACCACCATCCTCGCACCTGCTCAGCTGCGCGCTATCGCAGACCATGACTAGACCGTTGTTGAACGCCATGAAATGCTCGGGTTCCCTTAGAAGGGTGTCCGCAATCCCTTGGTTGACCTTGCTCCGGTATCCAAGGAACGTGCGGACATTAGCCTCCAGCAGTCGCGGGCCGTAGCGAAGGTACAGCTCGCGGATGATCTCGCCAGGAATTGCCGTTAGCGCATACTCGTAATCGGCGTCGGGGTCGGGCACGTGGATGCAGGGTAAGGGCCGCCCAAGCGTCTGCTCGAAGCTTATCGACACCTCCTCACGCGGCTTGCCGGATGTGTGCCGGTACAACCGCTCGATATCCATTGCCTCGATCGCGACAATCTTTCCTTGAACTTCCTTGGGGGCGAACCGCTTCGATTTCGTCAGACCATCCGTCACCACGAAGACGCGCAGCTGCTGGAGGCTCGCCCACTGCTCCCTAATGAACAGGACAAGCTCGTAGATCTCGCCACTTTTCTCGATCTTGGCGCCGAGCCGGCCGCTGGCCGCTTCGAACAGGAATTTGATTCCCTCCTTGGCAGTGGACGCCGCTTCCGAGTCACGGAGCGCCTCGATTTCCTCGGTTCCGAAATAGCGGGTCACGAAAAGGTCGAGGCAGGTTTCGTCTGCCGACTGTGCGTATCCCGTAATGCGCAGCCGTGCGTTCCCGATCGTGCCGGTCCAATGGCAGACAGTTGGTGACTCGCAGATGTTGGCGTTTGCGATCTGATCCATCGCGAGCTCGGCGTAGATCAGTTCCTCGGATGGAAAGCTGCCTTCATCGCTGCTGAGCCTTTCGGCGACAACAGCCTGCAACTCGGCGCGCAGACTACGGTGAAATTCCTCAATGCTCATTCAATGATTCCCAGCGCGGAGAGGGCTCCCGAAAGTCCCACGTCGGGCTGCGGAACGGAGCTAAGGTCGAGGGTGTATGTTGCAGCCGTAATCTGAGCTGGCAAGGCCGCACGTCGAAGCGCAGGGAATTCCTCCTCAACTGCGAAACATCTGAATTCACTGACGATGAAAGGGCGTTCGTACAGCGAAGCGTGTTCATCGTAGTATCCGCCGAGGACTAGCATTGCGTCGAACGCCCTCCGCATGCCCCGACCATCGGCAAGGTCCCGCATGAGCGCGACCAGCGAAGACAGGCTGATGCCAGCCGGGTCATCCGCCAGGCGGACCGCGCCCACGAACATAGGCTGTCTTTCGGAATCGAGCTGTTCGATGCTGTTGATGCGCGCCTTGAATGCGTCACTCGTCGAAGTGGTCTTCACCTCGAGGGCGCCCGATCCGAGATGGAAATCCTGCGCCGAGTGCATCGGCCCCTTCCACGAATCGAAAGGAAGGCTGCCGGGCATGACGTCGGCAAGAAGGCGCAATGTGGCAAGTTCGCCGTAAAGTCCGGCCTGCGCTTCCTGTGAAAGCGGTCTGGAGCCGCGGGACATGAATGCCTGCCACTCCCGCACGCGCTGCAGGAACGCCGCAACGAGCGCTCGGCCGTCTTGCGCCTTCCGGTCGTCCAAAAAGCGCAGCAGGTCGACCGCCATGATGGCGAATAGGTCGAACGCGCCTTCCACGCGCCGGATGAGCGCGACCACATCGTTGCCCATGAACGCGGCATGACCTCCGATCATTGCCGCCTCGAAGCCCCGGCCATCCGGCAGGCCGGTCGATTTTCCAAGCCAGCCTGACGGAAAGGCAACGACCAGCGCCTCCCTGCTGTCGGGAAAGTGGCGACCCGCCTGAACCGTGACCAGGCCGATATTGGTGAGGCTGACCAGACGCCATTCCTCGTCACCTTGCGGCTCGGCAAGGGCTCGCCAAGAGCGGATCAACCCGTCCTCAGTCCACCCAGACATTAAGAGCCTCCCACATCACGCTATTGCCCATGTAGGCGGCATTGCTCACCCTTCTTGTCGAACTGCTGCCAGGGAAGCTGACCGCAAAAGCGACCACCGGATCGGCACCCTTGATCGCGTGAACGTCGCTCTCGGCCGGGTTCAGCAGGTACAGGAGAAGCAGCCCACGTTCAGGCTGTGCGGACACACCCTTCGCAGGATTGCCCTCGCCGAGCGTTTTCCGGATTGCGGGGCCTCTCGGTTCGGCCGGCGGTTCCCGCCCGTCATTCCGTTCCGCATCCCGGCGCCAGGTCTCGCGACTAAGTTCGAGCGCGGCCTGCCATTGTGCCTTCGTCAGGTCGATCGCTTGGTCGCGTGGCGAGATCAGCGTCTTGATGGAATACCGATCTTCATGATCCACGGTTTTCTTGCGCGTGAGCATCGCCATATCGAGGCCGGCGATGAGGTGCTTGTCCTCCGGACCGGGATTGTCCTTTGAAACCAGCGCCACGGTCCATTTCACAAGTTCGCTGTCCTTGTTCATCTCGTCGATGAAATCGGCAATCAGCGGGCTCATGATCCGGAAACTTGCGGGATGTGTCCGGTATTCCCGAAGAAACGCAGTAACTTGCTGCGAAGGCACCTCCCGCCACAGGTGCCCCGCCCATTTCTGGCCCTCCGGCACATAATGCTGGTTGCCTAGATCAAGGGCGGGCCCGAGACTCGAGACGAAACGCTCTGTTGTGGCGAAATTGGCCGCGATCTCGTCAGGCCTGTTGGGAAACACGATCGTCTGGAGCAGATCGCCGGAGTAGGTGAACGAGACGGGTCGTGCATTTCGCATTTTTGCCCGGGACGTTATCGTCAGGACCGAATGCGATCTTACGCGCAATCCGAAGTCCTTGGGCGTGCCGCCGGCGGCAACCATGTTGTCGAACTCCTGCCGCAGTTCTTCGGCCGCATCCGCGATGTGGCCGAACCATTCGACAAGTTCGGTCGTCGTGTAGAGCCGGCACACGTCGAGATAGCCATCCCGGTAGCCGAACCAGCGGCCCATCTGCATCAGCGTATCGTACATCCGCGCACTGCGCAGGAAGTAGCTCGTGCATAATCCTTCCAGAGTCAGGCCGCGTGCAAGCTTGTCGCCGCCTATCGCGATGACCTTGAGGCCGGTCTGTTCATTCTCGGCATAGTCGAGAGCATCCTTGGCTGTGCCGTTTATCTCCCTGACCCTGATGTCGGCGATGACGTCGGGAAGCACGTCCCGGACCTGCGCCCAGTCGAAATCCTCGAGCTTTTCGTCCTCGACAAGGTCCGCGCGGATGCGGGCCATGCCCGGCCTGAAGCTGCTCTCGTACTCGTCCCGCATCAGGGCCTCGGTATCGGCCAGGTCGATGCCGCGCTGGTAGCGCCCCTTCAGCCGCCGGACATACTCGGCGACCTGTGACACCACTTCGGCCTGCACCGACGTGAACCGCGTGACGTGGACCAGCATGGAGGCATGGCGGTTTCCCTGTCCCCTCAGCTTCCTGACGGCACACGCATACATAAAGGAGCGTACCGCCTCCTCGAGCGAGTCCGGTAACTTGGCCTCTCCGTCCCATCGTGGCCGGTGACCGTTCTTGTGCCTTTGGGGCATCCAAGCGACGTATTCGTCCTCCGCGAGCGGCCTCGTCAGCGGCAGGTCTGCCGCAGTTGATGACGCCGAGCCGAAGACTCTCCCCGGACCGATGTAGTTGGACGGGGCGGCAAGGTTCGTGATGAACGCCGACGGGAAGAGATCAGGGCCATGCTCCTCCGTGGCGCCCTTGTCGTGGATGAAGATGTTAGCGAACGGCGTGGCGGTGTAGCCGACATATGCCGATCTGGCGAAGTGATTGAGGACCGACCTGATCAGGCGGTTGATGGTAGTAGGCTGGTGCTCCAGATCGGGCTTGCCGAACTCGTCGACAACGTCCTCGCCGGTATCGACCGATCCGTGATCCGACTCGTCGTCGATCACCAGTATCGGCAGGTTGGTCACCAGCTTCCGGCCTGTAACCGGATCGGTATGGTCTGCCACCCGGTTCCGGATCCAGCCGAGCAGCCGTTCGAGCACCGTCTTGTTCTTCTTGATGACGAACAGCCACGGCCGCTGTTCGGGAGTGACGCCAAGCTTGGCGGCGGCCTGCTTCGTGAAGTCGCCGTTCTCCGTGCGGTTGGTCGCATAGTTGGGCCTTATCGAGTGGTCCGCATCGATCAGGCCGACTCCGACAGCCGGAAGGTCATCGATGTTCGCCAGAGTGGCGAAGCCGAGAAAGCCCTCGTCGAGGCGGATTTGCGTTTGCGCCCGCAGGTTGTTGTGGAGCCCGGCAAGGACGATGACGATCTTGTATCCCGCGTCTGCCGCCTTGCAGATGAGGCCCGTATAGTTTCCGGTCTTGCCGGACTGGACGTGACCCACGACGAGCCCGCGCCTGTCCCATGTGCCGGTGCGTTGCGGATCCTCGAGGTGCCCCAGAACCTCGTCGGTAGCCTCGTCCAGCGCATCCAGCGCGACAAGCGGAAGCTTCGCTTCCATGTATTCCGAATAGCGACGCCAGTAGAGCCAGTCCCTCTTTCGTTCGGCGGTGAGCCAAGGAACGTGGTCGGTGTCGTCCGAGAGCGTCGCGTTACGGCCGATTGTGTGGCTGTAGCGGCGGATCAGTTCGTCAACGAGCCGATCGCGCTCCACTAGCTCGAAATCGCCTTCCATGATCGCTTCTAGCTTGTTCAGTTCGGAATCGATCATCTCCGGCGTAACCATCTCGCCCGTTTTGGCCACTGTCCGCCGAAGGAGGTTCTGCGCCATGCTCAGGATCGAGTCGAAGGCGCGCTGGTCCGTTGTCGTCATTCTTCGTGTCCGCCAATTCTTTGTACAATATCGGGGTGCTGATCGAACGGGGGTGTCCGAGACAGTCGCAGCCGCGCTTCATCTGGACTGAGTCCTCTAAACTCGACCAGTGCCTCGAAGAGGCTGGTCAGTGTCGTTTCGATCTCGTCGGGTGCCGCTGCAAAGTTACCGCGGGACACGTTCGTCTGCTCGGCGGTATCAAGCCAAATTTTCTGCACCGGCACCGTTTCGGCAATCAGGCTGAGCAGGGAAAGTATGTCGGACCTGAGCGGTCCCGCCCGGTCCAAGATCGAGGCGACGAGATCATGCTGCTTGGAGATCCGATAGGAGTTTCCGCTCGCAGCGTGATGCACGGCCCACATGTCCGGGATGCCGCCACCGGCTTCCCCCCGTCCAGTGACCAGCCTGCCACGATGCGCAAAGACCTTTTTGGCGACGTCTCGGGTTTCCGAAGCAAGGCGCGTCAGCTGGCTCCGCAGGCGGACCGGCACGCTGGCCGTCGACTTCAGGATATTGATCTTCCATTCGGCGTCGACCGAATTCGGGATGTCCAGACGTATCCTTGCGAGGCGGTGCGCCTCGTCGCGTGTCCAGCGCCGTCCGCGTTCACCCAGCCCTAGCCACCCGCCTGCAAGAAGCAGGCGACGGTTTCTGTAGATGTAGAATCCTTCTTGGGCCGGCCAGCCGACAGGGCCAGCCGCCGATTCGTATTCCGCAGGCTTCAGCAGATCCTTGTGCGGAAGCACGTGGCATTGCGCGACAACGCCTGCTGCGTTCTGCAGCCGGTATTCAACACTTTCCATTGCTTTGCCCGGATGACCCGTAAGGAACGGGTCCCAGCTCCGCACGCGCCGACCATTGATACGTATCTCCAGCCCGTCGTCGATCAGGCGATGGAACGTCATCGCCAGATGACCGTCGACTTGTTCAATCAGTTCGATCAAGTCCTGCGCGGTGAAGCCATCCGTTACGACGCGGTCGAGGTTTTCCCAAAGGACGACCGTACCTGTGTCTTCGGTCAGCCCGGCTTCGACGCGGTCCTTCGAACCAGTCCGCGCACCCTCATGAAGCAGCCAACTTCCCTCCGCTCCGCCGAGCAGGTCGAGATCCCACCGAAGGCAACACCGTTCATGGCCGGCCTTGCTGCTCGCAACGGTCAATATCCGCGCCTGCGAGAAACTTGCCGTCTTCAATCCCATGCCGAACCTGCCGAGATCGCCGGGGCGTCGTTGTGTTCGCGGATCACGCGCGCCTAGGCGCATTGCGGCTTCAAGTTCCGCGTCGCTCATTCCCCGGCCGTTGTCGGCGACCCTGACCCAGCTGTCTGGACCGTTCCATTCGAATACCACGTCGACATGATCGGCCTCCGCACTGACGGAGTTGTCGATCAGATCGGCAATCGCGGTAGCAGTCGTGTAACCTAGGCCGCGCAGCGACTCGAGCATGGCACCTGCAGCCGGCGGCACATTTCTTGTAGCGCCCATTCAGAGAAGGCCCCTCCAAACGCGGCGCCGGCTCGGGTGAGCCAATGTCTGAAGGCTTTTGGCCTCGATCTGTCTGATTCTTTCGCGGGTGACGCCGTAGATCTTGCCGACCTCCTCCAAGGTCATATCGCTCGTAAGGCCGATACCGAACCGCATGCGGATCACGGCCTCCGCGCGCGCCGGCAAGTCGTTGAGCTCGCGACTGATGACGCTGGTAAGTTGCGCTCTTGAAATGATCTCGTCCTGCCCTTCCGCACGCGATGCAATCGCCCCTTCCACCTGATGAAACGGAACAGGCTCCGATAGCGCGAATTGAAGCGACCTGATCGTTGCAGCCTCGAAGCCCGTAGCTGCCGCCAGCTCTAAATCCGTTGCTGAGCGTAAATGTGAGCGTTCGAACTCCTCCGCGTGTGTCGTGATCTTCGCGTTCAGCTGGACGCGATGCACCGGCACGCGGATCAACGATCCTTGGTCGGCCCTCCAGCGGCTTATCCGCTGTCTGATCCAGAGCAAGGCGTACAGATAAAAGCGCACCCCGCGTTCAGGGTCGAAGCGTTCCGACGCCCGGCGAAGACCGAAATATGCTTCTTGGAAAAGTTCCTCCGCATCCTCGTCAGCTTTCGCCATCTTCGCGGTTTCTCGCCGCATAAACGAAAGGTGCGTAAGGACGAGCTCTTCGGTCGCTCGGTCGCATATGCTCATCAGCCTGCGGATTGTTCCTTCTGCCATCTCGCCTTGGCTGGCAGCGAGGCCGACCAAGCAGTCCTGACGGATTTCCAGCTCATCGAGCGCTTGGATCGCAACACGTCGTGCCCGGCCTCCGCTTTTGACACCCTCTTCGACGGCATTGCGCAGAATCTCGATATTGCCCGGGAAGTCGTCATCATCCCCATCGTCAGCATCGGGATCGATATCCAATTCGGTGAACTCGTCCGGTGCGAGCTCGCCTGCCAAGACAAGCTCGCCGTGCCGGACGACCTCGGCCAGGACGCCGGGGGTGTCCAGAATTCCGTCAAGCAGGTCTCGACGGGCATTCGCTATCTCGCGGAGAATCCTCTCCTCGGTAGTCCGGTCAAGAATGAAAGGGCCGCTGCCGGGAACGACGGCATCGCGGGTGCAGGCGGCAAGAATTGCCTCGCTCAGCACGGCCACATCGACCAAGTCGAGGGATGCATCGGGAAAGGGCCGGAAGTCTCCAGCCTCGCGAATGACGCGTATTCCGGCGGCTGCGAGCACCTTGCCGACATTGGTCTCGAGATCCGTCCAGCTCGGGTTTCCCCGGCACGCGCTCACTAAATCCCGGATCTCCTGCTCATCCACCGTGCCGCTGGCAAGCGCCTCAGCCGCCCAAGTTTCCGCCAAATCCGCGGAAAGCGCGAACGTTGTATCCCTGAGCTTCCGAGGCCGGCGGGATCGACGGCTGGCGGAGGAATGCGAAAAATCCGCTGCGTCATCGAGGTCCGGGGGGCGTCCGGCCTGGAATTGCGAGGAACCCGCTGCGCCCGCCTTTGCGAGACTCGCCGGCAGTTCCCAGTCGTCATTCTCCTCCGCTCCGCCACTCCGCATGCCAGAACGCGGGGATATGGCGGTAAAAATCGCCGAAACTGTGCCGATCTGCTGCCGTGCGTGATATGCTGCGGGCTCTTCGAGCGCGTCGAAATCGATCAAATCGACACCAGCGTCTGCAAACGGCTGCTGATCTTTCACCTCGGGTTGCAGCTCGGCGGGGGGTGGGGAGGAGCCACTGGGAGCGGTTGTCTCCGGTTCCGGGCCGCCAAGCAGGCGGGCGAGCTCCTGATGACCGGATTCTGCTGCCATCTCCGCCGGATTCTGCTTGGCGTCGTTCCGCGATTCGAGATCGGCACCCGCTTCGAAGAGCGCGTTGCACGCGGTCAGGTGGCCGCCCGCAGCTGCCAGATGAAGCGGGGTGTCTCCCTTCGGATTGCGGCAACCGAGCCGGCCATTCGATATGATCGCGGCAATGACCTGCTGGTTACCTGATACGAGTCCGCGCTGCTCGGCTGCATCCAGCAGTTCGGGCCGGATGGCGGCCTGTTTGGGGATGCCGGTAGCTTCAGAGCGGGCGGGCAGCGCCTCGAGCGAACGCGCGAGCGCAGCATAGCCAGCAGCCTTTGCAAGCTCCGCTGCTGTTCGCCCTGAATTGTCATGCGTCGACGGGTCGCACCCGGCAGCGATGTAGATGCGGCAGACGGCTGCCTTGCCGGACATCGCAGCGAGGTGGAGATGCGATCGTCCGGCTGCATCCACTTCAACAAGATGAGCGGGATCGCGCGACGCACGATAAGCCCGTTCCTCTTCGGTCATCGACACAGAGTTGAGCGGCGCGGATGACGTCACGAAGATCGTACCGTCGGGATTTCAGGCACAATTTCGCGAATGCAACGCCGACTCCTCATATGATGCGATTTCGCTCCCCAAACCCAGCCCCTTGAAGCATGCCCTTGAACTCTGCTGCCTGCCAGAAAAAATCGTTATCCTTGACATATTAAGGAATTCCGACCTTTCCGCCCTCCGGAAATTCAAGTTCATTATGGTTCTAGACTAACCGGAGCGCTCGACGAGCCAGTCGAAGAGACCGTTCTTCACGGCGGCATCCGCCAAGCGCTCACCCTCGAAGAGGTGAAGGCGTGGCTCGTCAGGCATCGACAAGGAGCGAGCCTTCGTGTGGCAGACGAAGAAGAAACGATCATAGCCGCTGCGACGAAAGCGATCGAGATAGTCGTCGAGGACCGCCTGGTTTGCTCGTGACTTCACTTGCACAAAGGCCGTCTCGCTGGTCGTGGGTTGCTCCATAAGCAAATCCACGTCGGGCAGCGTCTCCCCGACCGGAGTCGATCGCTGCCAGCCTGAGCGCGCGAAGATCAGATCGGCGAGCGTCTCAAAATCCTTCCAGTGAAGGTCGCGAATCATGTCAGTCGCCACCTTGATCATCTCGGCGCGTGTCTCGGCGGCGCGGATCACGACCGGTTCAGTGACGCCGTTGATCTTGCGCAGGAGGTAATCCTGCGCCCCGACCGTGCAGATCGTCGCGCGAAAGTTCGCGGTCTGGGTAAGGTTCGAACTGAGGTTTGCGATTTTGAGCGGCTTGCCGTGGATATCGGTATTCCTCCAGCCATCGACTGTCGGTCGGTATCGCGATGGACCGCCGTCATCCCACTCGCCCAGCCAAACGACTTCCTCTTTTGCGAAGCACCACCACAGATGACCGTAGCCGAAAGTGACCCATAGGCAATCCTCACCCATTTCGTAAAAGGCGGCCACCTCGTTTACGCCGGCGGTCTTCGCGCCTTCCGATTTACGATCCGCAAGAAGCCGGCGAACCTTGGACCAGTCCTCGGTCTGACAGGCATCATGCGGGATCGAGTGATAGCCGAATGCGACCTTACCCTCTTCCAGTGAAGACTTCGCCCAACGTCCACCATCGCCGAGCTTGATATATCGCACCTCCGCAGGCGTGATCGGGGTGGGCATGATTGAAGTGTTGGCAGTCGACACAGTCATCTCGCATCAAACGGGTCGCTCTGGTTGGCAGGCGGATGAAGTTAGTGCAAGCCAACGCCCTTGACGTCTCGCGACGGCTCCAGCACACCCATCGCATGACGAATGACAGCGATGATCGCGGCGGCCAAGGCATGATTGAATCCTCGGTTGAAGTCTCGTCGATAGACGACCTCGATCGCAACGCGATCCGAAAGGGCCGCAAGGCTGCTGCAAAAAGAGCCAAGCGTATCGTTGGCAAGCGCTATGACGATGTGATTGGCGCAAGACCTCCCGGTTCGCGTCCGGGCGACCAGATCCTTGCAGCAGCGGTCGCGCTCTACGACGATGGACCGATCAAGCGACGTGATCTCAAATCCGTGATCGCGAAGCTGGAATCAAATATTCGCCGAGGCTTGCCCGATCTGACCGTAATTCGGGCGCCACGTTCCGCATCGTCGCAACCCGAGCATGTCGGCGTGATGGTCTATGAGACCCGCGCGGTGACGGAGAATACGGATCGTATCGTCACCGCTGAGAACCACAGCGTCGTTCTGGCGGAAGCTCGCGTGATCTTCATCTCAGGCCTGCTTCCGGGGGGGACCCGCCCTCATCTTTTCGAGCGTGTCGTCGAACGGGATCCCGGGCGCCTCTCAATGTCGGCGGTGCTTCTGCAGCTTTCGGCCATTTGGCCGACCCTTCTCTGGATGCGGATGAAGCAAAGGCGCGAGGGCCGTGGCCTTCCCATCACCGAGGTGATTACGCCCTTCGCGAACGGTCTTCTTTTCGGCAGTCTCGAAAAGCTGGACGGCCTGCCACCTGCCGGTCCAACGGTTGTCGATTGGGGCTGGCCGGCGCAACAGACCCGTCAGGCTCACGATTTTTACGCCGATGCGAATGGCACCCGCCTTTGGGCGAGAACTAACACATTCGTGGACGGGTTGCTTCTCGCGCCCGATCAGCAGCGTTTGCGCGACATGCTTCAGTCCTTCCTCGCGGACTTCCCCGACATAGTTGCCGACAATAATTGGCGCTGGCGCTTTGGGTTCGGTACATCGGATCCTGCTGTCGCCATCGTCGCGAAAACCTTCAAGATTAGCGAACCAAGCGATGAGCGCCGTGCCGCCGCGCTGGCGGCGCTGGAGGCAATTGTCGCGACTGATGTCTGGAAGAGCGTTACGGCCCGCTCGCTTGAAAGCCAAAGCCGGTCAGCCGCGCGATCGTCATCGGCTGTCACCATAAGCGCGTAACAGCTTCTTGGTGCTCCCAGTCCAGTTCCAAGAGGCCACACTTTACCTTGGGACGCTTCTTCCGGTCGATCAGCTTGCCTCACATTTCGAAACGCGAAGGCGATCAGATGCGGCGTTGGCGGTCAATCATGAGAGCCCGCTGCTTCGACGAATTGCCGGGCGAGCACCACTATGATCGCGGCAGCGAAATTATCCAATGATTTGAGTGCCCATTTCTGTCCTCTGTGGGGCACCAGTCCTTCAGTAGGAACTTCCTGAAATCCCTGGCGAAAGTCCCTTTCGGCTTATGGCCGACAGGTTGCCCAGTTTATGGGCCTTTGGTCGATCGCCGTGGGTATCCGGTGGGTCAGGTGCGGCGGCGAAGTTTATCCTTTTTTTCGGAAAATCCATCAGCCTCGCGAGGCGATCGCTTGGTGAAGTCAGGCCGTCGCGCGCACGAAACCTATGCCGCTAACCTGTCGCGATCGAGTTTTTGGAGCAAGGCATCGACATCCTTTGCCGGGATAGGTCTGCTGAAGAGATAGCCCTGTATCTGTCCGCAACCTTCCGCCCGCAATATGTCCAGCTGGTCGCTATTCTCGACGCCTTCGGCCGTGGTTTCCATGCCCAGTGCGTCCGCCAGCGTGGTGATGGCGCGGATGATGGCGGTGGCGCCTTCATGGGCAAGCAGGTCGACGATGAAGCTGCGGTCGATCTTGAGCTTGTCGAAGGGGAAGCTGCGCAGATAGCTGAGCGACGAATAGCCGGTGCCGAAATCGTCCAAAGCCACGCGCACGCCTAGAGAGCGGAGCGAGTGAAGCGAAGCCAGCGTCGCTTCGACATTGTCGATGAAAAGGCTTTCGGTGATTTCCAGTTCCAGTCGCTGCGGCTCAAGCCCCGATCGCGCCAGCCCCTGAAGGACGATCGCGTTGAGGGTGGAACTGCGAAACTGCACTGGCGACACATTCACCGCGACGCGGATATGTTCGGGCCAGCTGGACGCGACCCGGCAGGCTTCGTGGATCACCCATTCGCCGATCGGGATGATCAGTCCGGTTTCCTCCGCCAACGGGATGAACTGCAACGGGGACACCGTACCGCGCACGGGATGGTTCCAACGTAGCAGGGCTTCGAAAGCGGTCACGCGATTTTGGGACAGGCCGAACAGGGGCTGAAAATGCAATTCCAGTTCACCGTTGCGCAGCGCATCGTGCAGATCGGTTTCCATCGCCCGGCGCGCCTGCGCTTCGGCATCCATCGCGGCCTCGAAGAAGCGATGACTGCCCTTGCCGTCCTGCTTGGCGCGATACAAAGCGAGATCTGCATTTTTCAGCAGCGTGGTCGCGTCGGCCCCATCCTGTGGCGCCAGGGCGATGCCGACACTAGTTCCCGATACGATGCGGTGACCATTGACGTGGAAGGGCTGTGTCAGGGCGTTGACGATGGCGCGGCCGATCTGGTCCGCACTCGCCGCACCATCCTCAACCACGATGGCGAATTCGTCGCCGCCCAGCCGAGCGACGAAGCCGGTGGGGCAAGCCTGCGCCAGCCGGGACGCCACTTCGCATAGCAGCGCATCACCCATAGGATGGCCCAGCGTGTCGTTCACCGCCTTGAAATTGTCGAGGTCGAGGCAAAAAAGCGCAAATCCATCCTTGCCCGCGCGTTGCAGGAACACCGCAATCTGCTCCCTGAGCAGCGTACGGTTGGCCAAGCCAGTCAGATCGTCGTGAAAAGCCATATGGGCAATCTGGCGCTCGCGTGTTTCGACCGCATTGACCATCCGGTTGAAGCTGCGCGCCAGTCGCCCGATTTCATCGCGCGTTTCGATCTTTACTTCGACATGTTCCCCCGAACTGACCTTGCGCGCGGCCATCTCCAACGCGATGATCGGTCGGGCGACATTGCGTGACATGGCATAGGCGCCCCAGAGGGCCAATATCGTGCCAACCAGTCCGAACGCCAACAGCGCGGTCAGGATCGGCGAATAAGCCCCCATCGCGTCGGTCAGGCTATATTCCAGAACCAGCATCTGCGGCGAGGAGGGCACCAGATTTTCGACCGGCCGGGCCTGGGCCAGCATATCTTCGGACCCACGCTTCCATTCGCGTGTCGTGATCTCGCCGCTTTTTGCGGCACGCAGGCTGGCGGGCAGGGCGGCGATAGGCAGGAGTTTGGGATGCAGATCGACCGTGGAAAGCTGCGCCAGCTGCTGTAGTTCGGCCGTTCCCATATTTTTGGAAAAGACGACCCAGCCAGTCAACATCGGCGCGCGCACCGGAGAGGCCGCGACCATGTGGCTGTGCGTGCCCCAACCGACGATGCCCTGTAACCGCCCGCTGTCCAGCGCATCGTAAAGCTGATCGGATTCCGATCCGGTCAGTTCGTCGGTGTCGCCCGCCAGCGAACCGTCGATCGACACGAACAGGGCATGGTCGATGCCGAAGCGCCGCTTGAGACTGTCCAATGCCGATGCGATGGTCGGCGCGTCGTTAGTACCCACCGCCGTGCGAAAGCCAAAGTCGCTGGCCAGCACCGCGGCGCTCTGATCGAGTTGGCGGAATTGCAATTTGGCCATGCGCGCGAAAAGGGCGCTGCCCGCCGTCATTTCCTGCCGGACGGCACTGTCCGCATAGCTTTCGATCGCATTGCGGGTGGCGTAGAGCGACACGCCCATCACCGCGACGAACAACGCGCCGTACAGCAACGTCATCTTGACCGTGAGGGCCGATTGCATGCGCAATAATCCGCGCCGCCATCGCCGCCTGGTGACGGCGATTTTCATCAGAGACTCGCGCGCAGCGCCACGGTGGCGCTTCGAGCAACCGAACCGCTCCCGGGCACCGGCACCAGCAGCAGTTGCTCGTTATTCTTGGATTTCATCAGGGGGTGCCAGATGGTGACTTGCGCCGTGCCGGCGGCAAGGCCGGGGATGCGCAATTGCCCGTTGGCGCCGCTCTTGGCGGCGAAGGGCGTATCCACCACCTTGATGAAACCGTTCATCTGATCATGGATGTTGCAGCCCAGGGCTACGGCGCCCGTCGTCTTGAACGTGAAGCTGCGCGTTTCGTCCTTGCCGAACAGTTTGATCTCGAACTTGGCCGGCTTGGAGAAGGAATAGACGTGATGCCGCACCTTGTCGTGATTGGGGAAGCGCACCGTCGCGCCCACCGGCACGATCAGCACATGGGGCGAAAAAGCGATATTTTCCTGCACCATCGTCGTGCCCCAGGGAAAGCGGATCGGCCCGGCAGGAATACCGCCGGCTGGCCGAACAGTGACGACCGCATCGCTCACGGGGCGACCCGACGAATCCACGATTTTGAGGTCCAGATCGCCGGCCTGGGCGATGGATGTGCCCAGCAGCATGGTGACGCCGAAGAGAAACAGGGAATTGAGGGTGTGCATGAGGGACGGCGGTAAAGGAGAAGGATAAATAAATGCTTAGTCCAGTTCGGTGCCGTTTCTGCCGTCGGGCGGCAGAAAAAGATCCGATCTAACTTCGCATTAACCTTGTTGCGCTAGGGCGGCGGGCATGAACCTTGCCCGATTTGCTCTGATCGCAACCTTCACCCTGGCCAGCTTCGCGTCGGGGATCGCCCAAGCACGGCCGATGCGTAACGGCGGCAAGCTGCTGCTCACCAATGGCATATCCTCTCTGGAAGGGGCCAGTGGCGGTGGCCTGACGCCATGGGCGGTGATCGCAGGTAGCGAAACCAGCGATGGGATCGGCCTTTCGGCTCATGGTACGCTGGTGGAGGTCAAGGACTATGACTATCAGAGCGCAGGTGCCGCGATCGGATGGCGTGACCGGCTGGAAATCAGCTATGCCCATCAGGATTTCAATACCAACGAGATCGGCCTCGCGCTCGGCCTGGGCAAGGATTACGCCTTTTCCCAGGATGTGATCGGCGCGAAGCTGAAGGTGGCCGGCGATCTTGTCTACGACACGCTGCCCGCCATCGCCGTCGGGGCACAATATAAGAAGAACAACAATGCGACCATCGTTCGCGCCATCGGTGCGCAACATGATGAGGGCATCGATTATTATGCCTCTGTCAGCCGGCTCTTTTTGGCCCACTCGGTCCTGCTGTCAGCTACGGCGCGGATGACCAAGGCCAACCAGCTTGGCATATTGGGGTTCGGCGGGGATAAGCATGACGATTACAGTCTGCAATTTGAAGGATCGGCCGCGTGGCAATTGTCGCGGCGGTTGGCGATCGGCGGCGAATATCGTTCCAAGCCGGACAATCTGGGCATTGCGCGGGAAGATGACTGGTTCGACGCCTTTGCGGCTTATGCCGTCAATCGCCATCTGACCGCGTCGGTCGCTTATGTCGATCTCGGCTCCATCGCGACGGTCAAAAGCCAGCGCGGGGTCTTCCTGCAATTGCAGGCCGCCTTCTGACTTTTTCGGGATATGCCTTCATGACCATGCTTCTATCTCTTCTGCTGCTTCAGGCCGCACCGGCCGCCGCCGCCAATGCCATGCCGGGCGAGGAGGTCGTCGATCCCTACACGGTCGATAATCGTAACGCTGGCGCGACACCCTTTACCGGCGACGGCATGGCAAAGGCCTTTCACGGTCAGGACGGCATCCGTCGCATCGTGGATCGCATGGTCGATACCAATTTCGCCGATCCGGCGATCGGGGAAATCTTCGCCAATCAGGACAAGGTCCGCTTGAAGCGGACGATATTCGAGCAATTCTGTTACATATTGAATGCCGGTTGTGCCTATACGGGCCGCGACATGGCGACGGCCCACAAGGATATGGGCGTACAGAAGGCCGACATGAATCGATTGGTCGAGATATTGCAACGATCGATGGCGGCAGAGGGTGTCGGTTTTCAAGAGCAAAACCGATTTCTCTCCAAGCTGGCGCCAATGCGGCGCGATGTTTTGCAGAAATAGCGAAATAATGTTTTGATATTTATTCGAGAAATTTCCCTGGCGAAGGTCGAAATCACACACCGCTTACTTACCAAGTGCGTGCAGTAGAAAACTGCCCAAACCGGAACAGCCTCGCAAATGGGTCTGATATAGGGAAGGGGCAAAAAGGCCTTTCAATCCGTCTCAAAATCGTTAGAAAGCCTGATCGCTTGCGCGAACCGTCAGTCGCCTTCGTAATGATGGGGTCATGTGTTCGAGTAACGTAAGCGCACCAGCCTTGTGATAGGCAATCCCCGAAATCCGTGGCTCAACTCTCTTTCGGTCCAAGGCCGGGGGATTGTCTGGTTCATGTGCCTTTGGATCGATCCTTGTGGTAGTCCGGAGGGCGGGTGTGGGGCGATGAATATAGAAGGACGATATGCGCGGATATAAGGAACCCGGCTTCCAGGATCGGACTGCGGCAGCGCAGGATGCGAGGAAGAAGGCATTGGAGCAGTTGCGCACCAAGGCGCCCCTGAGCGAGGCGGAACAGGCGGAGCGGCTGGCGAAAAGCATCGCCAAGGAAGCGGCGGCGCGGGAAAAGCGCGAGGCGGTATTGCGCGAGCGGGAAGCGGCCAAGATCGCCCGGCGCGAACAGGCGGAAAAGGCGGCGGCAAACAAGCCGGTCGCCCTGACCGAAGCGGAACGCAAAGCTGCGCGCGATGCGCGCTATGCGGCGCGCAAGGCGCGTAAATAGGTCATTCTCCGACCCAAATTGAAGGATCCTTTCTGGACCAAATTGCAAGCAGCCTCACCCGATCTTCACCTGATCCTGTAGAACTTGTCGATATAGCGGAGATACCCGGCGGCGGGCAGTTGCGGCTGCTCCGGTCCGATGGCGATTATTCCATCCAGTTCGGTTCCGAAGAGCTGATGGGGAGCTGCGATCATGTGTCGGAAGAGGCGTTGGCGACGCTGACCTGCCAGCGGCTGGGCCATCGCGATGGCAATGTGCTGATCGGCGGGCTGGGCATGGGCTTCACATTGGGGGCTGCGCTGGCGGCATGGTCTGCACGATCGTCCATCATCGTGGCCGAATTGGTGCCCAAGGTCGTGACCTGGGCCGGCGGCCCGCTGGCGCATATCTTCCGTGACCATCTGGCAGATCCGCGCCTGACCATCGAGATTGGCGACGTCCATAATGTGATTGGCGCATCGAAGGACCGGTTCGACGCCATCCTGCTGGATGTGGACAATGGTCCCGACGGCATGATCCGGCCGGAAAATGAGCGTATCTATTGCAACTGGGGCCTGCGGTCCGCCCTTGGCGCGCTCAAACCCGGCGGGATGCTCGCAATCTGGTCGGCCTATCCGGCGGAGGAGTTCGGCCCGAAGCTGGAGGATGTCGGGTTCGAGGTCGAGGAGGTGCGCGTGCCCGCCTTCACCGGCAGCGAACGCGAGTTTCACCATATCTGGTTCGCGCAGAGGGTGCGCTAGGCAGGGCGTCGGGGGCCGTGGGTTCTGATCCGCAAGCGGCAACGGACCTCCGGCTCTATTTGCTCCAGCTTTGGCTGTGGCCCGATCTCTTGGCGATGGGGCGGTCTGCAATCCCTAATAAGGGCGATCGATATCGCTCGTCAGCCACATTTCCGACGGCAGTTTCGAGCTGAATACCGCTACGTTCGTGCTCTCGAGCAATAGCCGCAGGCGCTTCTTCTGATCGATATCGTTGGTCAATATGGCCACGCGATCGGACGGCTGGAAGGTGCGCTGCATTTGCCACAGGGTCCGGGCTGCGACAGCCTCGCTCGGGCGAAGCGCCTCTGTAATATCGAACAGAATACGAATAGGCCGCCCATGTGCGCGCCGCCTGCTCAGCTCGATCCTCAAATTTCGATAAAGCAAATCGACATCGACCAATTCCCATTGGCCGCTTGCAAAGATCGCCATGATCCCGTCAGGATCGGAAAGCAGATCGATTTCAACCACATCCACCCTATCATGCTTAATGCATGCTTCATTTTATCGAAGCTTATATGCATTTCACCGCACCGGCCGTCAACTTTGCAGGGTGGCGGACCGGCAGGTGAAAGCAAACGGACCCAAGCCGCCGACCGATAGCGTTCTTGCATCCCGTCCCGCCGGTGGCACCACCGGCGGGACGCATGTTGTTCAGCGTTCGATCTGGCTGACGTCGCGCACCGCGCCCTTGGCGGCGTTGGTGGTCATCGCGGCATAGGCGCGCAGGGCAGGGGACACTTCGCGCTTGCGGCCGAAAGGCTTCCACGCCTTGGCTCCGCGGGCTTCCATTTCGGCGCGGCGTTCCGCCAGCAGCGCGTCGTCTAGGTCGACCTTGATGACGCGGGCCGGGATGTCGATGACGATCGGGTCGCCGGTCTGGACCAGCGCGATCAGGCCGCCTTCGGCCGCTTCGGGCGAGACATGGCCGATCGACAGGCCCGACGTGCCGCCCGAAAACCGCCCGTCGGTGATGAGCGCGCAGGCCTTGCCCAGCCCCTTCGACTTCAGATAGCTGGTGGGATACAGCATTTCCTGCATGCCCGGGCCACCCTTTGGCCCTTCATAGCGGATGACGACGACGTCATTGGCCTTCACTTCGTTGCCCAAAATGCCCGCGACCGCCGCGTCCTGGCTTTCATAGACACGCGCGGTGCCGTGGAAGACAAGGATGCTCTCGTCCACGCCGGCAGTCTTCACGATGCAGCCTTCCGGGGCCAGATTGCCGAACAGCACGGCCAGGCCGCCATCCTTGGAGAAGGCATGTTCGGCCGATCGGATCACGCCCTTTTCGCGGTCGGTATCCAGTTCCTCCCACCGTTCCGACTGGCTGAACGCGGTCTGGGTCGGCACGCCGCCCGGTGCCGCTCGGTAGAAGTTGCGCACTTCCTCGCTGTTGGTGCGACCGATGTCCCAGCGGGCGAGCGCGGCCGCCATGGTGGGGGCATGGACGGTCGGCAGCGACGCGTCGATCAAACCGGCACGTTCCAGTTCGCCCAGGATCGCCATGATGCCGCCGGCGCGGTGGACATCCTCCATATGGACGTCGTTCTTGGCCGGGGCGACCTTACACAGGCATGGGACGCGCCGCGACAGCCGGTCGATATCCGCCATGGTGAAGTCGATCCCGCCTTCATAAGCGGCGGCGAGCAGATGCAGCACCGTGTTGGACGAGCCGCCCATGGCGATATCCAGGCTCATCGCATTTTCGAACGCGGCGAAATTGGCGATGTTGCGCGGCAGGACGCTCTCGTCATCCTGCTCATAATAGCGCTTCGTGATGTCGACGATGACATGGCCGGCTTCACGGAACAGGCGCTCGCGATCCGAATGGGTCGCCAGCGTGGAACCATTGCCCGGCAGGGACAGGCCCAGCGCTTCGGTCAGGCAGTTCATCGAATTGGCGGTGAACATGCCCGAACAGCTGCCGCAAGTAGGGCAGGCCGACCGTTCGATGGTCTTCACTTCCTCGTCGGTATAGCTTTCGTCGGCGGCGACGACCATGGCGTCGACCAGGTCGAGCGCGACCTTCTTGCCGCGCACGGTGGCCTTGCCCGCTTCCATCGGCCCGCCCGACACGAAGACGACGGGGATGTTGAGGCGCATCGCGGCCATCAGCATGCCTGGCGTGATCTTGTCGCAGTTGGAGATGCACACGATCGCGTCGGCGCAATGGGCGTTGACCATATATTCGACGCTGTCGGCGATCAGATCGCGGCTGGGCAGCGAATAGAGCATGCCGCCATGGCCCATGGCGATGCCGTCATCGACCGCGATGGTGTTGAATTCCTTGGCGACGCCGCCCGCCGCCTCGATCTCGCGCGCGACCAGCTGGCCCAGATCCTTGAGATGCACATGGCCCGGCACGAATTGGGTGAATGAATTGGCGATGGCGATGATGGGCTTGCCGAAATCCTCATCCTTCATGCCCGTCGCGCGCCATAGACCACGGGCGCCCGCCATATTGCGGCCATGGGTGGTGGTGCGGGAACGATAGGCAGGCATGACTCGGAATCCTTCAGACTATGATCGCGCCCCTCTACAGACTGCGACGCGGCTGTGAAACATTTTATTCCTTTTGCGCGTCCTTTCTATCATTTTATTGCGAGCGCTTCGCGGCGTCGCCGTGGCTGACCCTGTCCCACGATGGGACCGCCCGACCGGCCGGGCAAAGCCGGGCTGGCGCTGGCGGCGATCATGGTTAAGAAACCATTATGCGTTTCTTGTCGCCCCGCCTGCGCCCTTTTGCTTTTGCGTCCGTGTTGGGCCTGTCGCTGATGGCGGGCGGATCGGCCGATCCTGTGCAGGCTGCGGGCGAAGCGGTGATGGCGCCGGGCGGCTATCGCTGGCTGGAAACTGGCCCGTGGGACGCATCGCGCGACGGGCCGATCTATATGGTCATCAGCATCGAAAAGCAGATGATCCATGTCTATAGCGGCGACCGGCTGATCGGCATGGCCAGCGTGTCCACGGGCATGAAGGGGCACCGGACGCCGACCGGCGACTATCCGATCCTGCAAAAGCGGCAATGGCACCGCTCCAACCTCTACAGCAATGCGCCCATGCCCTATATGCAGCGGCTGACCTGGGACGGGATTGCGCTGCATGCAGGCCATAATCCGGGATATCCCGCCAGCCATGGTTGTATCCGCCTGCCTTATGCCTTTGCGCGCGACCTGTTCGCGCTGACGAAGATGGGGACGTTGGTGGAGGTGACGCAGGCGCGGCTGAGCGCGGCGCTGAAACTCGACGCGCTGGTGCTGAGCGATCCGGGCAGCACGGTGGTGACGTTCGGGCAGGCGCGGGGGCGTGGGGGTGCTGTGCTGCCAGTGCCGGTCGATGCGGGGCAGGGCGAGGTGCCGATGCTGGAGATCGATCCCGGCATTTTCGGGATGATGCGGCGATAGTCGGGCAATTTGGGAGGTTCCTTCTCCCTTGGAGGGAGAAGGATATGAAGCCTTGGCGACGAAGGAGCCTAGGCGAAGTTGGATGAGGGGGCTTAGCGCAACATTGGCATATTACCGTAAGGTTGCTCCCCCTCACCCAGCTACGACTAGGCAGCAAGCTGCCAAGTCTGCGCAGCCCTCTCCCTCAAGGGAGAGGGGTAAGAAACGTCCGCTCCCCACCCATCTCCGTCATTGCTTCATATCACGATACCAATTCCCCGGCTCGTCGCAGCACCCCTTTCAACGCGACCAACATCGGCGCAGGAAGGGGCGTCCAAGGAGTATCGATGCAGGCCCATTCCACGCCCACCCAGCCGCTGCCCACTCGCTCGCTGGCCGTCGCTGCGCTTTTCACCATCGTGGAATGGTATGATTTCACCCTCTATCTCTATTTCGCGACCGTATTGTCGCGGGTGTTTTTCGGTGGCGGTGCGGTCGGGCTGGGGGATGCGTTGGCGGGGTTTGCCGTCGCCTATCTGATGCGGCCGGTCGGCGCGATCGTCTTTGGCCATATCGGCGATCGTTATGGACGGCGGCCGACCATGATCCTGTCGATGGGGATGATGACCGCGGCCATGCTGGCGACGGCGATGTTGCCGACCCATGCGCAGGTCGGTCCGGCGGCGGGATGGATGATGATCGGGCTTCGCTGCCTGATGGCCTTCTCCGTGGGCGGGGAATATACCGGCGTGGTCGCTTATCTGCTGGAGGGCGCGCGGGCGGAGCGGCGCGGCCTGGTCACATCGCTGGCGTCGGCGGCGAGCGAAGTGGGCGCGCTGCTGGCGGCGGGCGTGTCGGCGCTCACGGTGGCGTCGCTGGACGAAGGCGCGCTGGCGGCATGGGGATGGCGCATTCCATTCCTGGTCGGCGCGGCGCTGGCCGGGATCATCCTTCTGGCTCGATCGACCATGGAGGAGTCCCCCGATTTCCTGCGGCAACAGGCGCAGGCGACCACGCCCCGATCGCCGCTTCGCCATAGCCTGCGCCACCATCGCGCTGCCATCGGCCGGGGTTTTGCCATTTCGGCGCTGGGGTCGATCAGCTATTATGTCGGCATCACCTATGTGCCCAGCTTCCTGTCCGCCATGGGCACGACCGGGGAAGCCGATGCCCTGTGGCTGTCCACGCTGGCGGCGCTGGCCGTCATCCTGGTGACGCCGCTGACGGGACTGCTGACCGACCGGATCGGGCGCCGGCCGGTGCTGGTCGGGTTGGCGATTGCGGGCGTGGTGCTGCCGATGCTGCTCTTCCTGCTGATGCGCGGGGGCTTTGGCCTGGCGCTGGCGGGGGCGGTGGTGCTGGCCTGCCTTGGCGGCGCGGTCAGCGCTGTGGGTGCGGTCGCCACGGCCGAGCAATTTCCGGGGGAGGGGCGGCTCAGCGGTCTGGCATTCGGCGCGACCAGCGCGACGGCGCTGTTCGGTGGACTGACGCCATGGCTGGCGCATCATCTGTTGGAGGCGAGCGGTTGGGCACCCGCACCGGGCGCCATGATCGCGATCGTGGCGCTGTGCGTTCTGCCGGTGCTGGTGATGCTGCCCGAAACCGCGCCGCGCAAAAGCAAAAAGGCCGACCCGGTGGCGGGTCGGCCTTTTTAGAACGGTTATCCGGCGAAAGCCGGGGTCCAGATCAAAGCGTGGAACTGGACCCCGGCCTTCGCCGGGGAACAGACCATAGTGCCGGTTACGCCGCCTGCGCCGCGTCTTCGCTGGCCGGCAGGCGGATGAGGTAATCGAAGGCCGACAAGGCCGCCGTCGATCCTGCGCCCATCGCGATCACGATCTGCTTGTAGGGCACGGTCGTGCAGTCGCCCGCGGCGAAGATGCCGGGCTGGCTGGTTTCGCCACGCGCGTCGATCTCGATCTCGCCGCGCGGCGACAAAGCGATCGCGTCCTTCAGCCATTCGGTGTTGGGGACCAGGCCGATCTGGACGAAAATGCCTTCCAGTTCGACATCATGTTCCGTGCCATGGTTGCGGTCCTTGTAGGACAGGCCCGTCACCCGTTCGCCATTGCCGTCCACCTTGGTGGTCAGCGCCGATGTGATGATCTTCACGTTCGGCAGGCTGGCCAGTTTCCGCTGCAACACCGCGTCGGCGCGCAGCTGGCTGTCATATTCGACCAGCGTCACATGCGCGACGATACCGGCCAGATCGATGGCCGCCTCGACGCCGCTATTGCCTCCGCCGATCACCGCCACGCGCTTGCCCTTGAACAGCGGACCGTCGCAATGGGGGCAATAGGCGACGCCCTTGTTGCGATACTCCTCTTCGCCCGGCACGCCCATCTGCCGCCAGCGGGCGCCGGTGGACAGGATGAGGGTACGGCCTTTCAGCGACGCGCCATTTTCCAGCACGACCTCATGATAGCCGCCCTCGATCTTGCTCGGGATCAGCTTCGCCGCCTTTTGCAGGTTCATGATCTCGACGTCATAATCTTTGACGTGCGCTTCCAGCGCGGACGCGAGCTTGGGCCCTTCGGTGCGCGATACCGAGATGAAATTCTCGATATCCATCGTGTCGAGCACCTGACCGCCGAAGCGTTCGGCCGCGACACCGGTGCGGATGCCCTTGCGTGCCGCATAGATGGCCGATGCCGCGCCGGCAGGGCCGCCGCCGATCACCAGCACTTCGAACGGATCCTGCGTCCTGATCTTCTCGGCGGCCTTGGCTTCCGCGCCGCTGTCGATCTTGGCGACGATCTGCTCCAGCTCCATGCGGCCCTGCCCGAAGGGTTCGCCGTTCAGGAAGATGGTCGGTACCGCCATCACCTTGCGCGCGTCGACTTCCTCCTTGAACAGCCCACCGTCGATGGCGACATGGCTGATCCGGGGATTGAGGACGCTCATCAGGTTGAGCGCCTGCACCACGTCCGGGCAGTTCTGGCACGATAGCGAGAAATAGGTTTCGAATGCGAAGTCGCCGTCCAGATCCTTGACCTGCTGGATCAGATCCTGCGCGGCCTTCGACGGATGACCGCCGACCTGGAGGAGCGCCAGCACCAGCGAGGTGAATTCATGCCCCATCGGCAGGCCTGCGAAGGTCACGCCGATATCGGTGCCCACGCGGCGGATCATGAAGCTGGGCTTGCGCTTGTCAGCGCCCGTCACGACCGACACCTTGTCCGACAGTTCGGCGATTTCGTTCAGCAGTTCGCCCATTTCGCGCGACTTCGCGCCATCATCCAGCGACGCCACCAGCTCGATGGGCTGCGTGATGTTCGCCATATAGGCCTTCAATTGACCCTTGAGATTTGCGTCCAACATCTTGTGCGTCTCCATGGATTAGAGCGTTTTCAAGGCAGGCGTAGTCGCCTGCTGGCTTGGAAAACGCGGCAAACTATAAACCTGGAGCAGCCGAGCCGATGCAACCGGCTTGGCTGCTCCAGTGCGCGCAACGATCCGCTCGCCGGACGGTGCGACCCGAAGGCCCGGCGTTTCGTTCGAAGATAGCGAGGAATTTCGATATAAAAACCCTGCCGGGCCAGGGAGTATTCTCAACCCGGTCCGGCAGGGGCCTTCACAGGTCTTTATTTAGATCTTGCCGACCAGGTCGAGCGACGGGGCCAGGGTGGCTTCGCCTTCTTCCCACTTGGCAGGGCAGACTTCGCCCGGATGGCTGGTCCAATACTGGAGCGCCTTCACCTTGCGGAGCAGTTCGGCCGCGTTGCGACCCACGCCCTCGGGGGTGATTTCAACGAGCTGGATCACGCCTTCGGGATCGAGCACGAAGGTGCCACGGTCGGCCAGGCCGACGCCTTCGCGCAGAACGTCGAACTGGTTGGCCAGTGCGTGGTTCTGGTCACCGACCATGAAATAGTTGATCTTGCCGATCGCCGGCGACGTGTCGTGCCAGGCCTTGTGGCTGAAATGCGTGTCGGTCGACACCGAATAGACTTCCACGCCCAGGCCCTGCAGGGTGGGGTAGATGTCGGCCAGGTCTTCCAGCTCGGTCGGGCACACGAAGGTGAAGTCGGCCGGGTAGAAGAAGAAGACGGCCCACTTGCCCTTCACGTCTGCGTCGGTGATGTCGACGAACTTGCCTTCCTTATAGGCGGTGGCCGAGAAGGGCTTCAGGGGGGTGTTGATGAGAGCCATGGGCTTCCTTTTCCTGATGAAGAATATTGCGTTTGCGAACACCCATGTAGGGACGCAGGCGATTCGGGGGAAATTGCTTTTCTCGGATGTGCTAAGTGAGAAAAGCGATCAGAGCCGGCCTCACTGATCGACCGTTTCGCCTTAAATCTGCAATAATTTGCCCATGGCATCTTCCACCATGGCCTGCGCCTCTTCGGGGGAGAAGGTGGAGCGATCGAGGCAAAGCTCCAGCCACAGCCCGTCCACCAGCGCGCTCAGACTGATTGCGGCGATCCGGGTCTGTGACGCGGACAGGGCAGGGGCGGCGGCCTGCAACAGCGCTTCCAGCTGCGCGCGGGTGCCGCCATAGACGTCGGCATGGACGGCGGCGATCGCCGGGTCGGACTTCACCAGGCTCCAGAAGGCGATCCAGGTGGCGAGCAGGTCCGGGTCCAGGATCGGTTCGCGGAAATTGGCCTGAAGGCAGGCGCGCAGCCGGTCGTGCGGATCGTCACCCGCTGCCTCGATCGCGGCGTCCAGCGCGGCGGACACGCGGGTTCCCACATCGGCATAGGTGGCCAGGATCAGCGCATCGACGCCTTCGAAATAATGAGTCAGCAGGCCTGACGACACACCTGCCCGCGCGCAGATGGCGCGCACGGATGTGCCGCCGACGCCCTTTTCGGCAAGGCAGCGGGCCGTCGCCTCGATCAGCGCCTGCCGCCGCACGTCGGCCGCTTCGCGCACGAAACGCGCTCTGGGCTTGGCCCCTTCGACGCGGGCTCCGCCTGCGCGCTCTCCAAATCTGTCGGTCATTGTCATTCCCCCACTTGCGTCTTTGCGCGCGGACGCGGCGGCTGGCAAGAGATCCTCCTATGTCCCGGGGATCATATCGGGACGTCTGGTGGTTGTGATCGAAAGATGAAGGAGACTGACGGATGATGCGCGCCCTTTCCCCGCTTTTGCTGCTGCCCGTGCTGCTGGCCGGTTGCGCCAAGAGCGCCGACAATGAAGCGGTGGCCAACAACGCCGCCAATGTCGCGTCGGTGGAGACGTTCGACGAGAGCGACGCGGCCCCGATCGATAATCAGACCAACGCCCAGAGCGCCGACGCGCGTCTGCCGACCGACGACTGGGTCGGCAAATGGACCGGGCCAGAAGGATTGTTCCTGGACATCCAGCCGTCGCCCGACGGAAAGCCCGGCCATTATGCGCTGACCAACAAGGATAATCTGGACCGGCAGGGCGATTATGCGGGCATCGCCGAAGGCACGACGATCCGCTTCGTGCGCGATGGCAAGGATCTGGCGATCCGGCCGGGCAATGGCGACGAGACGGGATTCAAATATCTGGCCGGCAAGAATGACTGCCTGATCGTGGTGAAAGGGCAGGAGGGCTATTGTCGGTAAAAAGTGCAAGCTTTTAATTGGCAGATGTCGCGATGGTCTCTTGTGTCGAGGCGTGATGGGCAGCCGTCATTTCATCGGTTTCCGTCAGATCAATCACATGGACTGTGAGGTTGCCTATCCTCTGCCTAATGCGTGAGCCGGCTGCGAAACCCAATTTGCCCCGGATGGTGAAACGATCGATCCGGTAAATGCCCGGATGGTTGGAGCCGAGATCAAGAGGAACATATCGCCGCTGACCCACTTGCCGGAGTATGCTACGTGACCATTGGCCCAAGCCGGATGTACGCAGCACTTCCGCGCCTGTGGTCCGCCCATCGGGTCGGATCCAATATCCGACGTCGGCAAAATGAATGCCGTAGTCGAGTGATGAACCGGTCCCGATACGCAGAAAGCCCATATTCATATCGTCAACCGGAGGGGCAAAGAGCAGTTTGGGCGAAGCTGTCGCGGACCGTTGCAATCGTGCCGCCAGAGCATCCACGGCGCCATCGTCGCCGTGGCGGATGGCAATGCGGGCACGCAATATATCCCGCATATCCAACATGGCTTTATTATCGTCACCGGCCAATCGGACGGCTTCGTCAGCCATCTGCGCCGCCTCGCGGTCATGTCTGGAAAGCTGAGCCAGCCATGCCCGCCGAAACGCCGCACCCGCTGCCAATCGTCTATTGCCGCTTTGGGCCGCCTTCTGCTGGGCCTTCTGGTACAAGGCGGCGGCAGACACCGTCATGCCCAGGCCCACCATGGAGTCGGCGAATGTCAGTTCCTGTACCAGTGTTGCCTCATGCGTTTCGCCCAAATGTTCTCGCAGCACCGACACATTGTTGCGCGATGAGGATAGCCAAAGTTCATTGTCGCCGAAATGTTCGGCAACCGTAGCGAGCGTGGCGTAAAGGCTGGATACCGGGCCGGGCATGTCTGCTGCATGGTTACGATTGCGTCGAATGGAATTACGCAATGTGCGTTGGGCATCACCGTAGCGACCATCGGCAAATGCCTCGACCGAAGCATCAAGCGAAGCCTCGACATCCTGAGCAGGCGGGCAGCTTCGTGCAAGGCACGCCGCCAATTCCTGCTCTGCGCGATGGCCGATAACCACGATATCGTTTGGCGCTTTGCCATGAGGCGTAGCGGCCTGTCCCAGAATTAGCAGCCATAATCCCAACATGCAGAAAAATGGACTAAACCTGCGTCTTGTTGTCAACCTTCAAAATCAAGCCTCAACCCGAACGGAATATCTATTCGTCGTGGAGCGGATGGAGGTACATCCATCACCCGCCCAACCCCTCAAGCGCCGAAAAGCGCTGCGACCAGAGTGCACCGTGGATGGCCATCCACTGGATCACGGGGCCAAGTCCCTTCACTCGCGCGGCATACCAGGTTTCGCGGCCGGCGCGGCGCGCGGTCACGAGGCCGGCACGTTTGAGCTTGGCAAGGTGGCGGGACACCATCGGCTGCGATACGCCCGACACCTGGGTCAGCGCCTGAACATTCTGCTCGCCCTCCCGCACGAGCGTCTCCAGCAGGGCACGGCGGGTGCCGTCCGACAGCGCCTTGAACAGGGCATCGGTGGCGGCGTCGCGATCGGCGTTTCGTGATTCATATGTCATCGTTAATTCATAATCATATGGTTATGAATATGTCCAGTTTTACGCGACGACTCGCCTATTTTCGGCGTTAACCAAAAAAAGTCAGGCGGGCGGCGGCGGAGAGTCTTTTACGCAACACCGCCTCATGTAGAGTCTGCGTCGAGTCGCACGACTCAATATCTTGTGGGTGCCTGCTTCGTTCTCATGGTTGTTAACTATTTTCTGAAGCCCGGCGCCTAAGCCGCTGATCTTGACGGCGGACTCCCGAGGACTCAGTGCTGGGCCTCAAGACGATATGGGGGCCAAGACTATGGGTGTAATGGAGCGCGTCGCAGCGCCGCGGCGGAAGAAGGCGGTTGCGTCCGTAGAGGTCGAAGCCGACCGCCTGCTGCGTGGCGATTGCATCTCGGAAATGGCCAAGCTGCCCGACAATTGCATCGACATGATCTTTGCCGATCCGCCCTATAATCTCCAGCTGGGCGGCGACCTGTTCCGGCCCGAAGGCGGCCGGGTCGACGCAGTCGACAATGACTGGGACAAGTTCGACACGCTGGGCAGCTACGACCGCTTCACCAAGGCCTGGCTGCGCGAGGCGCGCCGTATCCTGAAACCCAATGGCTCCATGTGGGTGATCGGCAGCTATCACAATATCTTCCGCGTCGGCACCGCGCTCCAGGACGAAGGCTTCTGGATCCTGAACGACATCATCTGGCGCAAATCCAACCCCATGCCCAATTTCAAGGGCACGCGCTTCACCAATGCGCATGAGACGCTGATCTGGGCGAGCCAGGGTGAAGACGCCAAATATACGTTCAATTACAAGGCGATGAAGACACTCAATGACGAGTTGCAGATGCGCTCCGACTGGGTATTGCCGATTTGCGGCGGGCAGGAGCGCTTGAAGCGCAACGGGACGAAGGCGCATCCGACGCAAAAGCCCGAAGCGCTGCTCTATCGCGTGATGCTGGCCACCACCAAGCCGGGCGACGTGGTGCTCGATCCCTTCTTCGGCACCGGCACCACCGGCGCGGTCGCCAAGCGTCTGGGCCGCAAATGGATCGGCATCGAACGCGAACCCGATTATATCGAAGTCGCGCTGGAACGCATTGAAGCCGCGCTGCCGCTGGACGAAAGCGCGCTCACCATCATGCAGACCGCGCGCCAGCAGCCCAAGGTCGCGTTCGGCACACTGGTCGAGACGGGCTATCTGAACCCCGGCACGGTCCTGATGGACGCCAAGCGCCGCTGGCAGGCGGAGGTTCGCGCGGACGGATCGCTCAGCGTCGGTACCGACAGCGGCTCGATCCACAAGATGGGCGCCACGTTGCAGGGCGCGCCCAGTTGCAACGGCTGGACCTTCTGGCATGTCGAGGTGGACGGCAAGCTGGCCGCGATCGACACGCTGCGCCAGACCTATTTGCTGGCGAACGAGCCTTGATCTTAAACACCGTTCGCCCTGAGTAGTCCCTGAGCTTGTCGAAGGGGCATATCGAAGGGTAGGGCGATGCTTCGATATGGGGCTTCGACGTCGCTCAGCCCCTACTCAGCACGAACGGGGTCTTGTCATGTCCGCCTTGTTGCCCATCATCCCCTCTGACGCACGCCTGTACCTCAAGCCCATATGGTTCGTGCCGACCCCCATCGGCCAGCCCGATGGCAGCACGGCGCGGATGGGCAATGGGCTGATCTGGTTCCAGGGCTATGAACTGAGCGCCTTCGATGGCGCGCGGCGGATCGCGCGGACAACGGTGCCGGTGGCGGAATTTGAGGCGACCGTCGCCACGCTGCCCGAACCGCTGGCGCAGCGGGCGCAGCAACTGGCGACGAATATCTCGGCGCAGCGCGCGCCCTTGGTGCTGGGCGATCGCACGATCCGCTTCGACGCGCCGCAGGTGATGGCGATCCTGAACGTCACGCCCGACAGCTTCTCCGACGGCGGCAAGCATGTGGGCGATCCGCAGGCGGCGGCCGATGTCGGCTTTGCTATGGCGGCGGCCGGCGCGGCGCTGATCGACGTGGGCGGGGAATCGACCCGGCCCAAGGCGGCGAAGGTGTGGGAAGGCGACGAGATCGCCCGCATCGCCCCGGTGATCGAGCGGCTGGCGGCGGCCGGCGTCTCGGTGTCGGTCGACACGCGCAAGGCCGCGGTGATGGAGGCAGCACTGGCCGCCGGCGCAAGGATCATCAACGATGTCAGTGCTTTGGCGCACGACCCGCGCAGCCTGGAGGTGGTGGCGAAGGCTGGGTGCCCGGTCATCCTGATGCACGCCCCGTCCGCGGGTGACGATCCGCATGAGAATGGGGCGGGCTATGGCGATGTGGTCGCCGATGTGTTCGACCATCTGGAGGCGCGGATCGCGGCTTGCGAGGCCGCCGGTATCGCGCGGGCCAACATCATGGTCGATCCGGGTCTGGGTTTCGGCAAGAGCCTGGCGGACAATCTGGCGCTGGTGAACGGGCTGGCGACTTTTCAGGCGTTGGGCGTGCCGTTGCTGTTCGCGGGCAGCCGCAAGCGATTGATCGGCGCGCTGTCGAACGAGGCGCCCGCAGCGGATCGGCTGGGCGGATCGGTCGCGCTCGCCTTCCGCGCGGCGCAGCTCGGGGCGCAGATGGTGCGCGTGCATGACGTGAAGGAAAGCGTGCAGGCGCTGCACCTGTGGCGCGGTCTAGCCGATGCGGGCCTGAGCGCGGTTTGAGGATTGGCTGATTTCGAGCAGAAGCGGACATAATAGCCCCTCCCTTTCAAGGGAGGGGTTGGGGTGGGTGCGAGCGAAGCGAGCTTCCAATCTATCGAGGTAAAGCGCCGCTAAAGCGACGCTCCCCACCCCAACCCCTCCCCTGAAGGGGAGGGGCTTATGTCTCATTTCCACCCAAAGCTGTCCTACGCCGGCCCGGACTGCTATAGTCCGTCTCGCTCTATCGCCGCACCTCGTCCACGTAACAAAATGTCCAACTCTTGTTACGATATGTCGAAATCAGTGGGAAATGTGGGAAGTTAAGCGGCGCATTTCCTATTTCGGCCGTCGCTGATCAGCCCAGCGACAATCCATAGAAGCGGCTATCCACCGCCATCCGGGGAAATTGAGCCGGCAGGTTTTCCGCCGCCACCAAGCCAAAACCATTTTTCTCGTAAAATCGGTGCGCCGCCAGGAAGCGGTCGGTCGTGCCCAGCCATAGCTGACGGACGCTCCGGTCCCGCGCGTCCGCCTTCAGCCGGTCGAGCAAAGCCTGTGCCACCCCGACGGTCCGCCCGCGATGGCTGGCGGCGACGAACATCTTGCGCAGCGCCGCTTGACCCGATCCGATATCCTTGAGCGCGATCGTGCCGACCAGCGCGCCATTGTCCTGCGCGACCCAGAAGTCGCCGGTGCCGTTCTGATAGAAAGCCGGAATGTTGCTCAGGTCCGGCTGATCCTGCGCGGTGATGGCGATGCCATATTCGTCGCGCTGGATCGTCAGGATCAGGTCCAGCACCCCCGGCTGGTCGGCGGGGGTGAAGCGGCGGATCGTCAGGGTCAGTTGGCGGGCTTCTTCGCGGCCGGTGCGGCGGCATTGGCGGCGGGCGCCGATGCCGCCGCTTCAGCCTTGGGCGCGAAGGCGCGCAGGCTGGCCAGCGCCTGTTCGGCAATGCCCTGATATTGCTCGCTCAGCATTTCGGGATAGACGAAAGTGGCGGTCACGATCGACCCGTCGGCCTGCTTGAGCAGGCGCAGCGCCACATTATTGCCTTCGCCATCATTGGCGGTGCCGCGATATTCATTCTCGCCGATGAAATCGCCATCGACCCCTTCGGCGCCGCTGCTGACCGCTTCGACGATCTGCTGGAGCGTCTGGTCATTGTCATTCTTCTGCCAGAAGACGCGAACGTCCGCGCCGGCACCCGGATCCTGATAGACAGCGCCGTCCGCGTTGCTGGCGTCCTTGTCGATGGTCCAGCCTTCGGGGAAGGTCACCGAAAAGCCGCGCGTCTGGTTCACATAATTGCGGTTCTCGACCTCGTCCGCCTGCGCATTGGCGATCGCATTGGCAGCGGCGGCATTGGCGGCGTTGGCCAGTTCCTCCTGGCTCGGCATGTCGGCGACCTTTTCGGTCCGGCCGCAACCGGCGAGCAGCACGAGGGGGATCAGGGCGGCGAGGGCTGGATTTTTCATGGGCCGATCCAAAGCATAGCCGCGCGGATAATTCAACGCCGCAAGCAGGCCGGCGGCGTCGATCCGTTATCTCCATCCGTTCAGGCTGCCCGTTCAGGCTGCACTATCGATGCCCAGTTCCGCCAGCTTGCGATAGAGGGTGGAGCGACCGATGCCCAGCCGCCGGGCGACCTCCGTCATGCGGCCGCGATAATGGCCGATGGCCAGCCGAATGACGTCGGCCTCTATCTCCGCCAGCTGGCGGACATGGCCGTCCCCTTCGAACAGGGTGATGCCCGCGCCGTCGCGATGCGGCTGACCGGCGGCGCGCGGGCGCATCGGCACTATGCTGGCGCTGCCGGCCTGGATATGGGCGGCGATCTGCGGGAAATCCTGCGGCGTCAGCGCGTCGCCCTCGCACAATACGGCGGCGCGGAAGAGGGCGTTCTGCAACTGGCGGACATTGCCCGGCCAGCCATGCTGCATCAACAGCGCCAGCGCATCGTCAGTGACGCCCAGGCCGCGCAACCCCGGCTGAGTGGCGATGCGGGCGAGCAGATGGCGCGAGAGAGCCGGGATGTCGCCCATCCGCTCGCGCAGGGGCGGGACGGTCAACTGGACGACATTGAGGCGATAATAGAGATCTTCGCGGAAACGGCCGGCCTCGACCTCTTCGATCAGCCGCTTGTTGGTCGCGGCGATGACGCGGACGTCGACATGGGACGGGCGGCGGGCGCCGATCGGCTGGACTTCGCCATCCTGCAACACGCGCAGCAGCTTGACCTGCGCGTCCAGCGGCATTTCGCTGACTTCGTCCAGAAAGATGGTGCCCATGTCCGCGCTGGCGAACCGGCCGACATGGCGGTCGAACGCGCCGGTAAAGGCGCCGCGCTCATGGCCGAACAGTTCCGATTCGACCAGGTTCGCGGGAATGGCGCCGCAATTGACCGTGACCATCGCCTGTTTGTGGCGGGGCGAAGCGGCGTGAATGGCGCGGGCGATCACATCCTTGCCGACGCCGCTTTCGCCCTCGATCAGTACGGGCACGCGAGCGCGCGCCGCCTTGGCCGCGATGGCGAGCGCCGCGCGAAATTGCGGGGCAGAACCGACCACATCCTCGAAGGAAAGGGGAGCGGTGATCTTTTCGGTCAGCGGCCGCAATTCGCCTGCCGCCGCACCCTCGGCCAGCGTCGCGTTCAAGGCGGCGAGCAGCCGTTCGGGCGCGATCGGCTTGGACAGATAATCGGTCGCGCCCGCGCGCATCGCCTCCACGGCGACGGCGACGCTGTTATGCGCGGTCAGGATCAGGATGGGCAATGCCGGGCGGCGGGCGCGAATCTCGCGGATCAGGCCGGACGGTTCATAGTCCGGGCTCCACTGGTCCAGGATGATCGCATCCAGCTGCATCCCGTCCTGCGTGCCCAGCGTGGCGATGGCGGTTTCGCCGTCCGCGGCAAAGATGGTGCGCCATCCTGCGCGCGCGCCCAGCGCCGAAACCAGCCGCCGTTGGGCCGGTTCGTCGTCGATCAGCATCAGCATCGGTACGCCGTCGCGCGTCATCAAACCCCTCATGTGCAAAGCTGGGCACGATGGTAAGCACAGGGAGTAAAAGCGGACTTAACCGCGTGGAATTTTCTTGGGGCTGCCGGGTTGAGGCCATGGCCCCCAGACGATAAGAGATGGGCACAATCATCGCGACAAGGGGACAGGATATGGCGTCGGAAGGCAATATGAAGGCCGCGAACCAGACTTATGGCAGCTTCATCGGTTTCGTGAAGTGGGGCACGATCGCCTCCGTCGCTCTTGCTGCGCTGGTCGTCCTGCTGATCGCCAGCTGATCCCCATAGCATTTCCTGGCCGGACGGAGGGGGCATGAACGGCGCCAGCCTGTTGCCCCTGTTCCTGTTGGCCGTTGCGGGCGGTTTCATCGCCGCCCGGCCGGATGCCGATCCGGATCGCCCGCTCTGGCGCGGCGGGATCGGCGCATTGCCGGCGATCATGCTGGTCGGCGCCGTGATCGCTGCGGCCGAAGCCGGCAGCGCGAGCGCCCGCTATCTTGCCCTGTTCGCCGTCCTCATCGCCAGCGTGGCCGCCGTGCTGCTGGTCGGCGTGCCTGAGCGGCGCTGGCCGCCAATCGCGCCTGCAGAGGATGACGCTGGCGAGGATGACGCATGAGCGCCGCCTTCGACCCGTCGTGGCTGGGCGCGCGCATCGACGGGGTCGATCCTTCGCCGCTGGTGGCGGGCATGTGGCTCGTCGCCGCCGCGCTGCTGCTTTGCGGATTGTGGCTGCGGGCGCATCGCGTCGGCAACCGGCTTGCGCTGGCGGGCGGCATGCTGGCGGTGGGCGCCGCGCTGTATAGCCATGATGTCGTCAACCTGCCCGAAATCGCCAGCGCTCTGGCGATCGGCGGGAGCATCGGCCTGACGCTCGCACGGCGGTGCGCGGCGCATCGGCTGCCCTGGCTGGTGGTGGTGGCCTATGGCCTGCTGGGGTTGGCGGGGGTGGCGACTAGTGTGGCCCTGTTCCTCAATCCCTTCGCCTTCGCGCTGGTGGATGGGCAGGGCCATGTCACGCCCGCCCATGGCGCGCTGTTGCTGGCTGGCGTTGCGATCGGCGGGCTGGTGGCGCTTGGCGCGCTGCTGATGCTGGTCCGGCGGACTCAGTCTGGCCTGGCGCTGGTCGGCAGCGGCGCGGGCTGGGCGGCGGCGGCGCTGGGGCTGGCGATGGGTAACAGCGCGCTGCTATTGGTCGGCGGGATGGCGGGCGCGGCCGGGCTGCGTCTGGGGTGGCGCGCGCGGGCCTTGGGACGGGTTGCGTAAAGAGCCTTGCCCAGCGGGGCGTGCTTCCCCTAACGCTTGGCTCTCTGATCCCTTTCCTGCGCAGCGGAGACACGCATTGCACACACTCGGCCTGATCGGCGGCCTCAGCTGGACCTCCACCGCCCGCTATTATGCGATCATCAATCAGGCGGTGCACCGTGCGCTGGGCGGCCAGCATAGCGCGCCGCTACTGATCGACAGCCTGGACTTCGCGTCCGTCGCAGGATGCCAGAGCGAGGCGGACTGGGACGCCGCCGCCGCCAAGCTGATCGCGTCGGCCCGCCGGCTGGAGCAAGCGGGCGCGGAAAGCCTGCTCATTTGCGCCAATTCCATGCACCGCGTCTATGAGAAGGTGCAGGCGGAGGTCGGCATTCCCATCATCCATATCGCCGAAGTGGTGGGGGACCGGATGCAGGCCGACGGCGTGGAAAAGGCCGCGCTGATCGGCACGCGCAACGTGATGACCGAGAAATTCTACCGCCAGCGGCTCGTCGCGCATGGCGTGTCGCTGCTGCCGGCCGACATGGAGCTGGCCGAACGGATCGACAAGATCGTCTATGACGAACTGACGGTGGGCAAGGTCAGCAAGGAATCCGAACGCTATATGAAGTCGGAACTGACCGACATCGCGAAGGAAGATGTGCAGGCGGTGGTGCTGGCCTGCACCGAATTGGAGCTGATCGTGGACGTGAAGGCGAATGTCCTGCCGATCTACGACTGCACCGGCATCCACGCCAAGGCGGGGGTGGAGTTTATATTGGGTTGAATCAGCCGAAAAAGATCCGTTCGTCCTGAGTAGCCATTGAGCTTGTCGAAATGGCGTATCGAAGGATGCAGCGCGGCAATTAATGCTTCGATACGGGGCTTCGACAGGCTCAGCCCCTACTCAGCACGAACGGAATCGGTTTCTGGTATTTCACCCCCCCGGTTCGTTGATCGCGATATCCATGTCGGCGAGCGCCAGGCGTAGCAGTTCGGCCATGGTCGCGCGCGCGGCGGCGGTGTCGCGGGCGGCGATGGCCTGAAACACGGCGCGATGGTCGGGCAGGGGGTCGCGCGGCATCAGCTTCTTGCGATGTTTGAACGTGGTGGTCCAGCTCACCGCCGCCCCGACCGAGCTGGCCAGCGCCTCCAGCGCATCATTATGGGTGGCGGCCAGGACCGCGTGATGAAAGCGCTGGTCGGCGGCGCGGCCGTCGGGCGTGGACAGGCCAAAGCGCCCCATTTCCGCCAGCGCCGCTTCCATCGTCGCCAGTTGCTCGTCGGTGCGGCGGCGCGCGGCAAATTCGGCCGCCGCCGGCTCGATCACGCCGCGCAGTTCGAACAGGTCGCGGATGAAACCGGCATCCGGCTCGCCTGCGAACATCCATGCCAGCATTTCGGGGTCCAGCACATTCCAGCGGCTGCGCGGCAGGACGCGGGTACCGGCCTTGGGGCGGCTTTCCAGCATCCCCTTGGCGATCAGGATGCGCACCGCTTCGCGATAGGCGGTGCGGGACACGCCCAGGCGTTCCGACGCTTCGATCTCGCCCTCGAACAATTCGCCGGGGCGGTGCCGGCCGGTCAGGATGGCGGTGCCCAGGTCGCGGGCGATCGTCTGATGAATGCGCAGCACGCTTTCCTCCGATCCGATCTTGCGCCCGCTACCCAAATGCCCGCTCCTATGCTTTAGTCCTCGAACGCTGCCGTAGGGCAATGCCGTCCGCAAAGGAAGGCATCCGCCACCAGTCGCAGCGGCGCGGTATCGGCGTCGATCGCCGTGTCCGCCACCAGCCCGACGAAACGCCGGTACATGGTCGGATATTCCTCGTCCGGCGCCTTCATCTGCACTTCGCCGTCCAGACGCAGGGTGTTGCCGCCTTCGGACAGGAGCAGGCTGCCCTTGTCGGTGTCGACCGCGATATCCCATGTCTGCGGGCCGGTCTGGCGCCAGTCGAACACGGTGTCGATCGCTGCGCCCGACGCCGTCGCCATGGCCAGCGTCGCGCCGATCGGCGCCTGCTTGTTCGACGGGACTTCGAGCGAAGCCGACAGGACGGTGATCGGCTCACCGACGATTTCGGTCAGGATCGAGAGGGCATTGATACCCGGATCGAACACGCCAAAGCCGCCCGCTTCCCAGATCCAGGGCTGGCCCGGATGCCAGTGACGGACATCCTCGCGCCACTGGATGTCGATCCGCTCGACCTTGCGCTCCGCGATCCACGCCTTGGCCTGTGCCACGGCGGCGGCATAGCGGCTGTGCCAGCTGGCATAGAGCGTGACGCCTTGGCGCTTGGCCAGCGCCGTCAATGCCTCCACTTCGGACACGGTCGCGCCCGGCGGCTTTTCCAGAAACACATGCTTGCCCGCCAGCAACGCCTGCCGGGCCGCATGATAGCGGACCTGCGGCGGCTGGCACAGGATGACGGCATCGAGGTCGGGTTCGCCCGCCAGCATCGCGCCGAGGTCGGGGTAATTATTCACCCCTTCCCCCTGCGCGTTGCGGCTGGCGACGGCGACCAGCTCGATGCCGTCGATCTTTTCGATAGCGGGCAGGTGCTGATCGCGCGCGATCTTGCCGAGCCCTACCAGACCTGCCCGGATGGTCATGCGGCCACTTCCAGCTTGCCTTCGTTACGGCGCGTCAGACCCCAGGGGTTGGCGGCCTGCAACGCGGGCGGCAACAGCGCATCGGCCAGATCCTGATAGCAGACGGGACGCAGGAAGCGCATCATCGCCAGCGTGCCGACCGAGGTCGAACGGCCGTCCGACGTCGACGGGAAGGGTCCGCCATGCACCATGGCATGGGTCACTTCGACGCCGGTGGGCCAGCCATTGGCGAGGACGCGGCCGACTTTGCGCGACAGGGTGGGCAGCAGCTTGGCGGCGTCGTCCGCATCGCTGGCTTCCATCTGCAGCGTTGCGGTCAGCTGGCCTTCCAGATCTGCGATGGTGGCGATCACGTCTTCGATCGTGGCGCACTTCACCAGGATCGAGGATGCGCCGAACACTTCATGCGCCAGCGCCGGGTTGGCGCGGAACTGGTCGGACGCAGTGGAGAAGAAGGCGGACTGGCCGCGATTGGCGCCTTCCGCTTCCGTGCCGCGCGCGACGGTGGTGACGCCATCTGCGCTTGCCAGTGCCTCGACGCCCTTTTCATAGGCGGCGTGGATGCCCGGCGTCAGCATGACCTGTGCCGCATTGGCCGACAGGGCATTGGCGGCCGAAGCAACGAACGTGTCGAGATCCCGGCTGTCGAGCGCGATCACCATGCCGGGGTTGGTGCAGAACTGGCCGGCGAACAGCGACATGGAGCCGACGAACGCAGTGCCCAATGCTTCGGCGCGTGCGGCGAGCGCGCCGGGCAGCAGGACGACCGGGTTGATCGACGACATTTCCGAATAGACCGGGATCGGCTCGGCGCGCTTGGCGGCGATCTGCATCAGCGCAATGCCGCCACCGCGCGATCCGGTGAAGCCCACGGCCTTGATACGGGCGTCGGCGACCAGCGCGCCGCCCAGTTCATTGGTGGTGCCGGGCAGGTAGGAGAAGACACCCTCGGGCAGGCCGCAGGCCGCGACCGCCGCGATGATCGCGCGGGCGACCAGTTCGCCGGTGCCGGGGTGCGCGGGATGGCCCTTCACCACGACCGGGCAACCGGCGGCGAAGGCGGATGCCGTGTCGCCGCCTGCGACGGAGAAGGCGAGCGGGAAGTTGGATGCGCCGAACACGGCGACCGGGCCGAGCGCCTGATTGACGCGACGCAGGTCGCTGCGGGGCAGGGGCGCGCGTTCCGGCAGCGCCTTGTCGATCGTGGCGTCCAGCCAGTCGCCCTGACGGACATAGGAGGCGAACAGGCGCAACTGGCCGACGGTACGGCCACGCTCGCCCTCAAGCCGGCCACGAGGCAGGCCGGATTCGCTCATCGCGGTGGTGATGAGCAGGTCGCCGATGGCGACGATCTGGTCGGCGACGCTTTCCAGGAAGGTCGCGCGCGCATCGGGCGTCAGGGTGGAGAAGGTTTCGAATGCCGCGTCGGCCAGCGCAGTCGCGTCAGCGACGTCGGCGGTCGATGCGTTGGAAAAGGCGACGTCGCCCTTCGCGCCGGTCGACGGGTCGATGGCATAGAAAGGCTCGCCGCCGTTGCGCTCGCTCGCGCCGATAAGGATGGCTCCGTTGAACATGATGTTCTCCTGAATGAAGGATGGAATAGCTGGTCGATCGTGCAGCCGGGATCTGGCCCGTTTGCGGCACATATCATGCTGAAATGACAGGGAAGGGGGCGGCCTTCAGATGGAGAGCCGCCCCACTTCTTTCAAGAATTAATGATTGTCGCGGGGCAGGCCCATGGTCTGGGCGATGCGCTGATATTTCTCTGCGCCTTCCAGGATGGCACCGGTGTTCATCTGGCCCACGACCGAGCGCTGGATTTCCTGCCAGGGGGTCTGCGAGGCAGGATATTTGAACCCGCCCTCGGCGACCAGCTTGGCGCGACGTGCTTCCAGTTCCTCGTCGGAAATCAGCACGTTCACCACGCCGGCCTTCAGGTCCATGCGGACGCGGTCGCCGGTTTCCAGCAGCGCCAGGCCACCCATGGCCGCCGCTTCTGGCGAGGCGTTCAGGATCGACGGGCTGCCCGATGTCCCCGACTGACGGCCATCGCCAATGCAGGGGAGGGCGGACACGCCTTCGGTGATCAGATAGGCTGGCGGACGCATGTTCACGACTTCGGCCGCACCCGGATAGCCGATCGGGCCGGCGCCGCGCATGAACATCAGCGTGTCGGCGGTGATGCCGACCGACGGATCGTCGATGCGGTGGTGATAATCTTCGGGGCCATCGAACACGACGGCCGGGCCTTCGAAGGCTTCGGGATCGTCGGGGTTGGACAGGTAGCGCATGCGGAATTCTTCGCTGATGACGCTGGTCTTCATGACCGCTTCGTCGAACAGATTGCCGGTCAGGACCAGGAAGCCCGCTTCGTCCTTCAGCGGTTGGTTGAACGGACGGATGACCTTTTCATCCTCGATCTCCACGCCCTTGCAATTTTCGCCCATGGTCTTGCCATTGACGGTCATCGCGCCTTCCTTGATCAGGCCCTGGTCGATCAGCTGGCTGATGACGGCGGGCAGGCCGCCGGCGCGATAATAATCCTCGCCCAGATATTCGCCGGCCGGCTGCATGTTGACCAGCAGCGGCACCTTGTGCCCGACCGTTTCCCAATCCTTCAGCGGCAATTCGACGCCCATGTGGCGGGCGATCGCGGCCAGATGGATCGGCGCGTTGGTCGATCCGCCGATCGCCGAGTTGGCGACGATGGCGTTGTGGAAGGCGTCCAGCGTCATGATCTCGGAGGGCTTCAGATCCTCATGCACCATTTCCACGATCCGCTTGCCGGTCAGATAGGCGGCTTCCTGACGGTCGCGATAGGGCGCGGGAATCGCGGCGGTGCCGGGCAGCATCATGCCCAGCGCTTCGGCCAGCGCATTCATGGTGCTGGCGGTACCCATGGTGTTGCAGAAGCCGGTGGATGGCGCGGACGAGGCGACCAGCTTGATGAAGCCTTCATCGTCGATCTTGCCGGCGGCCAGCAGCTGGCGGCCATGCCACACGATCGTGCCCGAACCGGTCCGCTCGCCCTTGTGCCAGCCGTTCAGCATCGGGCCGACCGACAGGGCGATGGCGGGGATGTTGACGGTGGCGGCGGCCATCAGCAGAGCCGGGGTGGTCTTGTCGCAGCCGCTGGTCAGGATCACGCCGTCGAGCGGATAGCCATACATGGCTTCGACCAGACCCAGATAGGCAAGGTTGCGGTCCAAGCCGGCGGTCGGGCGCTTGCCGGTTTCCTGAATCGGGTGGACCGGGAATTCCAGGGCGATGCCGCCCATTTCGCGAATGCCTTCGCGCATGCGTTCGGCCAGCACCAGATGGTGGCGGTTGCAGGGCGACAGGTCGCTGCCGGTCTGGGCGATGCCGATGATGGGCTTGCCGCTGCGCAGTTCGTCCAGCGACAGGCCGAAATTGAGGTACCGCTCCAGATAGAGCGAGGTCATGTCGATATTGTCCGGGTTGTCGAACCAGGCGCGGCTGCGCAGCTTCGGGGCAGTCTTGGGCGAATCGCTCATCGGGGGCATCCTGACGCAAAAATTGGGCATGGCGCGTTGACGCGCTCACCCTCCTGATATACTCAGACAAATAGAATTTCAAGCACCCGAAGTGGGGTAATGTGAGCGCTAACATAAATAAAGTCGGCAGAGGGGCGCGATGACCCGCTTTGCGGTGATCGGCGATTGGGGAACCAGCCGGCTGCGGCTGTTCCGGATCGAGCAGGGGGCCATCGTCGCCCGTCGCGACGGGCCGGGTATCGGCGCGGTGGGACGGGCAGCAGAGGCCGCCTTTGCCGACACGATCGCGCCCTGGCTGGACGATGGTACACCGGAATCGATTACGCTTTGCGGCATGGTCGGCGCGCGCGACGGCTGGGTCGAGGCGCCCTATGCCGACTGCCCGGCCGACGCGGCGACATGGCGGCAGACGGCGGTGCGGTTCGATTGGCGCGGCGCGCAGCTTGCCATCATGGCCGGTCTGGCCTGCGAAGGTGAGGACGGTATCCCCGACGTGATGCGGGGCGAGGAAACGCAGATTTTCGGCGCGCTGGCGCTCGATCCGGCGCTTGCCACGGGGCGGCACCTGATCGTGCTGCCCGGCACGCATAATAAATGGTCGCTGGTCGAGGACGGCCGGATCATCTCTTTCCGCACCATGCCGACCGGCGAGCTGTTCGCGCTGCTGCGCGACCAATCGACGTTGGGACCGAAAGTCGAGCTGACCGATCCGGCCGATGAAGCCGCCGGTTTCGCCGAAGGGCTGGAGCGCGCGGGCGACGCGAAGCTGTTGCAGTCGTTGTTCGCGGCGCGGGCGATGCGGTTGCGCAGCGGTCGGTCGGGCGACTGGGCGCTGGGCTATCTGTCCGGCCTGCTGATCGGCTGCGAGATTGCAGAGATCATGACGACGCTGAGCGGCGCGGACGGCGTGGTGCTGATCGGCGACAAGCGCCTTTCGGCCCGCTATGCGCAGGCGCTCGACGCACGGGGGATCATGTCCCGTGCGTTGGATGGTGACGGCTGCGCGCTTGCGGGCCTTGGTTTTACGGGAGAATTGACGGCATGACCCTGGACGAATTGCTGGCCGACGGCGCGCCGCCGGTCTGCGCCATCCTGCGCGGCATCAAGCCGGAAGAGGCGATCGACGTCAGCGCCGCGCTGGTCGAAGCGGGCATCCGCATCCTGGAAGTGCCGTTCAATTCGCCCGAACCGTTGAAGAGCATCGCGGCGATGCAGGATGCGTTCGGCGACCGTGCGCTGATCGGCGGCGGCACGGTGCTGAGCGTCGAGGCGGTCGAGCAACTGCACGGCGCGGGCGGCCGCATCATGGTGACGCCCAACACCAATCCCGCCGTCATCGCGCGCGGCGCCGAGCTGGGGCTGGAATTGCTGCCCGGTTTCATGACGCCGAGCGAAGCCTTCGCCGCGATCGCGGCGGGCGCGAAGCGGATCAAGCTGTTCCCGGCCGCACAGCTGGGCGCGGCCTATGTGAAGGCGGTGAAGGACGTGCTGCCCAAACATGTGGGCGTCTGGGCCGTGGGCGGCACCGGCGCGGATACGATCGGCCAGTGGCTGGCGGGCGGATGCGAAGGCATCGGCGTGGGCGGCGCGCTCTACAAGCCGGGCGATGACGCGGCGACGGTGGGTCAGCGCGGGCGCGACCTGGTGGCGGCATGGAAAGCGGCGGTCGCCTGAATTTTCAGGCGACCCCTTCGGCCCGCTCCTCGGTCCGGTCCAGCACTTCGCGGATCTTCGCGGCCAGATCGGTATAGCCGAAGGGTTTGGTGAGCAGGTCCACGCCCGCGTCCAGCCGTCCATGATGGACGATGGCATCGCGGGCATAGCCGGTGGTAAACAGGATTTTGAGGTCCGGCTAGCGGATCCGGGCTGCGCGCGCCAGATCCGCGCCGGTCATCCCGCCGGGCAGCACCACGTCGGTGAAGAGCAGGTCCGCCCGACCGTTCGCCATGTCCAGCGCCTCCAGCGCGGCAGGGCCGTCTCCGGCAGTGATCACGTCATAGCCAAGGTCGCGCAGCACTTCGAGCGAATAGGCGCGGACATTGTCGTCATCCTCGCACAGCAAAATCGTCTCGCCGCCGCCGATGGGCCTGGCTGCTGACACGTCCTGCGCGTCATTGGCCGCGACGCTGCCATGATGGCGGGGGAGGTAGAGGCGTACGCTGGTGCCCTGACCCGGCTGTGACTGGACGCGCATATGGCCGCCCGACTGTTTGATGAAGCCATAGACCATCGACAGGCCAAGGCCGGTGCCGCGCCCAACCTCCTTGGTGGTGAAGAAGGGTTCGATCGCCTGGGCCAGCGTGTCCGCATCCATGCCTTCGCCCGTATCCGACACGCAGATCAACACATAGGCGCCCGGCGTCAGGTCGCCGTCCTGCGTGGCCTGATCGGCGTCGACGACCCGATTGGCGACCTCGATCGTCAGCTGGCCGCCCGAAGGCATGGCATCGCGCGCATTGACCGCCAGGTTGAGCAGCGCATTTTCCATCTGGTTGATATCGACTTCGATCGGCCAGCTTTGCGGCGTTTCGATCGTCGCTACACGGATCGTCTCGCCCAGCGTCCGGTGCAGCATGTCGGTCATGCCGGCAACCAGCTGGTTGGGATCGACCGGGCGCGGGTCGAGCGGCTGGCGGCGAGAGAAAGCCAGCAACCTCTGCGTCAAAATCGTTGCCCGTTCCGCGCCTGCGGCGGCGCGCATCGTCATGTTGCGCAGGCGCGTGGCGTCGGCGGGCAGGGCGCGTTGCAGCAGTTCCAGATTGCCGGTCACGATCTGGAGCAGGTTGTTGAAATCATGCGCCACGCCGCCGGTCAGCTGACCCAGCGTTTCCATCTTCTGCGCCTGCCGCAGCGCCGCTTCGGTATCGGCCAGCGCGAGCGCATGGGCGCGTTGTTCCGTGACGTCGCGGGCGACGCAATAGATGATGTCGCCCTCCGGCACGGCGGTCCAGCTGAAGGTGCGATAGCGGCCGTCTTTCGCCCGGAAACGGTTGTCGAAGCGCATCACCGTTTCGCCATGGGCCAGATCGTCGATGCGATCGCGTGTGGCGGCGACATCGTCGGGATGCTCCATCCACTGGGATGTGCGGCCGATCAGTTCCTCTTCGGTCCAGCCCAATATATCGGTCCAGCTTGGGCTGGCGGCAAGCCAGACGCCCGCAGTGTCGGCGATCAGGAAAGGGTCCCGCGCCAATGCCCATAGACGATTGCGGTCGGCCAGCATCGCCCGCTCCGCCAGCACCCGCTGGGTGGTTTCGCTGACGATGCACAGCGCGCCGCCGATCGATCCGTCGCCTTCGAACACGGGGGAATAACTGATGTCGAAATAGACATGTTCGCCCCGGCCGCCATCGCGTTCGATATAGAAGGGACGGTCCTTTGCATGGACGGTTTCGCCGTCTTCATAGACGGTGCGCAGCAGCGGGCCGAGATCGTCCCACAATTCCGCCCAGCCTTCGCTGGCGGGACGGCCCAGTGCATGGGGGTGTTTGTCACCGATCGTGGGGACATAGGTTTCGTTGTAGAGCGCGCAATATTGCGGCCCCCAGAACAGAACGATCTCCGCCTTGGACGACAGCATCAGGCGGACCGTCGATACCAGGGCAGGGGACCAGCCATCCACCGGGCCAAGCGGCGAACGGCCGTCCAGTGCGGCGGTAAGAGCGCCGACCGGTCCCTGCGCAGCGATCATCGCGGCTATGCCGGTCGGTGCGGCGGTCATGGAAAATCCCTGCATTGAAACCAGTTGTTTTGATACGCCCGTGGCGCGATTTGTTTCCCCAATTGCCAGTCCCTGGGGTAATTTGTCCATGCCCCATCTGCGCCGTCGCGGCTTGAAAAGGGGGCGGCATGGGCGCATGGACCGGGTCATGACAGCGTCCGCTTCGTTCCGCGCTCCGCGCCCCGCCGCCATTGCCCGCTGGTTGTTGATCGTGGCGTTTCTGGTCTTCTGCATGGTGGTGGTGGGCGGTATTACGCGGCTCACCGAATCCGGGCTTTCCATCACCCAGTGGAAACCGATTACCGGCGCCATTCCGCCGCTGACCCACGATCAGTGGATGGAGGCATTCCGTCTCTATCAGCAGATCCCCGAATATCAGCAATTGCGTCAGGGCATGACCCTGTCCGATTTTCAGTTCATCTTTTTCTGGGAATGGCTGCATCGCCTGCTCGGCCGATTGATCGGCGTGGCCTTTGCGTTGCCGCTCATCTGGTTTGCGGTGCGGCGCGCGATCCCGGCAGGCTATGGTCCCCGCTTGATCGCGCTGCTGGCGCTCGGCGGATTGCAGGGCGCGATCGGCTGGTGGATGGTGAAGTCGGGCCTGTCGGTGCGCACGGACGTCAGCCATTATCGGCTGGCCGTCCATCTGTTGACGGCGTTGTTCATCATCGGCGGCCTGATCTGGACGGCGCTGGATCTGCGCGCGCTGGCGCGTTCCGGCACGGCGCGGCCGGCGGTATTGCGGCCCTTCGCGCTGGCGGTGCTGCTGGTCCTTCTGGTCCAGCTGATGCTGGGCGCCTTCACCGCCGGGCTGGATGCCGGCTATGTGTCCAACACCTGGCCGCTGATGAACGATCATCTGGTGCCGGAGGGGATCAGCTGGATGGGGTCATATTGGGCCACCGTGTCGAGCGATCCCTATCTCGTCCATTTCCTGCATCGCTGGTGGGCCTGGGTCGCGGCGGTGATGCTGATCCTGCTGGCGCGGCGGGCGAAGAAGGCGGGACAGCGCGGCGCGTCGATCGCCATCAACGCCGCGCTGGGGGCGCAGATATTGCTCGGCATCGCCACCGTCATCAGCGGTATCGCCCTGCCGCTGGCGGTGCTGCACCAGGCCGTCGGTGCGCTGGTCGTGGCTGCCGCTGCCTGGGGCGCGCATGCCGTGGGCGCGCGCCGTTGAGGACGCCCTTTGCCATGATGGCGATCGCGCTGGCGCAGCCGGTCGCGGCACAGGCCATCGCCATCCCCTTTGCGCCGCCGACCGACCGGGCATTGACCTATCGCATCGAGCAGCATCGTCCGTTGGCGGGCAAGGTCAGTGCCTTTACCGCCACGCGCGATCTGCGATTCGAGCGGGCGGGGGAGGGTTATGCCCTTACCGTCACCCTGCGCGCGATCGACACGGATGCGCCGGCATCGGGCGCTGTGTCCTATCGCGCGGCGCTGGGGCCATTGGTCGGGATCGCCATGCGCTTCCGGCTGGATGGGCGGGGCAAGGTCGTGGCGCTGGACGATGAAGAGGCGATCTGGGCCAAGGTGCGGGCCGGTGTCGATGCGTTGGCGACCGGATCGGACGGCGAGCGTCAGCGGGCGGCGCAGAAGATTCTTGCCCTGTTCGACAGCCTTTCGGTCGAGGGGCGCATGTCCCTGCTGGCGGGCGAACTGCAACCATTGTTTCTCTTCGCCGGCAGCGATGTCGCAGGTGGCGCAGGGCGGGGATTGCGCAGCGTGGCGGGGTCGCCGCTCGTCCGTCCGGTGCCGGTGGAAGGCGCGTTGACGCTGGCCGGGCAAGATGGCGACATGCTGGATCTGGACGAAAAGCTGGCCGGGGACGGCGTGCAGGTTTCGATCAAATATCGCCTGTCGCGGGTCACGGGCCTGGTCGAAAGCCAGGAGCGAAGCCTGATCGCTGGCGGGCAGCCTTTGGTCGAAAGCCGCACCCTGACACCGGCCGAATAGACGGTGGTATTATTTTACCCGTCGTGAAACGCCCCGAATCTCTTGACTTCCCGCGCCACTCCCGTCATTAGCGCCCCACTTCCGGGTGTCGGCAACGGCGCCCGGTTTCATTTTTCATCTGGAGTATTGGCACCATGAAGGCGCTGATGAAGACCACCAAGCCGGCGACCCCGGCAACGGTCGAAAAGAAGTGGATCCTGATCGACGCCGAAGGCGCCGTTGTGGGCCGTCTCGCATCGACCGTCGCGAATATCCTGCGCGGCAAGCACAAGACCAGCTTCACGCCCCACGTCGATTGCGGTGACAATGTCATCATCATCAACGCCGGCAAGGTGAAGTTCACCGGTCGCAAGCTGACCGACAAGGTTTACTACAAGCACACCGGTTATGCCGGCGGCATCAAGGAAACCACCCCCCAGAAGATTCTGGAAGGTCGTTTCCCCGAGCGCGTCCTGGAAAAGGCCGTCGAGCGTATGATCCCCCGTGGTCCGCTGGGTCGTCAGCAGATGCGCAACCTGCGCATCTTCGCCGGTGCCGAGCATGCTCATGAAGCCCAGAACCCCGAAGTGCTCGATTTCGTGTCGCGCAACCGCAAGAACAAGGTGGGTGCATAATGTCCGATAACCGCCAGTCCCTGTCCGACCTCGCGGCCCTCGCCGCGAACGCCCCCGTCGCTGCTGCGCCTGTCGCCGCCGACGCCGTGGAAGGTGAAGCACCCGTCGTCTCCGCTCCGGTTCAGCCTTCGGCTCCGCTGCGCGATCAGGAAATCGACAGCCTCGGCCGCGCCTATGCCACCGGCCGTCGTAAGGACGCCGTTGCCCGCGTTTGGGTCAAGCCCGGCACCGGCAAGATCACGGTCAACGGCCGTGACCAGGAAGTCTATTTCGCTCGTCCGACCCTGCGCCTGGTGATCAACCAGCCGTTCGGCGTCACCGAGCGTGAAGGCCAGTATGACGTGATCGCTACCGTCAAGGGCGGCGGTCTGTCGGGTCAGGCCGGCGCCGTGAAGCACGGCATTGCCCAGGCACTTTCCAAGTACGAACCTGCGCTGCGCAGCGCGGTCAAGGCCGAAGGCTTCCTGACCCGCGACAGCCGCGTCGTCGAGCGTAAGAAGTACGGTAAGGCGAAGGCCCGTCGTAGCTTCCAGTTCTCGAAGCGCTAAGTTTCTTCGACAACATCGAAACAGAGAAGGGGCCGGTTTCCGGTCCCTTTTTTGTTGTTCTCTCCATCAGATTTCCGCTCGAAGCGAACGGCGATATTATTAGCCGTCGCGCGGCACCGCCACCTCGACCGCGCCGGCCGCGATCTTCACCGTGACCGGTGTTTTCGCCAGCACTTCACCATCGATCGAGATGCGCTGGCGCGGTTTCGTGTCGATCTTGAAGCAGGTGCCGTGAAATTCCTGCGTATGGGCGTCGCGGTCGCGCAGTTTGAAGAATTTGGCGTACCAGTCCCAGGCGAGGCGGGGCTTGCTGCGGCCCACGACGGCCTGCACCACGATCTCACCGGTATCGACATCGGCATGGTCGGACAGTTCGACGCCGCCATGATAGGGGCCGTTCAAGATGCGCACTTCCGTCGACCACATGCGCCGTTCCTTAACGCCATCGTCGATGGTCAGGCGGAAGGCGCGGAAGCCGACCGAGCATTTGACCGCCCACATCAGATAGCCGATCCGCCCCAGATAGCGTTTGAGCTTATGCGGTACGGTCTGCCCGATCATCGGCGAAAGGCCGAGCGAGGCGGCATTCACGAAATAGTCGCGGTCGATCATGCCCAGGTCCACGCGGCGGCGCTGTCCGCTGGCGATCGCCTGCACTGCGCCGTCCAGATCGAGCGGCAGTCCCAGCGTGCGGGCGAAGCTGTTCGCGGTGCCGAGCGGCAGCACGCCGAACACGACATTCTTGCCGACCAGTTCGTCCACCGTCCCCGACATGGACCCGTCGCCGCCGCCCACGATCACCATCGGCGCGCCGCTTTCCACGGCTTGGCGCACGGTCGCGGCCATCTGTTCGGGGTCTTCCACTGCATGGGCGGCGATCAGGCGGACGCCCGCGGCTTCCAGCTTGTCCTTGGCCTGCGCGAAACTATCCTGCCCGCTTCGGCTATGGGCGTTGACGACCAATATGGCGTCCTTGGGGAGGGGGTTCGTTTCCATGCCGCAATAACTCCGCGAGACGGGATTTGGGTCCGTTGGAAACCCTGTGGCGCGCAATCGTTACTGTGCCATGGCTCGCATCGCTCATCTGTCCGACATCCACTTTGGCGCCAATGACCGCAAGATCGTGGACGCCGCCACCGCTTGGCTGGAGGAGAGGCGGCCCGATCTGGTCGTCATCAGCGGCGACTTCACGCAGCGGGCGCGGGTGGAACAGTTCCGGCAAGCCGCTGCCTGGCTCAATCGACTGCACGGCGCGGGGCTGAAGACGCTGGTAGTGCCGGGCAATCATGACGTGCCGCTCTATGACGTGGTGCGGCGCCTCGCCCGGCCGCTGGCGCGCTACAAACGCTATATCAGCAACGATCTCTGCCCCTTTTACGAAGATGGAGAGGTCGCGATCCTGGGCCTCAACACCGCGCGGTCGCTCACGATCAAGGATGGGCGGATCAATCATGACCAGATGGACTTGCTGCGCGATCGCTTTGCCAGGGTGGCGCCGGACAAGACTCGTATCCTCGTTACCCATCATCCGCTTTTTTCCATGCCGATCGGGAAGGGCGGGGAGCTAAGCGAGGCTGTCGGGCGGCATGACGATGCGGTCAAGGCCGCCTGCGAGGCCGGGGTGCATCTGGCGCTGGCCGGGCATTTCCATCGCACCTATGCGGAGGCGGCGCAGAAGATGGTGGAGCATAGCGGCGGCGCGCTGGTGATTCAGGCGGGGACGGCGACTTCCACCCGGCTGCGCAATGCCGAACCGCAAAGCTTCAACTGGCTGCATGTGCGACGGAACAACGAGATGGAATTGCAGGTGATCGTGTGGGACGGCGCGGCGTTCCGGCGCGCAAGCCATGTCGAATATGCCCATGATGGCGAGGGATGGGCGTCGCGGGTGGTGCAGGATGGACCGACAGTGGGGGAGGCGGCGATCAGCAGCAGCCCCTTAACTTCGCACATTTCCCGCTGATTTCGATATTTTGATACAGGGATAGGACATTATATTTCTTCCTCTGTCTTTCTAAGAGCACAGGGCCATATAGATAACATGGGGCCGTTGGGTAGGGCAGCCTACCAAGCTAACGGCCACCATTATCATGTCATCAAGCGGGAATGCTATCGTCAAGCTCCCTAAGCCGCGCCTCAATATACGATGATAGTTGGTATATTGCGGTGAGTTCAGGCATAAGATGACGGGTTTCATCCTTCCCTTCGAACGTGCCAAAATACCTTGTAGTTGGTGAATTGAACCACATTCTTGCAATTGTCTTTCGATTGTTATCGTCAAGCAAAATTGCGCAATAGGATTTGCTGTCCCTGATAACTACTCTCTTCGGATCAATCAAACGTGACGCAATGGCTTGCACAATGTGAAATCCGCTCAATTCCTCTTGCGTGGTAATAATGGCTTCTTCCGGAGCGACTGGATCTGCTTCTTCCGGCTCCGCCATCGTTGGCGTGGACGCATTCAGTGCTGACGCCAGGCGCTCATTAACACGATCGCGAATAATTGCAGAAATCGTGTTGGGCACTATTCTTGCGATGCTATCCTTGGCAGCTGGTGTCAGGCGGCCTTCGACCACTTTGGCTGCGAATAATCTCACAAAATCATCGGATGGTTCGGAAAACTCCTGTTCTATGGCCTTGCGAAGAAGAGACTGTAGTTTGAGATTGCCAGCTTCCAGAATGATCTTTTCGATATCGAAATCAGCTTTAGCAAACTTTTCAAGTGTACGAATGTCTGACGGCTTGATCGCTTCCATGCTGAACGTGAAGAAAGGGCGCTCGTCCATTTTATTGGGTTTTTCGACGTCCGAGAAAAATTGATAATTGACGCCGTTGGTGAGGATGGCGAGGCGGGCATCGGTGACGCTGAAATAGCGAAACAGTTGGGATGCGTGATTGACATTGAGTTCTGAGGTCGATGGTTTGCATTCTATCAGAATGTTAACCTTGCCATCTGCGCAGATTGCATAGTCAACTTTCTCCCCTTTCTTGATACCCACGTCAGCCGTAAATTCCGGAACAACCTCTTTTGGATTGAAAACGTCATACCCCAAAGATTGCAAGAATGGCATCACCAAGGCTGTCTTCGCCGCCTCTTCAGTTAGCAAAACTTCTCGATGTTCGATCGTTCTTTTCTGAAGTTCAGAAAGGCGCGTAGCAAAATCCATCGTAGCCATACTCCCCGTTTCTTGGGTAGATTGGCGAGAAATAGATCGTGAGGCAAGGTCATTATTACGACGAAAAGCGTTGCTTTATGGTAAGTGGGCGTAGTAGCCGCTATCCCTTCCCCTTCAACGCCGCCGCCAGCGATACCGTGGCGCTGCCGCGTTTGGCGGGGGCGGCCTGGCTGGGGTCGGGTTTCCAGCCGGAGAGATAAACGATCGCCATCTGTTCGGCGGTGCGGCCGTCCGGGTCGGCGGCGCCGGCGAAATGGCCGGCTGCGCGCATCAGCACATCGCGAGTCAGGGCAGGCGCGCGCGTCTCCAGCGCATTGCCGGCACCCATGCCGCGCAAATCATGCATCAGCCGGACGACATCGCCATAGCGTATGTTGAGTACGTCGCCGTCCGCGACCGGCATGGCGAAGCCGGCGCGGCTCAATAGATCGCCCGCCGATCGCACATCGACCTGCGGATGGACATGCTGGCCGGGGCGGTCGCCTTCTGCGGCGAGCAGGGCCGCCTTGAGCCGGGACAGGCTGCCGGCGCCGGCGAAGGCCGCCAGCATCAGCCCATCGGGGCGCAACACGCGCCGCATCAGGATCAGCGCGCCGGGCAGGTCGTTGACGCTGTCGAGCGTGCCGCAGGCTATGACCAAGTCGAAACTGTCGTCGGCAAAGGGCAGGGCGTCTTCGTCCGCCTGCACGCCGCCGAGGCTTTTCGCCGCGAGAAAGCCGGGATCGGCGCAAGCGACACGCTTGCCCATGGCTTCCAGCGCCGCCTTGGCGCTGCCGTCCGGACAGCCGATCAGGAGGACTTCGGGCAGGTCGCGCTGGACGTCTTCCAGCCGGTCGAGCAACTCGTCCAGCATCGCGCGGTAGAGAAAGTCATGGTCGGCGAAGGCGGGCAACATGCGGTCGCGGTGGCGCGCGCGTCGGGCGCGGTCGAAAATGTCGGGGCGGGAGTCCATGGCGGGCCTTGTGCATCGGACGCGAAGTGCGGACAAGGCAGATGATGCCTGTCCTCCCGCTTCTCAAGGGGCTTTTGTGGCCTGCGGTCGATTATGCGCTGCCGCCGCGATGCCCCGGATGCGGCGCCATCGTGGGGGAGGATTTCGCTTTCTGCCTCCCCTGCTGGGGCGGGATGGAATTTCTGGGCGAACCCTGTTGCGCGCGGTGCGGCGTGCCCTTCCCGCATGAGATGGGGGAGGGCGCGGAATGCGGCGGCTGCATGGCCGATCCGCCGCCATGGGACAGTGCGCGGGCGGTGCTGGCCTATGGCGATGTGGCGCGGACGGTGGCGCTGCGTTTGAAATATGGGCGGCGCATCGGCCTTGCCCGGCTGATCGCGCGACAGATGCTGCGGCATGTGGGGGATGAGGAGGCTCTGATCGTGCCGGTGCCGTTGCATCGCTGGCGGCTGTGGAACCGGGGTTTCAACCAGTCGGCGCTGATTGCCGATCATCTGGGGCGGCTGACCGGCTGGCCGGTGGATAAACAGGCGTTGCGGCGCGTGAAGCGCACGGCGCCGCTGCGGGGCATGAACCCGAAACAGCGGGCGAAGATGGTGCGGGGCGCCTTCGCGCTGGGGGCCGGGCAAACGGTGAAGGGCCGGCGCATATTGCTGATCGACGACGTCCATACCAGCGGCGCGACGGCCGCCGCCTGCGCGAAGATGCTGAAGCGTGGCGGGGCGACGGAGGTGCGGCTGCTCTGCTGGGCGCGGGTGCTTCCCGACGCTGTCGCCGACAGCCTTTGATTGACAAAGCGGTGCGATCACCCAATTTGCCGTATATATAAGGAGTTTCCGGATATCATGGCGAAGGTTGAAATCTATACCAAGGACTGGTGCGGCTATTGCGCGCGGGCCAAGGCGCTGCTGACCGACAAGGGCGTGTCGTTCGAGGAATATGACATCACGCTGGGCGGCCCCAAGCGCGAGGAAATGCTTGAGCGCGCGCCCGGCCGGTCCAGCGTGCCGCAAATCTTCATCGACGGCGCCCATATCGGCGGCAGCGACGACCTGTCCGCGCTGAACCGGGCGGGCAAGCTGGACGCGTTGCTGGGCCTATGAGCAAGATGCGCGCCGCCCTGTTCCAGATGACCAGCGGGGTCGATCCCGCCGCCAACGCCGCCGCCATCGTGGAGATGGTGAAGCGGGCGAAGGGCGAGGGGGCGGACATGCTGTTCACCCCCGAAATGGCTGGGTGCCTGGACCGCGATCGGGCGCGGGCGGCGAACACGCTGCGCAACGAAGCGGAGGATGTGGTGCTGGCCGCCGTGCGCGATGCAGCGGCGCGCGAAGGGCTGTGGGTGCATATCGGGTCGCTGCCGCTGAAGGGCGAGCGGGCCGACGGGCGCTGGGCCAATCGCAGCTTCCTGATCGACGATACGGGCGACATCCGGGCGCGCTACGACAAGATCCATCTGTTCGACGTCGATCTGGCGACGGGGGAAAGCTGGCGCGAATCCTCGGTCTATGGGCCGGGCGAGCAGGTGGTCGCGGCCGATACGCCATGGGGGCGGATGGGCTTTTCCATCTGCTACGACATGCGCTTCCCCGATCTGTACCGGGCGCTGACCAATGCGGGCGCGACGATCTTGCTGGCGCCGGCCGCCTTCACCGTGCCGACGGGGCAGGCGCATTGGCATGTGCTGCTGCGTGCGCGGGCGATCGAGGCGGGATGCTATGTCATCGCGACGGCGCAGGTGGGGAGCCATGAAGATGGCCGCATCACCTATGGCCATAGCGTGGTGATCGACCCTTGGGGCGAGATACTGCTCGACATGGGCGAGACGGCGGGGCTGGGGCTTGCGGACCTCGACCTGTCGCGCATAGGGGATGTGCGTGGGCGCGTGCCTGCCATCGCCAACCGCCGTGTGATACCCAGGGACGTGACTGTTTCGTGATCGTATTCGACCTGAAATGCGCTGGTCAGGGCCATGTGTTCGAAGCATGGTTCGGGTCGAGCACCGATTATGAGGATCAGAAGGCGCGCGGGCTGCTGACTTGTCCCCTGTGCGGCGACGCGGATGTGACCAAGGCGGTGATGGCGCCGGCGGTCGGCGCGAAGGGCAATAGCCGGACCGAAGTCGCGCCCGTTGCGCAAGCCGAGCCGACGGCGCCGGTCATGAACGTCGCGGATCAGGCGAAGATGCAGGCGCTGGTCGAAGCGTTGGGGCAGGCGCAGGCCAAGGCGCTGGAAGGCTCCACCTGGGTCGGGCGCGGCTTTGCCGAGCAGGCCCGCGCGATGCATTATGGCGAACAGGACCGCAGCAGCATCCATGGCGAGGTCGCCCCGGCCGAGGCCAAGGCGCTGATCGCAGAAGGGGTCGAGGTCGCGCCGCTGCCCTTTCCGGTCATCCCGCCGCAAGCGAAGAATTGACCGGCCGAGAATTGACCGGCGCGCCATCGCGCAATAGAGCCGTCGCCGGGCACCCGTAGCTCAGCAGGATAGAGCATTAGATTCCTAATCTAAGGGCCATGGGTTCGAATCCCGTCGGGTGCACCATCTTTTACAGTCTCAGGCGCCGGCGTGGGCATCCGCCCGCTTGGCTATCCTCGCGCAAGTGCGGGCGGTTTTTCGTCCGGGCGCAGGGTCAGGATGCGGACGCCGGTCGCCGTGACCGCCACCGTATGTTCGAACTGGGCGGACAGCTTGCCGTCGGTGGTGACGACGGTCCAGCCGTCATCCTCCGTGCGTACCATGCGGCGACCCTGGTTCAGCATCGGCTCGATCGTGAAGACCATGCCTTCCTTCAACATCATGCCGCTGCCGGGCTTGCCGAAATGCAGGATCTGCGGGTCTTCGTGCATTTCGGTGCCGATGCCATGGCCACAATAGTCGCGCACGATCGAATAGCCGGCGCGTTTGGCGTGACGCTCGATCGCATGGCCGATATCGCCCAGGCGTGCGCCGGGTCGGACCACGCCGATGCCCTGCCACAACGCGTCATAAGTGGTCTTCACCAGCCGGCGAGCGGCGGGCGTCACGTCGCCGATCATGTAGGTCTTGCTGGAATCGGCGATATAGCCGCCCTTTTCCAGCGTGATGTCGAAATTGGCGATGTCGCCTTCGCGCAGCACTTCCTGCGTCGAGGGTACGCCGTGGCAGACGACATGGTTGATCGAGCAGTTGAGGACGAAGCCATAGCCATATTGGCCCTTGCTGGCGGGCCGCGCCTGCAACTGGTCGACGATCAGGCGCTCGACCGCATCGTTCACGTCCATCGTCGTGCGACCGGCAAGCGGCTGGTCGTCGAGCCAGGTGAAGACCGACGCCAGCAGGCGGCCGGCCTCCGCCATGATCTCGATTTCGGCAGGGGTCTTGATCATCCCGCCGGCACCGCGACGATGGCGGGATCGACGCCCGCCTCCTTATATTCGCGCAACACGATCTGCTGAAAGCTCATCTGCGGGTTCATTTCGCACAGCATGCCGATCCTGATCCAGAAGGCGGCCTGCGCGTTGATCGATCGGTAGGACGCCTTGCTGGCCTTGCGCAGCTGCTCGTGCAGCTCATCTTCTATATTGACGATGCCCATCAGATCATCCGGAATATATGAATCATATATGCTTCATATATTCCGGATGGCGCAGATGGCAATGGTGCGTGCCACATCGGCGATCATATGCCTGGGTTGAGCATGGCCGGCCGGCTTATGAGGGATTCTCATTATATCGCGGGCCGGGCCGGCGACATTGTGCCCCGACTGTATCGGGAGTGACATGTGAAAGCGGTTATCGGTTTCGGGACGATCTTGGCATTGGGCGTTGTCGCGGTTGCGCCATTGCAGGCGGCACGGGCGCCGAAGGTGGCGGCCACCAGCCTGGAGGCGCTGCGCCAGCCGCTACCCTTGCCCTATGACGAAAAGGCAGATGCCGACCGGGATGTCGCCGCCGCCAAGGCGCGCGCACGGGCCAAGGGCAAGCGGCTGATGATCGACCTGGGCGGCAATTGGTGCCCGGATTGCCGCGTGCTGGCCGGCGTGTTCGATCTGCCGGAGGTCAAGGCGTTCCTGCAGCGCCATTATGAGGTGGTGACGGTCGATATCGGCCGGCTGAACAAGAATCAGCAGATTGCCGGCCATTATGGCATCGACAAGCTGAAGGGGGTTCCCGCGCTGCTGGTGGTCGATCCTAAGACCGACCGGTTGCTGAACGATGGCCATTTGTTCGCGCTGGCCGATGCGCGCCACATGACGCCGCAGGCGCTGGCGGACTGGCTTGCCCAATGGGTGTGACCCAGTGGGTGTGACTGCCCGGTCGGCCGACCGCTATCCTGGCCAGTAATGGCGGCGCTGGCGATGCATCTGGCAGGGGATAGGCAATGAGTGAACGACTATCTGCCGCACGAACTGGTGATCCGCGGAAAGGTCGCGCCGCCGCTGGCTACAGCCACTTCAGCTTCTTGAACCGGGTATAGAGCAGGGTGCAGACCACGCCGATCACGCCCAGCACCACCGGATAGCCGTACACACTCTTGAGTTCGGGCATATGTTCGAAATTCATGCCGTAAATGCCGGCGATCGCGGTCGGCACGGCCAGGATCGCGGCCCAGGCGGCCAGTTGCCGGGTGATGTCGCCGGTACGCTGCTGCTCCAGCAGATTGCTGGATTCGAACACGCTGTTCAGGATTTCGCGCAGATCATCGACCATCGTCTGGACGCGGCGGACATGGTCGCGCACGTCGCTGAAATAGGGGCGGGCTTCCGGATCGATGCAGGGCAGGTCCATCTTCACGAATTTGGTCGCCACCTCCTGCATCGGCAACAATATGCGCTGGAACCGGATCAACTGGCGGCGCAGGCTGAAGATACGGGTGATGTCCTCCCGGCGCAGGAAATGGTCGATCATCTGCTGCTCCATCTCCAGCACTTCCTCCTCGATCCCTTCGATGATCGGCAGATAGCCGTCGACGATGAAGTCGAGGATGGCGTGCAGCACATAATCCACCCCCTGCGCGAGCCGGGACGGCACCGCCTCCAGCTCCTCGCGCAGCGCTAGATGGGCGCGGGCCGATCCATGGCGGACGCTGATGATATGACTGTGACCCACGAACAGGGCGGTTTCGCCATAGCAGATGGCGTCGCCCTCGACATGGGCGGTGCGCGCGACCACGAACAGCTGGTCGCCATAAATATCCACCTTGGGCAACTGGTTGGCGTTGATCGCATCCTCCACCGCCAGCGGATGCAGGCCGTAGGTGCGCGCCAATATCTGCATTTCGTCCTTGGTCGGGTCGGCGATCCCGATCCAGATGAATTCGGACTTGTCGGGCGCGCAGTCGATCCGTTCGTCGATCGCCACCGGGCGGACCCGCTGGCCGTTGCGATAGAGATAGGCGGCGATGACGGTCATGGCGCTGTGTTTCCCTTTGGTTTCCGCCGACTAGCAGACATTGGCGTCATCGTCGCGCCTTTCGCCGCACCCCTGCTTCAACCCATATGATTTTTGCTGAAGGGGCTGGCGATTGACTTCGCCATGACATAGTTGCGGGCGAAAGGGGCGCATAGAAAAACGCGCGGCACATGCTGGAGAGGGCAGGCCGCACGAGAATATATGGAGCTGTGCCTTGCACATCATGACTATCGACTTCGAGGCGTCCTGCCTGCCACGCCATGGACGGTCCTACCCGATCGAAGTGGGTATCGCGGATGGCGGCATGTCGCGCAGTTGGTTGATTCGCCCGCATGACGATTGGGCCGGATGGGACTGGACGCCCGAAGCCGAAGCGTTGCACGGCCTGAGCCGTGAACGAATCGCGCAGGAAGGGCTGCCCGCATCGGTGGTGCTGGCCGAACTGGTCGCCGCGGCTCAGGGCTGCCGCGTCCTGGCCGATAGCCTGATCGACCAATATTGGCTCGATACGCTGGCCGCCGCCGCAGGGGCACCGTCGCCTTTTGCCATTCAGCATGTCGCGACCCTGTTCGATGAAGAGCGCGCGGACGAAGCGCGCGTCGGCGCTGCCGTCGCCTTTGCCGATGGGCAGGGGGCGACCCGGCACCGCGCGGCCGGCGACGCGTTGTGGCTGTCCGCGCTGATCGCCCATATTCGCGGCGTCATGCTGCCGGCGCCACAGCCGATATTGCTGGCGGCGCAATGAATCATTGCCTGAAACCGGGCTTCAGCAATGATTTGTTACGTCCGGCAAATTACGGAGACATTTGCCAGCCTTAATCCTTCTGGCATCCACATCTGCCCGGCCAACGGAGCGCAGATGTTGCGGAGGAGAAATCCATGTTCCTTATCCTGCTATCCAGCGTAGCGGCCCTTGCCGCTGCCCCCAGCACCATCCACAGCGCCGCCATCAGCCATGGCGCGCAGGCCTATACCGCCAGCTATCATGCCCAGTCGGCGATCAGCCTGCGCGAAGTCGAGCCGCGTTTTGCCAATCGCGGCGCCATACCAGTCTGCCGCTGGCAGGCCGACGTCACCGTCAATCGCGCGGTCGCGGCCCAGGGTCAGGCGATCCCCGCCTTTGGCAAGGCGATCCACCGCTTCGCGCCCATGTCGGGCAGCTATGCCGGCACCTGTGCCGCCGCCCGCCATCAGATCGACGCGCAGGTCGCGCGCCATGTGGCGGACCGGTCGGCCGAGGCGGTCGCCGTCGCGCAGCAGGATCGCGCCGTGCTGGTTAACGAACTGGACGGCGTGCGCGCGCTGACCAAGGGCGCTGTAAACGGCGGATGAGTCCACCGCTGATATTGATCGCAGAGACGCATCAGGATCTGCGGCAGAAAATACGCGAATATCTCGAGCAGAGCGGCTTTCGCGCGCTGCCGGCGGCGTCTGCTCATGATATTTACAGTGCGCTGACCACTACCCCGGTCGGCGCTCTCGTACTGGATGCGGCGCTGCGCGGGCCGGACGGGCTGGATCTGTGCCGCGACGTACGCGAACGCAGCGACGTGCCGATCATCCTGGTCGCAGCGAACAGTTCGGAGGTCGACCGGGTGGTCGGGCTGGAACTGGGCGCCGACGATTATATGGCCAAGCCCTATTCGGCGCGCGAACTGGCGGCGCGGCTGCGCGCCGTGCTGCGGCGCGGCCGGGGCGAGCGCGCGCTGGGCCTGCGTCGCCAGACCGAGGCGATCTTCGAAGGCTGGGTGGTGGACTTCGCCCGGCGCGAGGTGTCCGACCCGACGGGCAAGCAAATCGATCTGACCGCGGCGGAATTTTCGCTGTTGTCGGTGTTCCTGGATCATGCCCAGACGGTGATCGCCCGCACTCGCCTGATGGAGCTGGCGGGGGTGCGCGACACGCCCTCTTCGGATCGCAGCATCGACGTGCTGGTCAGCCGGCTCCGGCGCAAGCTGGGGGAGGGTGGTCGCCCTGCTCCGATTGTTACTGTGCGGGGGGTCGGATACATGTTCAGCGCGGTGGTCGATCGTCGCTGACCAGCAAAGGATTGCGCAAAACCGCCATTTTTCGCGGTTTTGCGCAATCCGCGCCGTTTCATTGGCCAGACATAGTTTTTAACAATCCCGCTGCGCCGCAGCAAAACCGCTTGTCTATTCTTCACACTATACCGGTCCGCCCCCTGGCCGGAAATAGTCATTCAAAGAAGAGGATAGACTCCATGAACGAGCTTATCGGTCGCGTTTTTGACTTTGAAACCAAAGTCTACCCCAGCGAAAGCACGCTGTATAACCAGCTGGCCAACCATGGCCAAAGCCCCAAGGCGCTGATGATTTCCTGCGCGGATTCGCGCATCGTCCCCGAACAGATCATGCAGGCCGCGCCCGGCGACCTGTTCGTGTGCCGCAACGCGGGCAACATCGTGCCGCCGCATGCCAGCCAGCTGGGCGGCGTGACCGCGACGGTCGAATATGCCGTCATGGTGCTGGGCGTGCGCGACATCATCGTGTGCGGCCATAGCGATTGCGGCGCGATGAAGGCGCTGGCCACCGACGCCGACCTGACGTCCATGCCCAACGTCGCCGCCTGGCTGCGTCACAGCCATGCCGCGCAGAAGGTGTGCCGCGAAAATTATCCCACGGACCTGAGCGACGCGGAAAAGCTGCGCAACATGGCGCTGGAAAATGTCGTGGTTCAGCTGGCGCATCTGCGCACCCATCCGTCGATCGCGTCGGGCATCGCCCGTGGCGAAATCGCGCTGCATGGCTGGTATGTCGATATTCACGCCGGCCAGGTGCTTGGCCTGGACGGCGAAACCGGTCGCTTCTCGCCCCTGCGCGAAGGCCAGCCGATGCAGGTCGCACTTCCCCACGGCCGTCGCCTTGCCGGCGAATCGGTTTATGCCCAAGCGGCGGAGTAAATCATGTTGAAGGCTCTTTCCGGCGGCAATTTCGGCCGCGATTTTACGGCGTCGATCGTCGTCTTCCTGGTGGCGATGCCGCTCTGTATGGGCATCGCCATCGCGTCCGGCGTGCCGCCGGAAAAGGGTCTTATCACCGGCATCATCGGCGGCATCGTCGTCGGCCTGCTGGCAGGTTCGCCATTGCAGGTCAGCGGCCCGGCCGCCGGCCTTGCCGTCATCGTCTTTGAAATCGTGCGCGAACAGGGCCTCTCGGCCCTTGGCCCGATCCTGATCCTGGCGGGCGCGATCCAGGTCGTCGCCGGTCTGTTGCGGGTCGGCGGCTGGTTCCGCGCCATTTCGCCCGCCGTCGTGCACGGCATGCTGGCGGGCATCGGCGTGCTGATCGTGGTCGGCCAGTTCCATGTGCTGTTCGACGACAAGCCGCTGTCGAGCGGCCTGCACAATCTGATCGCCATGCCAGGCCAGATATTGGGCCTGTCGAACGGCGATACCGTCACGGCCTTCGCCGTCGGCCTCGTCACCATCTTCAGCATGTTGGGCTGGGAGAAGTTTCGCCCCGCATCGATGAAGCTGGTGCCGGGCGCGCTGGTCGGCGTGGTCGCCGCGACGCTGGTCGCCTTCGCGCTGGGCCTGGACGTCGCGCGTGTCGTCGTGCCCGAATCGATCGTCGCGGCGGTCAGCCTGCCCGAACAAGGCCTGCTGGCGCAGCTGCTGAACCCGACCGTCATCACCACCGCGATCGCCATCGCCTTCATCGCCAGTGCCGAAACCCTGCTCTCGGCCGCCGCTGTCGATCGCATGCATGATGGCGTACGTACCAATTATAACAAGGAATTGAGCGCGCAGGGCGTGGGCAACCTGCTCTGCGGCTTTGCCGGCGCGCTGCCGATGACCGGCGTCATCGTTCGCTCGTCCGCCAACGTGCAGGCCGGAGCCAAGACCCGTATGTCGGCGATCCTGCATGGCGTCTGGATCCTGGGCTTCGTGGCGCTGCTGCCCTGGCTGCTCCGTGAAATCCCGATGGCGGCGCTGGCCGGCATCCTCGTCATCACCGGCGTTCGCCTGGTCAGCGTGGCCCACGTCAAGCATCTCTTCCACCTCTACGGTCCGCTGCCCGCGATCGTATGGGCCGCGACGTTGATCTGCGTCGTGACGACCGACCTGTTGACCGGCGTGCTGGTGGGCATCGGCCTGTCGATGCTGGAACTGCTGCCGCATGCGACCCGCCTGCGCCTGAAGGTCGAGGATGCAAGCCGTGGCGAAGCGCATGAAGTGGCGCTGCGCGGCACGGCGACCTTTCTCAGCCTGCCAAAATTGTCGGCCAAGCTGGAATCGCTGCCGACCGCCGGCCTCGTCATCCTGAATGTCGAGCGGCTTGGCCATATCGACCATACCTGCGCGGAAATGCTGCGCGAATGGGTCGATCGCCGTCGTGGCACAGGCGCGCAGGTGGAATATTTCGGCGCAACCGGACGGATGCGCCAGCTGGTCGCCTGACCCCCCCCTCAACCACTTGGGCGACCTGTCGAACCGCCGTGCCTGACCTCAGGCGCGGCGGTTTCTTTTTGTCACAAATGTACGTGGAAACATAATAGCAATATTATATTATCGCATCAGCAAAGAACCGTGCCTTGCTTACAACAGCGGCTCCGATCCTTTCGCAACTGCGGCAAAAGCGGTTTGCGTGGAGGGCGGGACGGCATAGTCCATGGATATCCGCTGGCATCGGGGGCGATCAAAACAGATCCCTGGGCGGCGGATGCAGGACGGAACATTCCAACGTAAAAGGGGAATGTTCATGAAGTACCAAATCGCTTGTGCCGCCCTCGCGCTCCTTTCCAGCGCCCCGGCTTTCGCACAGGAAGAACCCGCCAGCCCCGTCACCGTTTCCGGCAGCGTCGGCCTCGTGTCCGACTATCGTTTCCGTGGCGTGTCGCAGACCGACAAGGGCATGGCCGTTCAGGGTGGCATCACGCTGACGCATGAAAGCGGCGCCTATGCCGGCACCTGGGCCTCCAACCTGTCGGGCTGGGGCACGTTCGGCGGATCCAACATGGAACTGGACCTGTTCGCAGGCTACGCTATTCCGCTGACCGAAACCACCACGCTGGATGTCGGCCTGACCTGGTACATGTATCCGTCGGGTGCCAACAAGACCGACTTCGCCGAACCCTATGTGAAGCTGTCCAGCCAGGTCGGCCCGGTCAAGGGTCTGGTCGGCGTCGCCTATGCGCCCAAGCAGCAGGCGCTGGGCAAGTGGTGCAGCGACGCGGATTGCACCATCTTCAATCCGGGTGACAAGGAAGACAATTTCTACGTCTGGGGCGATGTCAGCGGTTCGATCCCGAACACGCCGGTCACGTTAAAGGCGCATCTGGGCTGGTCGAACGGCAATAGCGGCCTTGGCCCCAACGGCACCTCGCTGGCGCCCACCGGCAAATATATGGACTGGCTGGTCGGCGCGGACGTCGCCATCCCCGGCACGCCGCTGACCGTAGGCCTCGCCTATGTCGACACCGACATCGCCCGCGTCGAGGAAAATTACATCCGCCCGAACTTCTCGGACGCCGATGGCTCCTCGATCGCGCGCAGCCGCTTCGTCGTGTCGCTGACCGCGGCCTTCTGATCCTGCGGCCTTGAGCCGAACGAAAGGGCCGGTCCGACACCCCGTCGGGCCGGCCCTTTTCGCTGTCGTGACAAATTGTTGCTCCAGTCGCGATTGACCCATTGGCCGGGGTCGCGCGGTTGACCCCCGATCCGGCCGGGCCTATCTCCAGATCATGACATTTTGTGCGCTGACGCTTTCATGACCGCCCCGTCGATCATCCTCGTCGAAGACGATCCGCCGCTGCGCACGCTGACCGCTCGCGCGCTTCAGGAACATGGCTATCAGGTGCGCCCCGCATCGTCCGGTCCGGAAATGTGGGTGGCCTTCGACGCCGGCCCGGTGGATCTGGTCGTGCTGGACGTCATGCTGCCGGGCACCAACGGCATTGACCTGTGCCGTCAGATCCGTCGCAAGAGCGACGTCCCCATCATCTTCATCAGCGCCAAGGGTAGCGAGACGGATCGCATCGTCGGCCTGGAACTGGGCGCAGACGATTACCTCCCCAAGCCCTTCGGCACGCGTGAGCTGATCGCCCGCATCCGCGCCATCCTGCGCCGCGTCGGCGTGGAGCGCGGCCCGGACGAGCATCGGGAGAGCGAAGCCCATTTCGACGGCTGGAGCGTCAACTTTCCCCGCCGCGAACTGCGCTCGCCCACCGGCGCCATCGTGGAACTGACCGGGGCGGAATTCGACCTGCTCGGTTCCTTCCTCAGCCATCCGCAGCGCGTCATCGCGCGGGAGCGGCTGATCGAACTGTCCCGCACCCGCATGGGCGACAGCTCCGACCGCAGCATCGACGTACTGGTCAGCCGCCTGCGCCGGAAATTGTCCACGCAGGACAAGGGCGCGCCGATCACCACCGTGCGCGGCGTCGGCTATATGTTCAATGCAGAGGTAAGCCGCGCTTGAAACTACAGTTCAGGGGATCGCTCGGCCTGCTCGGCCGGCTCTGCGCGATCCTGCTGCTGACCGTTACGCTGGAATTTGCGGTGGGCACGCTCGTCTATGAGCGGGCCAGCCATTTGTCGTTGCAGGATGACGAGGCCCGACGTCTGGCCGAACATCTGGTCATCGCGCGCAAGCTGCTGGTCGAACAGCCACGCGGCGAGCGGCCCGCGCTGGGCCTGCAACTGACCACCGATCGCTACGATATCCACTGGTCGCCGGCCGCGCCGCCGCCGCCGCCGCTGTCGCCCGAACTGGAGCGGATGCGACGCCAGATCATCGACTGGGAACCCGGCCTGGAAAAATCCGGCCTGTGGCTGCGCCTGACGCCGGGGCGTCATTCGGAAATCAATGGCGGGCTGCAATTGCATGATGGCAGCTGGCTCTATTTCGGCATGCACCATAGCGGCGGCAAATGGGCCTTCACCATCGGCCGGCTGGGGTTGGCGCTGATCCCGGTATTGGCGTTGCTGTTGGCGGGCCTGCTGCTGATCCGCCGGACGCTGGCGCCGTTGCGCGACCTGACCCATGCGACGCACCGGATCGGTCGTGGTTCCGAAGTGATCGTGCCCGAAGCGGGCACCAACGATGTGCGCAACCTCATCACCGCCTTCAACGCCATGCAGGCGCGCATGCATCGCCTGATCGACGAGCGGACGGAAACGCTGGCGGCAGTCGGCCATGATTTGCGCACGCCGCTCGCCCGGCTGCAATTGCGGCTGGAGCTGGTGAAAGATCCCGAAGTACAGCACGCCATGGGCGGCGACCTGGAGGAAATGGGCGCGATGCTGGAATCGCTGCTTGCCTTCCTGGGCGGGGAGAAGGATCCCGAGCCGCCGGTCCGCACCGACATCGCCGTCAGCATCGCCACCATCGTCGATGCGTTCCAGGATCATGATCAGGATGTGGACTATAATGGTCCGGACCATCTGGAAATGGAAGTGCGCGGCCTGTCGCTGCGCCGGGCCGTACGCAACCTGATCGAGAATGCGCTCCATTATGGCGATCGCGCCCGCGTCTCGCTGGAGCGCAAGGGCAATGAGGTGCTGATTCGTGTCGATGATGACGGCCCCGGCATCCCGCGCGAGCGGCTGGAGGAAGTGTTGCGGCCCTTTTCCCGCCTGGACGATGCGCGCCAGCGCAACACGCGCGGGCTGGGCCTTGGCCTTGCCATCGTGCAGAAGGCGGTGACGGCGGAGGGCGGCCAGTTCATCCTCGCCAACCGGCCCGAAGGCGGCTTGCGCGCCGAAATCTGCCTGTACCTGCCGCGTTAGGCGCGCGCCGACAAAAGAGAATCTGTTCGGCCCCAAGCAAAACTCGTTTATCCCTGTCCCCGTCACCACGCTATGCCCCCGGCAATAAGCGCATGAAGGCGGATATAATGGCAGACGGACAGGACGACGATCGCATCGTCGAGGGGTATTGGGACGTGGACAGGCTGGTCGCCGAATTGAGCGACGCGCGGAGCCGCTGGCGGCAATCGCAACAGCATCATGCCGAATATGGCGCGGAAGGCTTCCCCTCGCGCGACAATATGGCGAAGATCACTCAGTCGCTCTGCGGCGCACTCTTCCCGCTGCGGCTCGGCCCCGGCTATGTGCGCCTGCATAATGAGGACGCCTATGTCGCCGAAACGCTGCAAACCGTCCTCAGCCGCCTCCATGGCCAGATCCGGCTGGAGCAGATTTACGCGCTGAAGGGGCAGCCGGTCGAGGCCGTAGACAAGGAAGCAGCGCGGATCATATCGGCCTTTGCCGACGGCCTGCCGGCGCTGCGCACCTTGCTCGACACCGATGTCGACGCGGCCTTTCTGGACGATCCGGCTGCGCGCAGCGTGGACGAGGTGCTGATCTGCTACCCGTCCATGCTGGCGATCATCCATCACCGGCTGGCGCATCGCCTCTATGAACTGGGCGCGCCGTTGGTGGCGCGGATCGTGTCGGAAATCGCCCATGGCAAGACCGGGATCGACATCCATCCCGGCGCCAAGATCGGCCCATCCTTCTTCATCGACCATGGGACCGGCGTGGTGATCGGCGAAACGGCGATCGTGGGCGCGCGGGTGCGCCTCTATCAGGGTGTGACGCTGGGCGCGCGCAGCTTTCCGGCGGACGAGAAGGGCCATCTGGAAAAGGCCCTGCCGCGCCATCCGATCATCGAGGATGATGTGGTGATCTACGCCGGCGCGACGGTGCTGGGGCGGATCATCGTGGGCAGCCGATCGGTCATCGGCGGCAATGTCTGGCTGACCGACAGCGTGCCCGCCGACTCCAACGTCCGCCAGGCCAAGGCGCAGTATGAAGTGACCAGCCGCGTCCAGGTATCCGCCCCCCACCGCGTACACGCTTTGGTCGAGGAAGCGACGGACGGGTTCGGGGAGAATATCTGAAGGTCGGATGTGGGTGGTAGGCTATTCCCCTCCCGCTCGCGGGAGGGGTAGCGAGACTTGCGCGCGTAGCGCGTTAGTCGCAGCGGGGTGGGCAATCGCGACGTCCTGCCCACCCCCTAACCCCCTCCCGTAAACGGGAGGGGGAACAATATGGCTGTCGGTTAACGCTCCTTACTGCGCGCAGCTATCCCCATCGCCCGCGATCAGGTCCAGACAGCGGCCGTCAATCTCATCCTTGGGCACCGGCAGCTTGATGAGCGCGGCCAGCGTCGGCAGGATATCGACCGTCTCGACGCCCAGCGGCTGTTCGAAATGTTGCATCCCCTTGCGCCAGAACAGGATCGGCACGCGACGATCCGTGTCCCAGGGCGAACCATGGGTGGCGACCGCGCCCATCACGGCGCTTTCCGGGATCGACATGACACGCGGCTTGAGCAGCAGCAGCAGGTCGCCTGACCGCGTGGGGTAGAAGCTGGCGCGCGCTTCCTGGATCAGGCTCCAGCTTTCGGGCGGGCCGGAAGGGGAGGGGGTGGCGGCGATTTCCGCCTTGGTAAAGACGGTCTGCACCTGCGGATGGGCGCGCAGATAGGTCAGCGTCGCAGCCTCCACCTTGGCCCGCTGGGCGGTGGTCAGCCCTTTGTCGAAATAGAGATCGCCGGCCGGCCCGTCGCCCCAGATGACCTTCTTGCCGGTCATGCCGACCTTGTCGGCGATGGTCGCGTTCAGCGCCTTGGGCGTCAGCGCCTTGTCCACGCGCTGTTCCATCGGCATCGCGTTCAGCTGGTGCCGTTCGGGCAGGTCATGGCCGCCATGGTCTGCGGTCAGCACGACGACATAGTCGATGCCATCCTTGTCCAGCTTGTCGAAGAAGGCGCCCAGTTCGCGGTCCAGCCGGTCGACCTGAATGCAGCTTTCGGTGCCTTCCGTGCCGTAGGTGTGGCCGACATAGTCGGTCGCCGACAGGCCGATCGAAATGATATCGGTCTGCGCCTGCTTGCCCAGGCTCATGCTGTCGATCGCGGCGGCGGCGAAGGCCAGCGTCAGCGCATCCTGCTCCGGCGAGATACGGAAACCATTATAGTCGCCCGCCTGCCGCGCGAAGCGGCCGGTGCCGACGGAGCGATTGCCCGCCTGCACCGCGAAATCCTTCGACACGCACTGGGCGGGCAGTTCGAACCCGGCATTGGGCTGCGCCAGCCGCTGGGCGAAAACATCATTCACCTTGGCCACCAGCGGCGGAACCGACACGCCCTTGTAGCTGACATAGCCCTTGGGGCTGAGCCACCAGGCCTGGTCGGCGGTCGGCCCGCCCATCATGATGGCGGCGCGGTCCTTGCCGGATACTGACACGACACGCGTGGCGGGATTGGCGATCTTCATGCGACCGCCCAGAGTCGGCACCTTCAGATGCAGCGGCGATGCTTCATAATGGTCGCTGTCGGTGCCCGGCTGGCTCTCATCCTCGGCGCAATAGACGTTCTTGTCTTCGCGTTTGGTGCCAAGGTCGAACCAGTTATTGGCGATGATGCCCGTGCGCGACGGGCGGCTGCCGGTCAGGATGGTGGAATGGCCGGGGCAGGTTTCGGTCGCGGCATGGCTTTGATAGCCGCGCGGGAAGACGGCGCCTTCGCTGGTCAGGCGCTTGAGGCCGCCCGTATAATATTGGCGATATTCGCTGAACAGATCGGCGGAAAACTGGTCGACGCTGATCGCGACGATCAGCTTGGGCGGAGTCGCAGGCGCGGGGGTTGCGGTGGGCGCGGGCGCCGGGCTTTGTGCCACGACGGGCGTGACGGGCGCCATGGCGGTAGCAAGCAACAGGGCGGCGGCGACTCGTTTCAACATATTCTATGACCTTCTCATGCCTTGACGGCGGATGGGGAGCGACCTAGCCCCCTTGCACCTGACCGACCAGAGGCCCGATGCGGATTTTTCAAGTCATATTCATGACGCTTGCCCTGTTGGCAGGCCTGTCCACCGCCCATGCTCCCACTGCAACGGCGCAAAGCGCCTTCGGCGGCGGTGCGGCGCATATCGCCGCCACGCTGGTGGCGGAAAGCGCGGTGCCAAAGGCGGGCGAGGGCACGACCATCGCCTTTGCGATGGTGCCCGAACGGGGCTGGCACGGCTATTGGGAAAATCCCGGCGACGCGGGCCTGGGCATGACCGTGGACTGGACTCTGCCCAAGGGCGTGACCGTCGGCGCCTTGCGCTATCCGGTGCCCGAAACTTTGCTGATCTCGGGCCTGATGAACCATGTCTATGAAGGCCCCTATGCGATATTGGCGGACCTGAAGGTCGCGGCTGGCATGGCATCCGGCACGCGCCTGCCGGTGAAGGCGTCGGCGCAATGGCTGGCCTGCACCGACAAGGTGTGCGTGCCCGAAGGCGGCGACCTGACGCTGGAACTGACGGTCGGTGACGGTCAGGTCGTGACGGCAACGCGCGCGCGCTTCGATGGCTGGCGCACCCATTTGCCGCGCCCGCTGGGGTCGGAGGCCACCTTTGCGATCAAGGACGGCAAGCTGCGCCTGTCCGTCCCCTTCCCGGCGAGTGCGCAGGCGCGCGACGTGCATCTTTTTGCGCTGGCCGAAGGATTGATCCGCAACGCCGCCCCGCAGACGGTGACGCGGCAGGGCGATCAACTGCTGCTGGAAACCGACGCGGCCGATGGCGCCAAAGCCGACACCGTTCAGGCGGTCTTGCGGACCGGCGACCATGTCGGCTTCTTGCTGACGGCCAAGCCGGGCGATGTTGCAGGTGGCGCATCGGACGGCGGCCAATGGGGCGCGATCTTCGCTGCGCTGGGCGGCGCACTGCTGGGCGGGCTGCTGCTCAACATCATGCCCTGCGTCTTCCCGATCCTGGGCCTTAAAGCCATGAAGCTGGCCAAGGCCGGCGGTGACGAACGCACCGTCCGGCGGGAGGCGCTGGCCTACACCGCCGGCATCATCTTAACCTGCCTTGCGCTGGGCGGCCTGTTGCTGGCGTTGCGCGCGGCGGGTGGGGCGGTCGGCTGGGCGTTCCAGTTGCAGGATCCGCGCATCATCCTCGCGCTGCTGCTGCTGGTGACGGGGATCGCCTTCAACCTTGCCGGCCTGTTCGAGTTGCGCGCTTATGGCGGTGGCGAAGGCCTGGTGGGGAAGGGCGGCGTGGCCGGTTCCTTCTGGACCGGCGCGCTGGTCGCCTTCGTCGCGACGCCCTGCACCGGGCCGTTCATGGCAGCGGCGATGGGCGCGGCGCTGCTGCTGCCCTTGCCCGCCGCGCTGGCGGTGTTCGCGGGGCTGGGCCTTGGCCTTGCGCTGCCATTTCTGCTGCTCGCTTATGTGCCGGCACTTCGCAAGCGATTGCCCAAGCCCGGCGGATGGATGGGTATGTTCCAGAAATGCCTGGCCATTCCCATGTTCCTGACCGCGCTGGGCCTCGCCTGGCTGCTCGGGCAGCAGCGCGGCGTGCCGGGCATGACCATCGGCTTGTCGGCGGCGCTGCTGCTGGCGCTGCTGCTCTGGGGACTGGGCAGTCGCCAGCGGCAGGGCAAGGGCGGGGGCCTGATTGCCGCCATCGCCGGTTTGGCGATCCTGGCGGGCGCCGCCTACGCCCTGCCGACCAGCGCGCCGGCCGTCGCGAAAACAGGCGATTCCACTGTCTCTTTCGCTGTCTCGAAACTCGCCGAACTGCGCGCTGCCAACAAACCGGTCTTCCTCTATTTCACCGCCGACTGGTGCCTGACCTGCAAGGCGAACGAGGCCGCCGCCATCGACCGGGCTGAAACCCGCGCCGCCTTCGACAAGGCCGGGGTGACCGTCATGGTCGGTGACTGGACCAATGCCGATCCCGCCATCACCCGCTTTCTGGAAAGCCAGGGGCGCTCGGGCGTGCCGCTCTATCTCTATTATGCGCCGGGCAAGGAGGCGCAGACCCTGCCGCAATTGCTGACCCCCGCCACTCTGACTGCGCTGGTGCGCTGATGGCGAAGGTGCGCGCCGACCAGTTGCTCGTCGACAATGGCCTGGCTGAAAGCCGCGCCCGTGCGCAGGCGCTCATCCTCGCCGGCCTCGTCTTCCTGGGCGACAAGAAGGTGGAGAAGGCCGGGCAGCAGGTCCCGGCCGATGCAGAGCTGGACGTGCGCGGCCGCGATCATCCCTGGGTATCGCGCGGCGGCATCAAGCTGGCTCATGCGATCGTGGAATTTGGGATCGACGTCACCGGCTTCGTCGCCATCGACGTCGGTTCCTCGACCGGCGGATTTACCGACGTGCTGCTGACGGGCGGTGCGACGAAAGTCTATGCCGTCGACAGCGGCACCAACCAGCTGGCGTGGAAGCTGCGCTCCGACGATCGCGTCATCGTGCATGAACAGACCAGCGCCCGCATCCTGACCGACGCCCATATCCCCGAGCCGGTGGACATCATCGTGTGCGACGCCAGCTTCATCAGCCTGGCCAAGGTGCTGGAAAAACCGATCGGTTTCGCCAAGCCCGGCGCGCAGATGGTCGCGCTGATCAAGCCGCAGTTCGAGGCGCGGCGGGAAGAGGTTGGCAAGAATGGCGTGATCCGCGATCCCGCCGTGCATGAGCGCGTCTGCGCGGAGGTGCAGGACTGGGTCGTGGCGCAGGGCTGGACCGTCGCGGGACTGACGCAAAGTCCGATTACCGGACCGCAGGGCAATGTGGAATTTCTTCTCCACGCCCGGCTTGGTGGATAACGGGTTCAGCTTCGTTCTCTGCCCCGACATATACTGATACATATTGCGACAAAGCTTCCCATTGTGTCGCCCCGAAAGGCCCGATAGCCCTCCGCCATGCGCCCTTATTTGCCTGTCATTCTCACCGCCCTTTGTCTTGCCGGTTGCAGCGGCGAGAAGCAGCAGAAGCCGCGCGCCGTTCCGCTGGTGGAAATCCAGCCAATCGCGGCCACCAGCTTTACCGACGATCTGGAGGCGGTCGGTACCGCACTAGCCAATGAACAGGTCGTGCTGTCCGCGCCGGTGACGGAACGGATCGAGGCGCTGAACTTCGCCGATGGCGGTTTCGTCGCCAAGGGGCAGGTGATCGCGCGTCTCGCGGTGGGTCAGGAACAGGCCGAACTCGCCTCTGCAGAGGCAACTGCGCTTCAGGCCGGCCAGCAACTGCAGCGCATACAGTCGCTCAAGGATCGCGGTTTTGCCACCGGCGCCACGCTGGAACAGCAGGTCGCGCTCTCCAATGCCGCCCGCGCCAATGCGCAACTGGCGCGCGCCTCGATCGGCGACCGGGTGATCCGTGCGCCCTTCGACGGGTGGGTGTCGCTGCGCACCGTATCGCCCGGCGCGATCGTGACGGCCGGCACGGCGATCGCCACGGTCAGCGACATCAGCCGGATCAAGCTGGATTTTACCATCCCCGAAACCCGGCTGGCGATGATCCGCACCGGCATGCCGATCAAGGCCGTGTCCGCCGCCTGGCCCGACCGGCCGTTCAACGGCACCATTGCCACGATCGACCCGGTCATCGACCCCGCCACCCGCGCGGTGAAGGTGCGCGCGATCCTGCCCAACCCCGACAAGGCGTTGAAGCCCGGCATGTTGCTGACCGTCAGCGTGATGGCCCGTCAGCGCCAGTCGCTGTCCGTGCCCGAACTGTCGGTCGTGGGTGACGGCGACGAACGCTTCGTCTTCATCGTCGAAGATCGCACGGCCAAGCGGACCAAGGTCGGCACCGGCATCCGGCAGGACGGCCGGGTCGAAATATTAAGCGGGGTGAAGCCGGGTCAGAAGGTCGTGACCGAAGGCGTTGTCAAACTGACCGACGGCGTCACCGTGCGGCTGGCCGGCGACAAAAATGATGCAAAGCCCAAGGACGGATCGGGCAAGGGCGCGCGCTGATGCAGCTGTCCGATCTTTCCGTCCGTCGCCCGGTCTTCGCCGCGGTCGTCGCGGTGCTGCTCTGCATCGTCGGCGTCGTCGGCTGGATGAGCCTGTCGGTCCGCGAATATCCCGATACCGATCCGCCGATCGTGTCGGTCGAAACCAGCTATACCGGCGCGGCAGCCTCCGTGGTGGAAAGCCGCATCACCCAGCTGATCGAGGATGCGGTCGCGGGGGTGCAGGGCATCCAGACCATCACCTCCACGTCGCAGGACGGCACGTCCAACATCAATATCGAATTCGATCCATCCCGCGACATCGACACCGCCGCCAATGACGTGCGCGATCGTGTCGGTTCGGTGGTGGAGGATTTGCCCGAAGACGCGCTGGCGCCCGAAATTCGCAAGGTGGATTCCGACGCGCGCGCCATCCTCTTTCTCGCTTTCTCCCGTCCCGGCTGGACCGCGATCCAGATCAGCGACTATCTCGACCGCAATGTCGCCGACCGTTTCGCCGCCATCGACGGCGTCGCGCGCGTCAACATCAGCGGCGAAGCGCGGCCCTCGACCCGCATCTGGTTCAACGCGGAAAAGCTGGCCGCTTTCGGCCTGACCCCGGCCGATGTGGAAGCGGCGCTGCGCAGCCAGAATGTGGAACTGCCCGCCGGCCGGTTCGAATCGAAGGATCAGAACCAGACGTTGCGCGTCGAACGGCCCTTCGCCACGCCGGCGGAATTTTCCGGGCTGGTCGTGGGACGCGGCACCGACGGTTATCAGGTGCGTCTGGGCGATGTCGCCCGGATCGAGGAAGGGGCGGAGAACCCCTATACCAGCTTCCGGTCGAACCAGGGCACCGCGATCGGCATCGGCATCATCCGCCAGTCGGGCGCCAACACGCTGGCCGTCGCGCAAAAGGCGAAGGCGCTGATCAAGGAACTGGAGCCGACCCTGCCGCAGGGGATGCGCGTCGCCATCGGCACCGACGAATCCCTGTTCATCGAACGCGCCATCGCCAATGTCTACGACACGCTGATCGAGGCGGCATTGCTCGTCATCCTCGTCATCTTCCTGTTCCTGGGGTCGGTGCGCGCGACGATCATCCCGGCCGTGACGGTGCCGATCTGCCTGCTTGCAACCTGCGCCGTGATGTGGCTGCTCGGCCTGTCGATCAACCTGCTGACCCTGCTCGCCTTCGTGCTGGCGATCGGTCTGGTGGTGGACGATGCCATCGTCGTGCTGGAAAATGTCTATCATCGCATCGAGCAGGGCGACGATCCGCTGGTCGCCGCTTATCTGGGCACCCGGCAGGTGGGCTTCGCCATCATTTCGACCACCTTGGTCGTCTGCGCCGTGTTCGTGCCGGTGATGTTCCTCGCTGGCCAGACCGGCCTGCTGTTCCGCGAACTCGCCATCGCCATGATCGCGGCCATCGCCTTTTCCGGCTTCATCTCCTTGAGCTTGGCGCCGATGATGTGTTCCAAGCTGCTCAAGACGGCCGAGCGCGGGCGGTTTGCGCGCTGGATCGACGATCGGTTCCAGCGGCTGGAACATGGCTATGCCCGCTGGCTGGACGGCGCCTTGCGCAAGCCGTTGCTGCCGCTGCTGGGCGTTGTCCTCTTCCTGGGCGTGGCCGGCTTCTTCTTCACCCGTCTGCCGAGCGAACTGGCCCCCGCCGAGGATACCGGCGTGGTGGAAGCGCAGATCAGCGCGCCCGAAGGCACCGGCTTTGCCCGCATGATGGCCTATATGAAGAAGATCGAAGATGATCTGGCCTTCCTGCGCAAGGACGGCACGCTCCAGAATCTGGTCATCCGCACCCCGTCGGGCTTCGGCGCGACCGACGATTATAATGGCGGTAACGTCATCGCCTTCCTGCGGCCATGGGAAGACCGCACCATCACCACGTCGGAAGTCGCGACCATCGTGAACAAGGTGATCGCCGATCAGGCGGGCGTGCGCGGCAATGCGGCGCCGCGATCGGGGCTGGGGCGCGGGCGCGGCCTGCCGGTCAATATCGTGCTCGCTGGCTCCACCTATGAAGGGCTGGTCGCCGCGCGCGACCGGATCATGGCGGCGGCGGCCGATTATCCGGGCCTCATCAACGTCGACAGCGATTATAAGGAAACCAAGCCGCAGATGCGGATCGAGGCCAATCTGGCCCGTGCCGGCGATCTGGGCGTATCGGTGAATGATGTCAGCCAGGCGCTGCAAAGCCTGCTCGGTTCCCGCCGCGTCGGCACCTATGTCGACCGGGGCGAGGAATATCGCGTGCTGGTGCAGGCGGAGGAGGACGGCCGCCGGACCGTGGCCGATCTGGAGCGGATCAACGTCCGCTCCCGGACCGGCGCGCTGGTGCCGCTGTCCGCGCTGGTCACGGTGCGCGAAGTCGCTGGCCCGCGTCAGCTCAACCGCTACAACAAGCTGCGCGCCATCACCCTGACCGCCGCGCTGGCGCCCGGCACCTCTCTGGGGCAGGCGCTGACCTTCCTGGAGGATCAGGCGCGTCAGTCGCCCGAAGTGCTGGCCATCGGCTATCGCGGCGAAAGCCAGTCGCTGCGCGAAACCGGCGGGTCGATCTGGCTGGTCTTCGGCCTCACCATCCTGATCGTCTATCTGCTGCTGGCCGCGCAGTTCGAAAGCTTCATCCATCCCGGCGTCATCATCGCCACCGTGCCGCTGGCCGTGGCGGGCGGTGCGTTGGGTCTGGCGATCATGGGCGGGTCGATCAACCTCTACAGCCAGATCGGCATCGTCATGCTGGTGGGCCTGGCGGCCAAGAATGGCATCCTGATCGTCGAGTTCGCCAACCAGCTGCGCGACGAGGGGATGGAGGTTGCGCAGGCCATTCGCGAAGCCGCCAAACGCCGCCTGCGCCCGATCCTGATGACCTCCATCGCGACCGTCATCGGTGCGGTGCCGCTGGTCATTCGCGGCGGGGCAGGGGCGGCCGCGCGGCACTCGATCGGCACCGTCGTGGTGTTCGGCGTCAGCCTGGCGACGCTCATCACGCTTTTCCTCATTCCGATCTTCTATTCCCGCGTTGCCAAGCGGACGGTTTCTCCGCAAACCGTCAGTCGAAAGCTGGATTCGGCGCTCAAGGATTCGCCGGAACCCGCTGAATAATGGCTTTTTGGAGCTGCGTTGCCGATGAACGAGATTGCGTCGCCCGGTCAGTTGCGTCTTGCCTATCTGCGCTGGGCGCTGGTTACGGTGCCCGCTATCGTCTTCCTCGGCTTCATGTCCGGGCGTCTTGCCAATAGCGGCTATGGCAATCGCTGGTTCGACGCGCTGGACAAGCCCGCCTTGATGCCGCCGGGCTGGGCCTTCGGCGTCGCCTGGACCATACTCTACGTCTTCATGGCGCTGGCCTTTGCCATCGTGCTGCATGCGCGGGGCGCGCAGGGGCGGGGCGGGGCGATCGCCCTGTTCCTGGTGCAATTGCTGCTCAACCTCTGCTGGTCGCCGCTTTTCTTTCGCGCGCATCAGGTCGGTAGCGCGCTGGCGCTGATCCTGATCCTGTTCGTATTTGTGGCCGTAACGACCGCCTTTTTCTGGCGGATTCGGCGCTTTGCCGGCGTGTTGTTGCTGCCCTATCTGGCATGGCTGGCCTTCGCCTCCTTCCTCAACTATGAGATCGGCCGCCTGAACCCCGACGCGGCGACCCTTGTGGCCCCGGCGCTCAGAACCCAGATATGATTTACAGGCGCGCTTCCTTGCGCGCCGCACAGAGGATTTGACCAATGCAGAGCGAAAACCGCTTCTTCGACGATCTGGCCAAGCTGGTGAATGGCGCTGCCGGCACCGTGGCCGGCGTGACGCGCGAATTCGAATCCAACGCGCGCGAGCGGGCGAAGGAATGGATCGGCGGCATGGAATTCGTGTCGCGTGAGGAGTTTGACGCGGTCAAGGCCGTCGCCGCCGCTGCGCGCGAAGAGGTCGAACTGCTCAAGGCCCGTCTCGACGCGCTGGAAGGCAAGACGACCGAACCGGTGACGAAGAGCGTCAAGGCCGCCAAGCCCAAGGCAGATTGATCCCGTCTGTCCTTTCGCCGCATGCGGTGATAAGGCGCGCCGATGATGGATAGTGACGAATTCGAACATGGCGGTGGGGAAGCCGCGCCGATCGACATGCTGGCCGCCTATTTCGAGGCGCACGGCTGGAGCTACGAGCAGGTCGGCGAGGACGAGATCGTCGCCAATACTCAGGGGTCGTGGGCGCAATATGAGCTGCGCGGCATCTGGCGCGACGAAGATCAGGTGCTGCAACTGCTGGCGCTGCCCGACATTCGCGTCAGCGAAGAGAAGCGCGGCACCATCTATGAGACGCTGGGCCTGATCAACGAACAGCTGTGGCTCGGCCATTTCGAGCTGTGGTCGTCCAGCGGCATCATCCTTTTCCGGCACGGCGCGCTGCTCGGCGCCGGCGGCACGCTGACGCTGGATCAGGCGCAATTGCTGGTCGAAACCGCGATCGACGAGTGCGAGCGCTTCTATCCGGTGTTTCAGTTCGTCCTGTGGGGCGGCAAGTCGCCATCCGAGGCGATCTCCGCCAGCCTGATCGAAACCCGCGGCGAGGCCTGACCTGCATGACTGCCATCTGGCCCGATCATCTGTTCCCCAATCACCTGTTCCTTGTCGGCTGCGGCAATATGGCGGGGCAGATGCTGTCCCGCTGGCTGAGCGAAGGGCTAGAGCCTGCCCGCGTCACCGTGCTGCGTCCCAGCGGCAAGCCGGTGGCCGATGGCGTCGCGGTGGTGACAGATTATCCGGCCGCACTGCCCGCCGGCACGACCGTGCTGCTGGGCATGAAACCCTATCAGATTGCCGATGTCGCCGACGCGCTGGCGCCGCTTTGCGCGGCCGATACGCGGATCGTGTCGATCCTGGCCGGCACGACGCTGGCCGAATTGCGCAGCCGCTTTCCCGCGGCCCGTGATATCGTGCGCGCCATGCCCAACCTGCCGGTGGGGCTGGGCGAGGGCGTGACGGCGCTGTTCAGCGACGACGCCACCGATTCCGCCGCCCGCGATGCCATCGGCGCGCTGATCCAGCCTTTGGGGCTGGTCGAATGGATCGCCGATGAAGCTTTGTTCAATCAGGTGACGGCGCTGTCTGGTTGCGGCCCGGCCTTCCTGTTCCGCTTCGTCGATACGCTGGCCCGCGCGGGCGAAGCGATCGGCATCCCTGCCGATCAGGCCGCGCGCATGGCGCTGGCCACTGTGCAGGGATCGGCGAACATGGCCGCCCGCGCCGCTGTCAGCCCCTCCACGCTCGCCGATCAGGTCGCCAGCCCCGGCGGCATGACGCGCCAGGGCCTCAATGTGCTGGACGCCGACGACCGGCTGCTGGCGCTGCTGACCGATACGCTGGCCGCCGCCCGCGATCGCGGTGAAGCGATGGCGCGCGGGGAATAAGCAAGGTTCCGGGCAAGCCGCTTTTACGGTAAGGCGCGCCCAAATTACCTTGGAGTCGCCCATGTTGTCGCCTGAAACCCCGATCCTGCTGCTCACCACCGGTGGGACCATCGACAAGGTCTATTTCGATGCCCTGTCGGACTATCAGGTTGGCGAAACGGTGATGGCCAAGCTGCTTGAGGTCGCGCGGGTCAAGCGCCCCTTCCGCATCGAGGAAGTGACGCGCAAGGACAGTCTGGAACTGGACGAGACGGACCGGGCGCTGATCGTCGCGCGCGTCGCCGCCGCGCGCGAAAAGCATATCGTCATCACCCATGGCACCGACACGATGACCGACACCGCCAAGGAACTGGCTGGCATCGAGGGCAAGACCATCGTGCTGGTCGGCGCGCTGGCCCCCGCGCGCTTCGGCGAGAGCGACGCCAGCTTCAACCTCGGCATGGCCTTCGCCACGGCGCAGGTGGCACAGCCGGGCGTCTACATCACCATGAGCGGGTCCGTATTTCGCGCGGACAAGGTGGTGAAGGATCGCGCCAAGGGCGCCTTCGTCCCGACGCAGGACTGATCGCGACCGTCTCGTTCCCGGAACAACATCCCCCGCCCGGCATTGAAACGGGCGGGTGGCATGACGAGGAGGAGCAAGACATGACCGATAATCGGTCCGATTATCAGGAGCGTCCTGTGACGCACACGACCATCATCGAAAAGCGCAGCGGTGGCAGTGGCACGACCATCGCGATCCTGCTGCTGGTGGTCGTGGTGGCGGTGGCCGCCTTCTTCCTGATCAGCAGCCAGACGAGCAAGGATAATGCGGTGTCGACCGCGGCGCAGCAGGTGGGCGATGCCGCCAGCGATGTCGGTGACGCGGCCAAGGACGCCGCCGGCGCGGTGAAGAAGGACTAGCCTCCCAAGCCCTTCACAACAGCCGTTCAGCCTGAGCTTGTCGAAGGGCTAGTCTGCTTGTCGGCTGTCAGTAAAGAAAAGCAGGGCTTCGACAGGCTCGGCCCGAACGCAATAGGCGTTAATGCAGAAGGGGCTGGCGAACCTTTGGTTTGTTCACCAGCCCCTTCGCCGATATCAGACCATGATCTTGTCGAGCGCGGCGCAGAAGGCCTGCATGTCGGCCATGGAGCCGACGGTCACGCGCGACATAGTGGGCCAGGGTGCCCAGTTGCGGCCGATGCCGACACCTGCCGCCATGAACTGATCTTGCACGCCCTTGGCCGGCTTGCCCCAATCGACCATGAACATGTTGGCGTCCGACGGAATGAACTTGATCCCGCGCTTCTTGAGATGCGCGAACGTATAGTCGCGCGCAGCGATCATTTCGGCACGACGCTGTTCGATAAGCGCCTTTTGCGTCAGGGCTACCGTGCCGCACACGACCGAGGGCAGCGGCAGATTGGTCGACATGCGCTTGCCGTCATAACGCATCAGCTGCTCATGCAACGCCGGCGACGCGATGGTCGCGCCCAGCCGCATGCCCGCCATGCCGAACAGCTTGGAGAAGGTGCGCAGCACGACCACATCGTCGCGCTTGGCGGCCAGATAGGCGGCGGACTTTGCATGGGAGAAGTGGAGATAGGCCTCGTCCACCAGCACGACCGATCCGGCCGGCTTGTTGGCGACCAGCCATTCGATGTCCGCGATCGGCGTGATCGTGCCGGTCGGGTTGTTGGGCGAGCAGACATAATAGAGGCCTGCCTGCGGATCGGCGGCCAGCATCGCCTTCACGTCATGGCGATAGTCGCTGGTCAGCGGCACCTTGGTCACTTTCGCGCCGGCCCATTCGGCCGTGCCCCAGGGCTGTTCATAGCTGACGTCCGCCGTCACCAGACCTTTCTTGGGCGAGCAGAAGGCCACGACGATGCGCGAGAGCGGATCGCTGGAGCCGGGCCAGGGCAGGATATGGTCGGCGGGCACGCCTTCGATCGTGGCGAGCGTCTTTTTGAAATCGGTGACTTCGGTGCCGGGATGGTAGAAATTGGCATGGCCGATGATCTTGGCCGCTTCGGCCTGTGCGACGGGGAAAGGGCCGGTCCAGCATTCGTTGGAGCCGATGCGAACCTTGGGGAAATTGCCTTCGTCCGGGCCATCGTTGCGCTGCGCCCAGAGCGGCGTGCCGGCGCTGGCCGCCGCAACACCCGCGCCCAGCACGCCCATGATACGGGCGGCCTGTCGCCGGGAATAGCCACGTTCTAGAAGATCCTGCCGTGCGTCCGACTGGTCGTGCATCATATCATTCCCCTGTCATTACCTACAGGGGAGGAAACGGACGAGGATGGCTTTTCCGCAGCGTCCAAAGAGAAAGGGCGCCCGTTGCCGGACGCCCTTTTCATCGTTCGGAAGAGGGGAAGGGGATCAGCCTTCGACCTTCACATGCTTGGGTGCAGCCTCATTGAGGATGCGCAGGATCTTCTTGAGCGCGGTCGGCTCGTCCGTCTCTTCCATCGCCGCCAGTTCGCGGGCGAGGCGGCTGGATGCCGCTTCGAAGATCTGGCGTTCCGAATAGCTCTGCTCGGGCTGGTCGTCGGCACGGAACAGGTCGCGCGTCACTTCGGCGATCGACACCAGGTCGCCCGAATTGATCTTCGCTTCATATTCCTGGGCACGGCGCGACCACATGGTGCGCTTCACCTTGGGCTTGCCCTTGAGCGTTTCCATCGATTCTTCGAGGGTCTTGTTGGAGGACAGCTTGCGCATGCCCACGCCTTCGGCCTTGTTGGTCGGCACGCGGAGCGTCATGCGCTCCTTTTCGAAGCGGAGCACGTACAGCTCCAGTTCCATGCCCGCAATCTGCTCCTTCTGAAGCTCGATTACACGGCCCACGCCATGCTTGGGATAAACGACATAATCACCAACGTCAAAGGACAGCGCCTTGGCAGCCATTTGATACCTTTCCAATTCAACCGGGGAACGGGCCGTCGCGGGGCAGATGCGCGAGACAAATGCCGAGGGGTCCACGGCGCCACCGTCAAGACATGAAGCGTATTCTCCAGAGCCGGATGATAGGGAACATCCGACCGTCGCGGACCTATTTAGCAGATTCGTAACAAAATTACCACCCCCGGACACAATGTCTGGGGGTGGTGCCGTTCCTGTGGCGCAACATGGGACGCTGGAGCGCCGGGCTTAGCTGCCTTCGCCCGGTTCGGGGGAGAAGAACTTCTCCAGCTTGTTCTCCACGCCGCTCATTTCGTCGGCGTCGGCGGGGGCTTCGCCCTTCACCGTGATGTTCGGCCATTCGGCGGAAAATTTGGTGTTAAGCTCCAGCCATTTTTCAAGGCCGTTCTCGGTATCGGGCAGGATCGCTTCGGCCGGGCATTCCGGTTCGCACACGCCGCAGTCGATGCACTCGTTCGGGTTGATGACCAGCATATTCTCGCCCTCGTAGAAACAGTCGACGGGGCAGACCTCGACGCAATCCATATATTTGCAGCGGATGCAATTGTCGGTCACGACATAGGTCATTGTCTGGGCACTCGTAGGATTGGAAAAAGCGCGGCCCTGCTATGCCCCACACGCGCGAAGGTCAATGAGGATATTGTTGTCAGGGCTTTAGGGACGGTTTCGTGCGAACGACTCGCAATTTTGCGATGCACTGCGCCAAGTAAATCGGGCGATCATGTCAGCCGTTCGTTAAGGCGCATCATCAGGTCCATCCGTTCATGCAAAATGGCGATGACAAGAGCAGGGGCATCGACCCGGACAAGGCAGAAGATATGATGCCGACCGGACTTTGCCGTGCGTAAGCCGGGATGCAGGTCCGCTAAATCCCGATAGCGCTCGTGACCGGCTGCCAATGCCGTCATGCTACCAAGTAGCGTGTTAGCATAGGCGCGTGCCTGATCCTCGCCCCAGCGATCATATGTATAAGCGATAATGTCCTGTAGCTCTGTCTCTGCCGTTGCCGTCAGGACATAGGCAGGGATCAAGCGTGGCGTGCCCTGCGTAAGGCATTCTCGACAATGTCTGCAGCGCTTACCGTCGCGATATGGCCGTCCAAGCCCTCCGCTATCCGCGCGCCGAGCAGAGCCTTCAATTCATCCAAAGCGTCAACCCCATCAACCTGATCGGAGAAAAGCTTTTCCAGCGCATATTCCTTCATCGTCTTGCCGTGCAAGGCGGCCGACGCTTTGAGACTTTCATGCTGCTGTTCAGTCATGTCGATCGTCAGGCGGCTCATAGCAGTATCTCGCTTGCGGAAATGCGCCTTATCATAAATTTCAGGCTTGGGCAGCAGGCATTATGGCGGTTCATCCGCCGACCGTCAGTTCCTCGTAGCAGGCCTGGGCTTCCGGCGCGGGGCCGCGCCGTGACGGCAGGGCGACGACGCGGACGACGCGCACCTTGTCGAAATGGGGGAAGGTGATCAGGTCGCCCGTCCGCACCGGCGAATGGGCACGGTCGATTCGGCGACCGTTCAGGCGGATATGGCCATCCTCCGCCAATTTCTGCGCGTTCGACCGGCTGGAGCACAGCCGGACGAACCACAGATATTTGTCGATGCGCAGCGTCGGCCCATGGCCGATGCCGGACACCGGGTCAGCCATTGCGGCCGAGCAGGTCCGCCAGACCGGCAAAGGCGTTATTGGCAGGCGCCGGCGTGCTGCCGGGCGAGGCGGGGCGGGCCGAGCCGGCGCGGGGCGGGCGACCATCCTTGTCGGAACGACGATTGCCGCCGCCAGGCCTGCCACCATCCTTGCCGCCGTCCTTGCCGTCTCGGGGCTGCTGGTTGCGAGCCTGTTGACCCTGATGCGGGCGGCCATTTTGCGGACGATCGCCACGCGGCTTCTGCCGGCCCCTGAACGCCCAGTTGGCGCCAGCGGCGGGCGCCGGCTGCGCTTCGGATGCGCCTTCCACCGCTTCCACGGCGTCCACGCCCTCAGCCGTCGCTTCGGCGGCCTCTGCCGGAGCCTCTTCGACCGCTGCCGGTGCCGGCGGCGTGACCGGACGGAATCCGGCAAGGCGCATCAGTTGCAGGAAGGAGGGTTCGGAGAGGCCCAGCGACACGATCTGCGGGCTGGTGTGCGTGAAGGCTTCGTTCTTGGCGATAGCCTCATGCGCCGAGCGGGCCATGCGTTCGGCCATGTCGATGCGCAGCATCTGGTCGCCGAAGCCACGGAAGCCGGCGATGCGCGCACCCATCTGTTCGAACTTCTCGCCCGCCGGTATCAGCGTCAGGCCGGGGCCGGGCAGCGGCAGGCACGGCTTGGCGATGCGGGCCGCCAACAGCGCCGAGCGCCAGCGCGCCGCGCCGGGCTTCAGCAGGCCGGGATGATAAATGTCGAGCACGCCGATATCGATGCCCGCCTTGCGCAGCAGATGGCGCTGATCCTTGTCGAGATGGCCGAGCGCCGAATCGAGATCGGTGCGCGCGATCACGCCGCCGGCATCGCCAAGCTGCGCAAAGACGGCGCGCACGACCGCCGGGACTTCCGGATCGGATGCGCTCTCGCTCATCTTGACGAGGGGGAGGAGATGCTTCTGCTTCTGCGCCTCGACCCAGGCGGCGAGGCGGGTCGCGACCTGCTTCTGCACATCCTGACCCAGGCTAAGTAGCGCGCGATCCAGCCGAATTTCCGGAGCCAGCAGGCTTGATCCCGCCAGCAGCGACGCCACCGGCGTTTCGCCCCAGGCGATGCCCGGTGCCTGTCCTGCTTCGTCCATGAGCGCGAAATCCGTATCCGCTGCGCCCACCAATTCTTCAGCCTTCACTCGTAATACCTTTCCAAGGCGCCGTTCCGCGGCCGCCAGCAACATCTTTCGATCCTGATGTCGCGTAGCGGGATCGACCGAGAATCGGAAGCCGTCAAGTTTTCCGATCGTCTCGCCATCGACACAGACGCTCCCATCCGGCTCCACCGTGACCGGCAGGTTGCTCGCATTCTGCCCGATATCGCGCAGCAGGACGGAGGTGCGCCGATCGACGAAACGCTGCGTCAGCGCGGCGTGGAGCGCATCGGACAGCTTTTCCTCCAGCGCGCGGGTGCGCTCCGCCATTTCGACCGGATGGGCGAGCCAGTCGGGGCGATGCGCGATATAGGACCAGGTGCGCGCGGCTGCGATTCGGCCCGACAACGTGTCGATATCGCCCTGCACCGAATCGAGCCGGGCCAGATTCTGGGCGAACCAGTCGCGCGGAATGTGGCCCATGCCTTCGGACAGAAACTGCCAGATGCGGCTGACGGTGCGGCCATGATGGTCCGCGCCCAGCTTCTGGAAGTCGGGCAGGCCGCAGGCACTCCACAGCCGTTCGACCTGCCGCTTGCCCTTGACCCGCTCGATCACGAGCGGATCGTCGGCCATGCGGCGCAGCACGGCGAGGTCCACGGCTTCGGGCGCGGCGCGCAGTTCGGGGCGCTGCGGCTTCTGCTCCAGATCGGCCAGAAGATGCTCCAGCCGGTCGGTATTCGGCGTGCCGTTGCGCCAGAAAAGCTGTTCGATCGGCGGGAAGCGATGTGCTTCGATCGCTTCGATCTCTTCGGGCGTGAAGGCGGCGTCGCCATCCTCGCCGCCCAGACTGCCGAACGTGCCGTCCTTGTGATGACGGCCCGCGCGCCCGGCGATCTGCGCCATTTCGCTGACGGTCAGGCGGCGGCTGCGACGGCCATCATATTTGCGCAGGGAGGCGAAGGCGACATGGGCGACGTCCAGGTTCAACCCCATGCCGATCGCATCGGTCGCGACCAGATAGTCGACTTCCCCATTTAAAAACATCTGCACCTGCGAATTGCGGGTGCGGGGGCTGAGCGCGCCCATCACCACCGCCGCGCCGCCCCGGAAACGGCGCAGCATTTCGGCCACGGCATAGACCTCTTCGGCGGAGAAGGCGACGATGGCGGATCGCTTGGGCAGGCGCGACAGCTTCTTCGCGCCGGCATAGGACAGAGTGGAAAAGCGCGGCCGGCCGATGATTTCGATATCGGGCACCAGGGCTTTCACGACCCGGCTGATGCTGGCGGACCCCAGGATCATCGTCTCTTCCCGGCCGCGCGCGCGCAGCAGCCGGTCGGTGAAGATATGGCCGCGTTCCGGGTCCGACCCCAGTTGCGCCTCGTCCAGCGCGACGAAGGCGAAATCCTCCTTGATCCCGGTTTCCCTGCCACCGCTGAGCGGCATGGATTCGGCGGTGCAGAGGAAATAGCGCGCGGCCGGCGGCACGATCTTTTCCTCGCCGGTGATGAGAGCGACCAATTGCGGCCCCTTGATCGCGACCACCCGGTCATAGACTTCGCGCGCCAGCAGGCGCAGCGGAAAGCCCATCATGCCGCTCGAATGGCCGCACATGCGCTCCACGGCGAGGTGGGTCTTGCCGGTGTTGGTCGGACCGAGGACAGCGGTGATGGGGGAACGGGCGAACTGGGCCATGATGATCGCTATGTCGGGCAGGACCGGGCGGGTAGCAAGGGGTTTTGCGGTTCCATCCGCAATCGCCGATCCTGTCCGGCCGTCTGCACGGTTCGTCGCACCGTCATCGGTCATGCGAACGTCTTTATTTGACTTTAACCCTATGCGTTCACAACAGTCCCGCCCACGCATGGCGCGGGGGACGTTGCCGGCGCAGCAATGATAAAAATGCCTTTGGGGTCGCGGGTTTGTTTCAGGAAAGCCAGTTGGGATCGCAACAGGGCGGCGCGTCGATGTCGCTGTGGATGGCCGATTCCCTCGCGCGCGCCGGTGTCGCGCCGCAATCCCGCGACTGGCGCACGCGCCTGCGCGACTGGGCGGATGAGGTCGATCTGGTTCCCGACCTTGCCGAACGGGTCGGCAGCCTCACCTGGTTCCGGGGCCTCGCCACCTGTTTCGGCCTCTGCGCCACGGCGCTTTATCTCTCGCCTTCCTTTCAGCCGATTCCGGGTCTGCCCGGCGCTCGTCTGAGCGACGCGCATTATGACGAGGTGCGCAGCCAGATGATGACCCCGCTCGCGCTCGGCGCGGACAGCGGGCGGCACATGGGCGCGACCGACGCGGTGCAGCCGTTGCGCGAGACGCCGGAGCGGCCGCAGATCGAACTCAGTGCCCAGATCGGCAGCAGCGATACGCTGGCCCGCGCCTTGTCGCGCGCCGGGGTCAGCGGCGGTGACGTCGCCACCGTGACCGCGATGGTCGGCGGCGACATGAGCGAGGGCGTGAAGCCCGGCACGCGGCTCGACATCCTATTGGGCCGTCGCACCAGTCGCGACCGGCCGCGTCCGCTCGACAAGCTGGCCTTCCGCGCCCGGCTCGACCTCAATCTGGAACTGACGCGCGCAGGCGGTGTGTTGTCGGTCAGGCGCATCCCCATCCGCGTCGACAATACGCCGCTGCGCATTCAGGGCGTGGTCGGAGACAGCATCTATCGCTCGGCCCGCGCGGCCGGTGCGCCGCCCAAGGCGGTCCAGGCCTTCCTGCGCGTCATCGCGGGGCAGGTCGATCTGGGCGGCATCGGCGCGGGCGACCGCTACGACATCGTCACCGAATATCGCCGCGCCGAAACCGGCGATGTGGAGGTGGGCGACCTCCTCTATGCCGGCCTCCGGCGATCGCGCGGCAAGTCCGTCGACATGCTGAAATGGACGAAGGAAGGCCGCACCGAATGGTTCGAGGCGTCGGGCGTGGGCGAACGGCGCGGCGTCTTGTCGGCCCCGGTCGCCGGGCGCATGTCGTCGGGCTATGGCCAGCGGCGTCACCCGATATTGGGCTATACCCGCATGCACGCCGGCATCGATTTCGCGGCGCGCTACGGTTCCCCCATCTATGCCGTGACCGACGGCGTGGTCGCCTTTGCCGGGCGGCATGGCGGCCATGGCAATTATGTCCGCATCCAGCATGGCGGCGGCCTGGCCACCGGCTATGCCCATATGAGCCGCATCGCAGCGGCACCGGGTCAGCGGGTGCGGCGCGGTCAGGTGATCGGCTATGTCGGATCGACCGGCCTGTCGACCGGGCCGCATCTCCATTATGAGCTGTATCGCAATGGCGCGACGGTCAATCCGCTGTCGGTGAAGTTCACCACGACGGCGCAGCTGGCCGGCGCGGAACTGTCCGCCTTCCGCGCGCGACTGGCGCAATATCAGGGGCTGCGTGTCGGCCTGCACGACAGTTTTGCACAAAAGACTCCGGCCGCTCCCGTGGCTTCGGGCAAATAAGTCCCTTTCCGCCACGGGGTGGCTCCGCTAACGCGCGGCGATGACCTCTCCTCTCCCCGCCGCAGTCACCGCCATCCTGCTCGCGGGCGCGCGTCCCATTCCCGATCCTTTGGCGCAGGCCGCCGGCGTGGCGGTCAAGCCGCTCGTCCCGGTGGGTGGCGAGCCGATGATCAATCGCCCGGCGCGCGCGCTGCTGGATCATCCCGCGATCGGGCAGGTGGTGATCCTGACCCAGCGCGCCGACCTGTTCGCCGCCGATCCCGCCACCGCCTGGCTGGCCGACCATCCGCGCGTGCGCTTCGAAAAGGGCGGGCAGGGCATCGCCTCTTCGCTGCTGGCGCTGCTGGAGGGGGGCGATGTTCCGTTCCCGATTTTGATGACCACGGCCGACCATGTGCTGCTCGATCGCGCCATGCTGGACCAGTTCGTGGCGGAAGCGAGCGGCGCGGACGTCGCGGTCGCCATGGTGGAGCGGGCGACTCTGCTGGCGCGCTATCCGCAGTCGCGCCGCACCTGGCTCAAATTCCGTGACGGCTGGTGGTCGGGCGCGAACATCTTCTGGTTCGGCAGCGACAAGGCCGGCGCGATCGTCAGCCTGTGGCAGGAGGTGGAGCAGGACCGCAAGAAGGGCTGGAAAATCCTGGCCGCCTTCGGCCCGTTTGCGCTGCTCGGCGCATTGCTACGCATCCTGACGCTGCGGAGCGGGATGGCGCGGATCGGCCGCAAGTTCGGCCTTGTCGCGCGGCTGGTCGCGATGGACAGCCCGGAAGCCTGTATCGACGCCGACAAGCCCGAAGATGTGATGCTGATCGAGGCGATCCTGCAGCGCTGACCGGTCGCCTTATTTCCGGAAACTCTCCGCTGCCGCGCAGGCCAGCGCGTCGGCGCGTTCATTTTCCGGGTGGCCGGCATGGCCCTTCACCCATTGCCACGTCACCTTGTGCGGGGCGGCGGCCTTCAGCAGCAATTGCCAGATTTCGACATTCTTGACCGGCTTGTTGTCGGCGGTCCGCCAGCCCTTCTTCTGCCAGCCGAACACCCATTTGGTGATGCCGTCCATCACATATTTGCTGTCGGTGTAAAGCGTCACCTGGCACGGTTTTTTCAGCATATTGAGCGCCTCGACCGCCGCCATCATTTCCATGCGGTTGTTGGTCGTCTGCGCTTCGCCGCCGGAGATGTCCTTCTCCTTGTCGCCAAAGCGCAGCACGGCGCCCCAGCCGCCGGGGCCGGGATTGCCCTTGCACGCACCGTCGGTGAAAATCTCCACTTTGGGAAGGTCGGTCATGCGCCCAGCAACTCCGCGGGGTCGGCCTTGGCATAGAAATCCAGCCGGCGCAGATAGGCCAGCGGGTCTTTCCGCGTCACCAGCGCGTCGGCGGGCGTATTGATCCAGTCATAGGCGCGGGTCAGAAGGAATCGCAAAGCCGCGCCCCGGCACAGGATGGGGAAGGCGGCGCGTTCGGCGTCCCTCAGGCCATGGGCCTGCATATAGCCTTCGCCCATCGCCGCTGCCCGTTCCCCATGCCAGATCGCGCCATCATTGCTGAAGCACCAGGCGCTGTGCGTGACGGCCAGATCATAGGCCCGAATGTCGGTGCAGCTGAAATAGAAGTCGATGAGGCCCGTCACCTCGTCGCCCAGCATCAGCACATTGTCGGGGAAAAGATCGGCGTGGATGACGCTGCGGGGCAGGTCGGCCGGCCAATGGGCGTCGAGAAAGGCCAGTTCCGCCGCGACACGGGCGCCAAGGCCGGGTTCGATCTGGTCGAAATCCTCGCCGCATTTGGCCGCCAGCGCGTGCCAGCCGGCCTTGTCGAGCGCATTGCGCCGTTCGCCGGCAAAGCCCTGCGCTGCCTTGTGCAATTCCCCCAGCGCCACGCCGGCCGCGCGTGCCTGCCCGGCGGTCGGCTCGGTGACGCTGATGCCGGTCAGGAACTCGATCAGGCAAGCGGGGCGACCCGACAATTGCTGGAGCCGCTTGCCCTCCCGATCGGCGATGAAGCGCGGGACGAGGCATCCGCGCGCGCCCAGATGGTCGAGCAGGTCCATGAAGAAGGGCAGGTCCGCCTCATCCACCCGCTTTTCATAGAGCGTCAGGATATAGCGATGGCCGCGCCCGTCGGCGCCGGTGGTTTCCAGCAGATAATTGCTGTTCTCCACCCCTTCGGCAATGCCCTTGGCCGATACCAGATGGCCGGCGTCATAACGGGTGAGGAAGGCGTCGATCTCTTCGGCAGGGACGTGGGTATAGACGGCCATTATTTATCCTGAAGCTCGTTATTGCGAGCGTAGCGAAGCAATCCATCGTCGCGCCATTGGATTGCTTCGCTATGCTTGCAATGACGGATGAAAATCGGGTCAGGCCGTTTCGAGGCCGCGCGGCAGCTTGAAGGCGATCGTCTCGCGCGCGGTTTCCACCTGCTCCTCCTCGACCGCAAAGCGTTCGGCCAGCCGGTCCACCACTTCGCGCACCAATATTTCAGGGGCGGAGGCGCCGGCCGTCAGGCCCAGCGTCGTGACGCCCTCCAGCCAGTCGAAGTCGATTTCGGCCGCGCGCTGGATCAGGCGGGCAGGGGTGCCCTCCCGTTCGGCGACTTCCACCAGCCGTAGCGAATTGGAGCTGTTGGGCGCGCCGATCACATAAAGGGCGTCGCACTTCGCCGCGATTGCCTTCACCGCCGTCTGGCGGTTCGACGTCGCGTAGCAGATATCCTCGCCCTTGGGCGCGGATATCGTGGGGAAGCGACGCTCCAGCGTGGCTACGATCGCGGCGGTATCGTCCACCGACAAAGTGGTCTGTGTCAGGAATGCGAGATTGTCGGCATCGGCCGGCGCAAAAGCCTCGGCATCCTCGACCGTTTCGATCAGCGTCATCGTGCCTTCGGGCACCTGGCCGAAGGTGCCGATCACTTCGGGATGGCCCTTATGCCCGATAAACAGGATGTGGCGGCCGACCGCGACCTGCCGTTCGGCCTGGCGATGGACCTTGCTGACCAGCGGGCAGGTGGCGTCCAGATAGGACAGGCCGCGCTGTTCCGCCTTGGCCGGCACCGCCTTGGGCACGCCATGCGCGGAAAAGACGACCGGCACGCCATCGGGCACCTGATCCAGGCTTTCCACGAAGATCGCGCCCTTGGCCTTCAACCCATCCACCACGAATTTGTTGTGGACGATTTCGTGGCGGACATAGACCGGGGCGCCATAGGCCTCGATCGCCTTTTCCACGATGATGATCGCGCGGTCGACTCCGGCGCAAAAGCCGCGCGGAGCGGCGATCAGGAGCTTCATCGGCGGGCGGGCAGTGGGCGCGTGCGTCATGCCCTGTCGCTTAGGCGAATGTGGCGCCGGATGAAAGCCGCTTCCTTTTGGTTGGAGGGGATGGGCAGTTGCGTGGCAGGCGGCGGATGGATAAGGAAGCGCAAAGCGTCTGGTCTTGTGGGCCAATCGAAGGAATATCTGCCTGTGAAATTGTCTCATATCGCCCTGACCGGAATGTTGGCCCTGGCTCTGGCGGGCTGCTCGCGGCGTGGTGAGATTGATGCGACCGGCGGTATCGTCGCGGTACGTTCGGCCTGCCCGACGGCGGCGATCCCCGCGCAGACCGGCGACATCACGCTCTTCACCGCGCCCGGCCGGACCGATGCGGCGGCGATCGACGTGGTGGCCGACATCACCAACCTGCGTTCCACCTGCGCGGACGGCGCGCAATTCTATACCGAGGCGACCTTCACCGTGAACGCGCGGCGCAGCGACGCCAGCGCCGCGCGGCAGGTGACCTTGCCCTATTTTTCGGCCGTGGTGCGTGGCGGTAATGCCGTGATCGCCAAGCGCGTGGGGCAGGTGACGCTGAACTTCGCCGCCGGCGACTATCGCGCCAGCGCGCAGGCGAAGGCCGGCAGCTATGTCGACAAGGCCGCCGCCACGCTGCCCGCCGAGATCCAGCAGAAGATCACGGCGAAGCGCAAGGCCGGCGACGCTGACGCGGCGATCGACCCCTTCGCCCAGCCGGACGTCAAGGCGGCGCTCCAGAAAACCAGCTTCGAGCTGCTCGTGGGTTTCAACCTGACCCAGGATCAGCTCCGATATAATGCTACGCGATAAGAGCTGATCTTTCGGTCCGCTTTCGGGAATATTCCGGAAGGCGGCGCTGATGTCAGATGTCGAACGGCGTAAACTGTTCCCCGGCGCAGGCCGGGGGCCAGTCCCGCCCTGTAGAACTGGACCCCGGCCTGCGCCGGGGAACAAGGGGTTCATGTAGGCAAACAGAACCCCGTGCTTTTCGAGGAACTGTCCCGTGTCCCTTTACACCCGTTTCACCGCCCATCTCGATACCGTGCTCGACGCGCTGGAGGCCGAAGGCACGTTGCCTGCCGGCCTCAACCGCAAGCCGGTGACGGTCGAGCCGCCGCGCGATGCGTCGCATGGCGACCTTGCCACCAACGCCGCCATGGTGCTGGCCAAGCCCGCCGGCACGAACCCGCGCGCGCTGGCCGATGCGATCGTCGCCAAGTTGCAGGCGCTGGATGAGGTCGACGGCGCGACCATCGCCGGTCCCGGCTTCATCAACCTGACCCTGAACGACCCGACCTGGCGCGCGGAACTGGCCGCGATCCATGCGGATGCCGATGATTATGGCCGGTCCGATTTCGTGCAGGGCGTGACCGTCAATGTCGAATATGTCTCGGCCAACCCGACCGGCCCCATGCATATGGGCCATTGCCGTGGCGCGGTGGTGGGCGATGCGCTCGCCACGCTGCTGGAATATGCCGGACATAAGGTCATACGCGAATATTATATCAACGATGCGGGCGGTCAGGTCGACGTCCTCGCCCGCTCCGCGCATGTCCGCTATCGCGAAGCGCTGGGCGAGGATGTGGGCGCGATCCCCGAAGGCCTCTATCCCGGCGACTATCTGGTGCCGGTGGGGCAGGCGCTGGCGGCCGAATATGGCGACCGCTTCGTCGGTGCGCCCGAAGCCGACTGGCTCGTCACCTTCCGCACCTTTGCCGTCGCAAAGATGATGGACATGATCCGCGACGATCTGGCCCTGCTCGGCATCCATCACGATCTCTTCTCGTCGGAAGCGGAATTGCAGGCGGCCGGCAAGCCCGAGGCGGCCGAAGCCTGGCTGCGCGCCCACGACCTGGTCTATGACGGCGTGCTGGAAGCGCCCAAGGGCGAACTGCCCGACGATTGGGAGCCGGTGGAGCTGCCGCTGTTCCGCTCGACCCAATTTGGCGACGATCAGGATCGTCCGATCAAGAAGTCGAACGGCAGCTGGACCTATTTCGGCGCCGACATGGCCTATCATTACCAGAAGGCGCAGAGCGCCGACCAGTTGATCGACATCTGGGGCGCCGACCATGCCGGCACCGTGAAGCGGATTCAGGCCGCCGTCGCCGCGCTGACCGAAGGCAAGGCGCGGTTCGACGTCAAGCTCATTCAGATGGTCCGCCTGCTGCGCGACGGCGAGCCGGTGAAGATGTCCAAGCGTGCGGGCAATTTCGTGACGCTGGCCGATGTGGTGCAGGAAGTGGGCAAGGATGTCGTCCGCTTCACCATGTTGACGCGCAAGGCCGACGCCCAGATGGACTTCGATTTCGCCAAGGTGGTGGAGGCGTCGAAGGACAATCCGGTCTTCTACGTCCAATATGCCCATGCGCGCATTTCCTCGCTCGGCCGCCGCGCGCAGGAGGCCGGCATTGCCCTGCCCGCGCCCGATCTGTCCCTTCTTGGGACGGCGGAGCTGGCGATGGTCAAGCTTGCGGCGCAGTTCCCGCGTGTCGTGGAAGGGGCCGCACAAGCCCGCGAACCGCACCGTGTTGCCTTCTATCTCAACGACTTGGCCTCCGCCTTCCATAGCTGGTGGAATATGGGCAATGACGATCCGCGTGCGCGCGTCATCCTGGCCGACGATCCGGCGCTCACTGCGACGCGCCTTTTCCTCGCGCAAGGAATAGGGCAGATTATCCGCAACGGTCTGGCGCTGATGGGCGTTGCGGCCCTGACGGAAATGCAGTGAGGCGCTGAACACCATGAGCGATTATGCGCGCGGACGACTGGATCTGGACGATGAGGATCGTCTGCCCTGGCTGGAGCCTGCCATCGACGATGAGGCGGATGATCGCATATCGCCTTTGCGGTTGCTCGGCCTGATCCTGCTCGGCCTCGCGCTGATCGGTGCGGTGGTCGCTGGCGTCTGGTGGATGCAGAATCGTAATGGCGCTGGCGGTGCGGGCGAGGGGCAGCTGATCGCGGCGCCGACCGACGATTACAAGATCGCCGCCAATGAGGCCGACGCCAAGAAATTCGATGGTGAGGGCGATGCCAGCTTCGCCGCCAGCGAAGGCGTAGCGCGCGACGGTCGCATCGACCCCAGCCGCGTGCCCGAAGCGCCGATCGCCAAGACCGCACCCGCGCCGGCCGGCGCTGCACCCGTCGCGCCGAACAAGCCCGCCGCCAGCGTTACCGCGCGCGTCACCGACGAAACGAGCGCACGCCCGGCGGCAACGGCCAAGCCGGCGGCCGGCGGCGCGATGATCCAGCTGGGCGCCTATGGCAGCGCGTCGGGCGCCAAGGATGCTTGGACCAAGTTGTCCAAACGCTTCGCCTATCTCGCCCCGCTCGCCATGACGGTCGAACCGGCCCAGGTCGGCGGCGGCACCGTCTACCGCCTGCGCGCCAGCGCCGGCGGGCAGGCGGGGACCATCTGCGGCAAGCTGAAAGTCGCTGGCGAAAGCTGCATGGTCGTGAATTAAAACGACACATAATTCCCTCTCCCCTTGAGGGGAGAGGGCTAGGGAGAGGGGAGCGACATCTGCGCAATCAAAAATCCCTATCTTTCGCGAAAAAGCTTCGTTCTCAACCCACAGAAGCCGAAGGCCGCCTTTGGTATCATCTGCGCGCCAAACGTTTTGCGGAAGCCAAGTTTCGCCGCCAGACAGTGATTGGGCCGTTCATCGCGGACTTTACTTGTCGGGCAGCAATGTTGGTGATCGAGTTGGATGGCGATGCGCATGGGAATACTGTCGAGGCGGATGCTGCTCGAACGGCGTTTTTAGAAGCGCAGGGATGGCGTGTTTTGCGATTTTCGAACAACGATGTGATTTCTAATATTGAAGGCGTCCTATCGGCAATAGTGCGTTTCTTGCCCCTCTCCCCAACCCTCTCCCCTGAAGGGGAGAGGGAGTAGAAATCGGCTTCTTCCCCTTCGACAATCCCGGTTTCACCCGCTACCATCGCCCCCATGAAACCCGTCATCTTCGGTCTTTCCGGCGAAACCCTGACCGCCGACGAGCGCGCCTTCTTTGCGGAGGTCGAGCCGGCCGGCTATATCCTGTTCAAGCGTAACATCGCCGACCGGGCGCAGGTGCGGGCGCTGACCGACGATTTGCGCAGACTGCATGGCCGCGACGATCTGCTGATCATGATTGATCAGGAGGGCGGCCGGGTCGCGCGGATGCAGGCGCCGGTCTGGCCCAGCTTCCCGCCCGGTGCCGCGTTCGACCGGCTCTATGACATCGCCCCATCCAGTGCGATCGCCGCCGCGCGCGCCAACGCCCGCGCCATAGCGCTCACGCTGGCGGAGGTCGGCATCACCGTCGATGCGCTGCCACTGCTGGACGTGCGGCAGGATGGCGCGAGCGATATCATGGGCGACCGTACCCTGGGCGCGGACCCGATGCGCGTCGCGGCGCTGGGGCGCGCCACGCTGGAAGGACTGGCGGAAGGCGGCGTGGTCGGCATCGTCAAACATATGCCGGGCCATGGCCGGGCGATGGTGGACAGCCATCTGGCGCTGCCGATCGTCAATGCCAACCTCAATGCGCTGGAAACCGATCTGGCGCCGTTCCGCACGCTCAATCGCGCGCCGATGGGGATGACCGCTCATGTCGTCTACACCGAATGGGATGCGGAGCAGCCGGCCAGCCTGTCGCCCAAGATCATCGGCGAAATCATCCGCCAGCGTATCGGTTTCGACGGGCTGCTGATGTCCGACGATCTCGATATGAAGGCGCTGCGGGGCAGCATCCCGGAACTGGCGGCCGGCGTGGTCGCGGCGGGTTGCGACTTGGCGCTCAATTGCTGGGGGCGGATGGACGATATGGTCGGCATCGCCGGCCTTCTGCCCGATATCACCGATCAGGCGCGCGCGCGGCTGGACAGGGCGATGGCGTCGGTCACGCGCGGCGCGGATCAGCCGGAACTGGAAGAATTGCTGGCGACCCGCGATTCGCTGCTGGACCTGGCGCTCGCTTGACGCAGGATCTGTTCAGCCAGCCGGCTGTTCCCAGTCCCGAGACGCTTACCGTCAGCTTCGATGCGTGGGAGGGGCCGCTCGATCTGCTGCTCAGCCTAGCGCGCACGCAGAAGGTCGATCTGCGCGAAATCTCCATATTGGCGCTAACGCAGCAATATCTGGGCTTTATCGACGGCGCGCGGCAATTGCGGCTGGAACTGGCGGCCGATTATCTGGTGATGGCGGCCTGGCTCGCCTATCTCAAATCCGCGTTGCTGCTGCCCCGGCAGGAGCAGGACGATCCCAGCCCCGAAGACATGGCGTTGCGGCTGCAATTGCGGCTCCAGCGGCTCCACGCGATGCGCGATGCCGCGGCCCGGCTTATGGCACGCGACCGGGTGGGGCGCGACGTCTTCACCCGACGCAAGCCCGAAGGGCTGCGGCTGATCAAGAAGGCGCAATGGCGCGCCAGCCTCTATGACCTGATTCAGGCCTATGGCCAGATTCGCGCCCGGACCCAGCCTGTGGTCCATACCATCGCTGTGCGCCCAGTGATGACGCTGGACGCGGCGATCCAGAGGGTCGAATCGCTGGTCGGCACGGCGATCGATTGGACCCGACTCGAATCTTTCCTGCCGCCCGACCTGGACGCACCAAAGGCGAAATCGGCGCTGGCCAGCAGCTTCGTCGCTGCGCTGGAGCTGGCGCGGCAGGGGCGGCTGGAGATGCAGCAGGACGGGATCTTCGCGCCCATCTACCTCCGCGCGCCCGCGCCGAATCAGGAAAGCCCGGCATGAGCAGCGAGCCTGACGATTTTCTCCGCGCGGTGGAGGCGGCCCTGTTCGTGGCCGAAGCGCCGTTGACCCCCGCAGAACTCAAGCTGCATGTGGGGGAGGGCGGTAATCTCGCCGCGACGTTGCAGGCCCTGTCCGACCATTATGCCGGGCGCGGCATCAATCTGGTCGAGCGGGGCGGGCGCTGGCATTTCCAGACCGCGAGCGATCTCGCCCATATTCTGCGGCGCGAGAAGGACGAGCCGCGCAAATTGTCGCGTGCCGCCATGGAGACGCTGGCCATCATCGCCTATCATGAGCCGGTCAGCCGCGCGGAAATCGAAGCGATCCGGGGCGTGCAGGTGGCGAAGGGGACACTGGACGTGCTGATGGAAGCGGGCTGGGTCCGCCCCGCCGGCCGCCGCGAAGTGCCCGGCCGTCCGCTCATCTATGCGACCAGCGTAGATTTTCTGTCACATTTCGGGCTTAGCAGCCGTCGCGACCTTCCCGGAATGGACGATTTGCGCGCCGCTGGCCTGCTCGACCCCGTCGATTTGGCGCTGGAGGGTATGGGCGGGCAATCCGTTCTGGAAAATGACGAGGAAGAGGCCTAGATAGGCCTTCTACTAGGAGTATTGAAAAATGGGTTCCTTTTCGCTGATGCACTGGGTGATCGTGCTCCTGGTCGTCATGCTGCTGTTCGGTGGCGGCCGCATTTCCGGCCTGATGGGCGACGTTGCCAAGGGCATCAAGAGCTTCAAGAAGGGCATGGCCGACGATAGCGATGATGATGTGACGCCGGCAAAGCCCGCCGTGCGCATCGACGGTCATCGCGTGCCGGAACAGGACGCGCCGACGCCGAGCGCGACCGAAGAAAAGACCAAGGCCTGATCCTCCAGCAAGGCCGATAGTCCCGCATGTTTGGTATCGATTCGTCTGAATTTCTGGTGATCGTGATCATTGCCGTGATCGTGATCGGGCCCAAGGACTTGCCGCGCGCGCTCTACAAGGTGGGGCAGATCGTGGGCAAGGCGCAGGGCATGGCCCGTCATTTCCGCACCGGCATCGACGCCATGGTGCGCGAAGTGGAACTGGAAGAGCTGGAAAAGAAATGGGCCGCGCAGAACAAGCGGATCATGGAAGAGCATCCGCCCGAAGTGTCGGGCGATGCGCTGCCCGCTCCCGTCGAATCGTCCGTGCAGGATGGGGCACAGGATGCGCCGCCTTATGTCGCGGAGTCGGCCCCGGTCGAACATCCGCCCTTCGTGGCCGAATCGGCGCCGATCGTACCGCCATCGCCCGCTCCGACCTCGGCGAACGACGGGCCGCCTTATGTGGCCGAAGCCCCCGCCGTTCAGCCTCACAAGGGTGATGCGGCAGCATGATCGGCGATATCGATGACAGCAAGGCGCCCCTGCTCGACCATCTGATCGAGTTGCGTGGCCGTTTGCTCAAATGCGTGTACGCGCTGGTCCTGACCGGTGCGATCTGCTTCTATTTTTCCGAACAGCTGTTCGCGATCCTGGTCCATCCGCTCAAGGAAGCGTTCGGCGACGGCGGCGGCAAGCTGGTCTATACCAAGCTGTACGAAGCCTTTTTCGTTCAGGTGAAGATCGCCTTTTTCGGGGCCTTCTGCCTGTCCTTCCCGATCATCGCCAACCAGCTATGGGCCTTCGTCGCGCCGGGCCTCTATGCCAAGGAAAAGAAGGCGCTGCTGCCCTTCATCCTCGCCACGCCCTTCCTGTTCGCCATGGGCGCCAGCCTGGCCTATTTCGTGGTCATGCCGACGGCATTTCATTTCTTCCTCGAATTTCAGGGCAATAGCAGCGGCCTGTCGGTGGAGGCGCTGCCTAGCGCGGATGCCTATCTGGGCCTGGTCATGCAGTTCATCCTGGCTTTCGGCATCAGCTTCCTAATGCCGGTGCTGCTGATGCTGCTCAACCGCGCCGGTTTCGTCACGCGCGCGCAGCTGATCGGCATGCGCCGCTACATGATCGTCGCCGCCTTCATTCTGGCCGCCGTGCTGACCCCGCCCGATGTGGTGTCGCAGCTGATGCTCGCGATCCCGCTGCTGCTGCTCTATGAAATCACCATCATCGCCATCTGGTTCACCGACCGCAGGGCCGCGAAAATCGAAGCGGCCGAAGATGCGGAAGGGGCGTCGGTCTAAGTCTTCCGGATTAACGGGCGCTATGGCTATGGCGCGCCTGAATGGGTGGATTGAGTTCAGATTGAGCGCTCAAAATGCCGTCATCCCAGCGAAGGCTGGGATCTCAGGGACGCGAACGCTGCGTAAACAGATAGCGCAAGACGACTAGCCTTCTTCTACTGCCGCCTGAGGCCCCAGCCTTCGCTGGGGTGACGGCATCTGGATGGCTCAAACGCGCCTCTGAGCGAAACCACCGGCCCGCCACAACATCATTTTCAAAAAAAAAAGGCCCGCCGTTTGACGGGCGGGCCATGCTAGGGAGGGGGTAGTGAAACGCTAAATCCGCGGCGCTTAGTTTGCGCTCTTTTCCACGGCCTTGCCGGCGCTCTGCACGTCGCGGCCAGCGCCCTCGACCGTGTTGCACGCGGCGACCATCAGCGAACCCGTGAGCAGCACGGCAGCCAGGATCTTCTTCGTCATCGAAAGTCTCCTCGTCAAATTCTGTGACCGGACGGCGGCGCCGTCCTGGTGACGAAGGGAAGAACCCGCGCTGAGAAGATACGTTCCGCAGCCGGAAAGAATAATGATTTCAAGAAGAAAACTGCCCCGGAAAAATTCTGAGCCCGGAACGCGTCGGGGGGGGATGCATTCCGGGCTCATATTTTGTGGATAGCAAGAGCGGGGGGCAAAAGATTTGCTATCCGGAATATAAAACCCTCTGCGACCCGGATCGGTTCCCGCGAAGGCCAAAAAAATGCACTTTTTTAAATGCTTTTTTACAGCTGCTTCGATGGTGACCGCATTTTTAACCATAAGAAAATCGCGGCGGTCAGGGAAAAAGATCAGATCAACGGCCGACCCGTATTGCGAAATTCCGGCCGGATGGTGGATTCCGGCAGGCCGTCATCGGCCGGCTGCGGCTTGGGAACGGGCGACCATCCGACGGTCGGCGCAGCCTGTGCCGGACCGGCCGGCAACGGCGCAGAGGGCAGCGGCACATAAGCGGGCGCCAGCGTATCCACCGCCATCGCCGGCTTGGCGGGCCAGCTGGTGCGGGCCGGGCCGGAAATCGTCTCCCGCCCCAGATAGGGGATGCGGAAGGCGGCCGGCGTACCGTTGAACCCCGGATTGCGGTAAAAGATATGCGCGCCGATTACCGCCACCGCCTGAAGGCTGGACGACCATTCCGGCCGGACCGCCAGCGTATGATAATGGGTGGCGAGGCCCACGGGGGTGTAGACATGGCCGGCCAGCGCCTGTTCCGCCACGCGCCGCGCCCGGACCCATGCGGCGGCGGCCGGCATCCGCGCCATGGCGCCGTCGCAGCTGAAGGTGAACTGGCACCGAAAATCGGTGCGTTCCGACCCCTGATAGACGACGCCGCACACCGTGTTGGGCCAGAGTGGGCTGCGCACCCGGTTCAGCACCACCTGCGCCACCGCGCGCTGGCCATCGTCCGGCTCATTGGCGGCTTCATAATAGATGGCCGATGTCAGGCAATTGAGCGCGCGATAGCTGTCGATGCCGGTCATTCCGCGAAACACCATCGCCGGCGCCGCTTGCGCCTCATCCAGTCCCAGCACATGCTCGCTCTGCACCGTGGCGACGCCCGGCACCGGATCGAACGCGCCCTGCGCATAGAAAAAGGCGGAGCCGGGGAAATTCTGCGCCGATTCCTCGGACGGATCGGCATGGCCGATATCCTGATCGCCGCCCAGCATGTCGAGCGGCGCGGCGGTGATCAGGCGCGGCGCGACGAGCAGCAGCAGCGCGATCGCCAGGATCGCCCCATGCCCCCTCCATCCCCGCATCTGCGCCAGAAACCGCATGCAAACTCCATAACCCCGCGACCCGCCGTCGCCCTGCTGCCGGAGCCTTTAGCGGAAATTCCTTATTCTTTCCTCATCGCATTTCCTTTTGTTCCGCGATGGGACGGTGATGGGCGCAAAGGTTAAAATGCGCGCTTTGCCCCGATCATCATTCCCTTGCTTGGCAAAGCCGCGCCGGCTCCGCTATGCGGGTGCCATGCTGCTTCAACCCAATAGTCTCGCGCTGATCGGCAACACGCCGATGGTGCGCCTCGCCGGCCCCTCGCAGGAGACGGGCTGCGACATTTTCGCCAAATGCGAATTTGCCAATCCCGGCGCCTCCGTGAAGGATCGCGCTGCCCTGTTCATCGTCAACGATGCCGAGGAAAAGGGGCTGCTCAAGCCCGGCGGCACGATCGTGGAGGGGACCGCCGGCAATACCGGCATCGGCCTGGCGCTGGTCGCCAATGCGAAGGGTTATAAGTCGATCATCGTCATGCCCGAGACGCAGAGCCGGGAAAAGATGGACACGCTGCGCGCTCTGGGCGCCGAGCTGGTCACCGTGCCGGCGGCGCCCTATTCCAACCCCGGCCATTTTGTCCACACCTCGCGGCGATTGGCGGAGGAGACGGAAGGGGCGATCTGGGCCAACCAGTTCGACAATATCGCCAATCGCAAGGCGCATATCGTGGGCACGGCCGAGGAAATCTGGACGCAGATGGACGGCCGTATCGATGGTTTCACCTGCGCGGCGGGCACCGGCGGGACGATCGCGGGCGTGGGCCTGGGCCTGAAAGCCAAGGATGAGGCGATCACCATTGCCTTAAGCGACCCGCATGGCGCGGCGCTGTTCAACTATTATGCCCATGGCGAATTGAAGGCGGAAGGATCGTCGGTCGCCGAAGGCATCGGGCAGGGGCGCATCACCGCCAATCTGGACGGTGCGCCGATCGACACGCAATTTCGCATCTCCGACGAAGACGGCCTGCTCTGGGTGCGCCGCCTGCTGGCCGAAGAAGGGCTGTGCCTTGGCCTGTCGTCGGGCATCAATGTCGCGGGCGCGGTGGCGCTGGCGAAGCAATTGGGGCCGGGCAAGCGGATCGCGACGATCCTGTGCGACACCGGCTTCCGGTACCTGTCGACCCTGTACAACCGGCAATGGCTGGAATCTAAGGGCTTGACGGTCTTCCCCTGGCTCGCGCACACTGCATGATCGTCGACACGGGTCGCGGCGAAGAGAATAAGAGCGCAAGCATGGCTGAAGCACCCCGCCGTCAGGAAGGGTTACAGCGCGTCCAGATCGGCCTCACCGGTCTGGCGGGCGTCGTGCTGCTCGTGGGCCTTGCCAATATCGTGATCGAAAAGGCGCGGATGGACGACGCGGCGCTGCCGCCGCCGGTGGTGCCGACGCTCAGCCAAACGCAAAATGCCGTCTCGCCCAAGGAGCCTTTGGCGGAACTGGGCGTACAACCTGCGCCGGAGCAGGCGCCGATCGTGCCCGACCTCCAGCCCGATCCCAATATCCGCAAGCCCATGGACCGCGATCCCGCGCAACAACAGCGCTAGGGGCGGCGTGGCCTCCATTTTCATCGTCATTGCGAGCGTATCGGGCCAAAGGCGGGCAAGGCCCAACCAATCCAAGGGCGCGCCGTGGATTTCTTTGCTGCGCCCGCCATGGCGAATGAAAAGTCTCCGCAAATGATCGCTGGCCTGAAGCGTTTCCTCTGGCTTTGGCTCCCGCCGCTCGGGATTTTACTTGCCGGCCTGAAGCGCGTTTTCCTGACCGGACAGGCCGATCCATGGGATTGGGGATGGCCTGCCGCCTTGCTACTCGCCGGGATGGGGCTGCTGCTCTCGCGGCGTGGCTGGCCAATGCGGACCTGGGTGGCGCTGGGTGCCACCGGGATGGCGCTGATCTTCTGCACGCTGGCGGCGGCGCGCGCGCCGGATCAGTTGGCGGCAGTGGGGCTATTGGCGGTGGCGCTGCTCGCCATATTCGGCGGCGCTTTGCTCATGCCAGGGCGCCATGAGGATGGCGCATATGAAGCGTTCCTTCGCGCAGGCCGGGGAACGGGCAGGGGTGGGTTCGTATCTATATCTGCCGGGATTGCCCTCCTCACCCTCGCCGCGCTCCTCCTCTGGCGAGGTCCAACTCAGCCGGTCCAGCCTGTCCCGGATCGTCCCAGCCTCGCCGTCATCACCGGCCTGCCGCTCTTCTGGGATGAAGTGGGAAGGGGTGGGCCGCGCGATGCGCCGATCGTCACGATCTTGCGTACCCGCTTCGCCGTCACGCCATTGGACGACCCGCTACAACTCAAGGCCTCCGGCGCCCGCCGCCTGCTATTGGCCCAGCCGCGCGCGCTGACGCCGGCGCAACTGGTCGCGATCGACCAATGGGTGCGGGATGGCGGGACGGCTCTGGTGCTGGCCGACCCGCTGCTGCGCTGGCCGTCCGACCTGCCGCTGGGGGATCGCCGCCGTGCCCCCGCTGCGAGCCTGTTGCAGCCCTTGCTCGGCCATTGGGGTTTCCGCTCGTCCGCCATCAAAAGTGAGGAAATCCGTCATTTCGCCCCCGATGGCATGCTCATCACCCTGTCGGGCATGCGCGCCTATCCCACCGCAGAGCAAGACGGGATCGTCCAGCGCAAGCAGATGGGGCAGGGGGCGGCGCTGGTGATGGGCGACGCCGATCCGATCGACGACCGGCTCTGGCTCGCCAATCCCGCTCATCCGCTCGATCCCCGCTATTGGGTGGCCGATACGCCTGCACTGCTCGTCCACTGGCTGGGCGGCGCCGCCATATCCGGCGACCGGCGCTGGATGCGGGACTCGCGGGACGTCACCCGCGCCATTCGCTGGGCGCTTTTGGCTGGGACGATATGGGCGATGATGGGTGCGATGGCCTTTCGTCGGGAAAGGCGGGGTTTCATCCCCGGAACAGAAAAAGAACATGGCGGGGTAAAAGATAACAAATCCGGTTAGTCCCGTATTTCACCGTCTTTTCCCATCGCCACCCATGCTTTCCCATTGCAGTCCACCCCCATGCTTGGTAGGAAAACAGGCATTGGGGTTCGTCAGGCTTTGCGTTGTCCTGTGCGCTGGATGGTGTTCTCATGATTCCGGCGACGGACGGCCTGTGCCCCGAAAACAAGGGGCCAGGTCGCCATCGTGTCGGACGTCATTCTCTATTCGGGCAACGCATTCAGCGTCACGGACGGCAAAGGCCGTTTCGTGCTGCCCCTGGAGATGCGCAAGCTGGTCAAACAGGCCAGCGGCGGCGAGAATCGCCTGTGCCTGTCGGTCCATTTCGACAATGGCTGCGCCACCGGCTTTGGCCTGTCCCACAAACAGTTCCTGTTCGAAGAGGTCGAGAAGCTGGAGCGCCAGGCCTATGAGGGCGGGCGCGATTTCAACGCCGATCTGGAACGCGAAAACCGCCTCGGCACGATCGAGGACGTGAATTTCGATGATGCCGGCCGTTTCTTCCTCCACCCCGATATCAAGGAAGAAGCCGGCATTACGGACGCGATCTTCTTCTATGGCGTGGGCCGCTATTTCCAGATCTGGAAGCCCGAAGCCCTGGTCGAAAGCCCGGATCGCCCGGCGCTGATCCTCAACAAGGTCCGCCGCTGGATCGATGCGCGCGCGGAAGGGGCTGCCAAGTGAGCGACTCCGCCGCCCCGCACATCCCCGTCCTGATCGACGAAGTCCTCGACGCCCTCGCCATCACCCCCGGCGAGATCCATGTCGACGGTACCTTCGGTGCGGGTGGCTATAGCAGCGCCATGGCCCGTGCCGGCGCCCGCGTCTTCGCCTTCGATCGCGACCCCGATGCGATCCGGGAAGGGCAGGCGGTGGCCGACGCGCATCAGATCACGCTGATCCCCGGCGAATTTTCGCGCATGGCGGAATTGCTGGCGGAGCGCGGCATCGAGAAGCTGTCGGGCATCACGCTCGATATCGGCGTATCCTCGATGCAGCTGGATCGGGCGGAGCGCGGCTTCTCCTTCCAGTCCGACGGTCCGCTCACCATGACGATGAGCCAGGACGGCATGAGCGCCGCCGATTTCCTCAATACGGCGTCTGAGGAAGAGATCGCCAACGTCATTTACCGCTATGGCGACGAGCCCAAGTCGCGACGTGTCGCCCGCGCGATCGTGGAGGCGCGCCCGCTGGAGCGTACCGGCCAACTCGCCGCCGTCGTCCGCAAGGCGCTGGGTCACAAGCCGCATGACAAGAAAGACCCGGCGACCCGCACCTTCCAGGCGATCCGCATCCATGTGAACCGCGAACTGGAGGAGCTGGAGCTGGCGCTCGAAGCGGCCGAAGCGCTGCTGGAAGAGGGCGGTCGCCTCGCGATCGTGACCTTCCACTCTCTGGAAGACCGCATCGTCAAACAGTTTCTGCGCAACCGCAGCGGCGGCGACAGCGGCGGGTCCAGGCATATGCCCGAACGCGCCGCCGGGCCGCAGCCCACCTTCGCCAAACCGGCCAAGGCGGTGAAGGCGGGCGAGGCCGAACTGGCGCGCAACCCCCGCGCCCGATCCGCCACCCTGCGCGCTGCCATCCGTACGTCTGCCCCTGCTCACCAGTCTCTTCGGAGTGCCCGTTCATGATCGCCGTCAAAAGGTTGCAGAGCCTGATCTGGGTGATCCTGGTCGCACTGGGTGCGCTGGGCGCCTATATGGTGTCGCTTAAAGTCGCGACCGAACGCAACGAACTGATGAAGGTCCGGGCGCAGATCGCACGGACGAAGGCCGACATCCGCTATCTGGAAACGGAATTCAGTGCACGCGCCTCCATGCGTCAGCTGGAACGCTGGAATCAGGACGACTTCATGTATTCGACGCCCAGCGCCCAGCAATATCTGGGTGGTGAGCGGGCGCTGGCCCATCTGGACGGGGTCCAGCCCAACGGTCCCGATTATGTCGCGCCGCCGGTGATGGTGGCGATGGTCGAAACCCCGGCCGACCTGCCCTCCGCCCCGCAAAAGGCGCCCGAAAGCCCCGCGGCGACCCAGATCCGCAGCGATATCGCGGTGATCCGCGAAGCCCATGCTGCCGACGCCGTCGACAAGCTGCCCAAGTCCGCACCGCGTACCCCCGCGCAGCAGGCGAAGGCCGACGCCGACGTGTCGAAGCCCAATCCGATTGCGCGCAAGGCGGAACGGATGGCGATGCTCGATGCCAAGCTGCTGGATGACAGCACGCTGGGCGACCTGAGCGCCAAGGCGGCGCGCGAGAAGCGCAAGGAGGCGCGCTGATGGCCACGATCATTGTCCAGCCGGGCGGCGAGCGGGCCGGGCGAGCGCGGGTCAACCTGACCGCCATCGCCCACAACCGGCTGATGCTGCTGCTGATCCTGTTCCTTGCCATCACCGCCATATTGATCGGCCGACTCGCCTGGGTCGGCATTTTCGCGCATGGCAATGCGGGGGACGGCAGCCTGTCGCCCTTCCTGCCGGCGCGCGCGGATATCGTCGATCGCAACGGCGTGCCGCTGGCGCGCACCATGGACGCCTATTCGGTGGCGGTGCGCCCGTCCAAGCTGATCGGCGATCCGGGCGAACTGGCCCGCAAGCTGCACGAAATCTTCCCCGACGAACCCGAGGCGGCCTTCTACAAGAAGCTGACCGGCCGTGGCTGGGCCTATCTGCGCCGCCGCGCCCTGCCCGAAGAAGTGGCAGCGGTGAACGCGCTGGGCGAAATCGGCATCGAATTTCCGCGTGAGAAGGAACGCCTCTATCCGCAGCGCACGCTGGGGGCCCATGTGCTGGGCTTTGCGCCCAATGCCGAAGGGCAGGGCGGCATGGGCGTGGAGGCGGCCTTCAACGATCGGCTGACGCAGGCGGCGCAACGCGGCAAGCCATTCGCCATCTCGATCGACAGCCGGGTGCAGGGCGCGCTGGAAAGCGAACTTTACGCGCAGCTGGTACAGACCAAGGCGAAGGGCGCGGGCGGCATCATCATGGACGCCAATACCGGCGAGATCATCGCCATGGCCTCCATCCCCGTCTTCGATCCCAACAAGCTGCAAAATTATGCGGGCAAGACGTGCAGCGAATCGCCGCTCTGCAACCATATGGTGCAGGCCCGCTACGAGCTGGGTTCGTCCTTCAAGCCGCTGTCGATCGCGGCGGCCATGGATGCCGGCGTCGTGACGTCGATGAGCAAGCGCTATGACGCCACCGCACCGCTCGCCGTCGCCGGCTTCCGCATTCGCGACGATCATTCCATGGGTCGCTGGATCAACGTACCGGAAATTCTGGTCCACAGCTCGAACATCGGCACGGCGCGCATCGCCGACGAAATGGGCGCGGAACCGCTGCAAAAGATGTTCCGCAGCCTGGATTTCGATCAGCGCGCGCCGATCGAGTTCAACGAGCGGGCCAAGGGCATCTGGCCGTCCAGCTGGGGCCGCATCACCAGCATGACCACGGCCTATGGCCATGGCATTGCGGTCACGCCGCTGCATCTGGCGGCGGCCTATGCGGCGCTGGTCAATGGCGGCATCTGGCGCCCCGCCACCATGCGCAAGCTGCGCCCGGACGAAGTGCCCGAAGGACGCCGCGTCTTCACCGCCGCCACCAGCGCGCGGATGCGCCAACTGTTGCGGATGATCGTATCGGCGGGTACAGGACGAAGCGCCGACGCCAAGGGATTCCGGGTGGGCGGCAAGACGGGTTCCGCCGAAAAGCCCCAGGAGGGGCGCTATAACAAGACTTCGCTCGTGACGACTTTCGCTTCTGCCTTCCCGATGGACAATCCCCGCTATGTCGTGGTCGCGATCATGGACGAGGCGACCGGCCAATATGGCCTGCGCACCGCTGCCTGGACCGCCGCCCCGGTGGTGAAGCGGGTGGTGGAGCGCACCGGCCCGATGCTGGGCGTGATGCCGGACGAAAGCCGTGACGTGGATATCTCGGATCTGATGCCGCTGCTGCACGGCGACAAGGAGAAAGAATGATGCGCCTCGGGTCGCTTATCGAGGGGCTGGATGTGGATGGTTCGGACAAGGTCGGCGGCACCGCCGGCCTTGACGCGTCTGTGACCGGCTTCGCCATCGACAATCGCAAGGTCGCGCCCGGCACCGTCTTCGGCGCGTTTCAGGGGTTGCGCGTCAATGGTGAGGATTATATTCCCGACGCGGTGAAGGCCGGCGCGTTCGCCATCGTCGCCCGCCCCGAAGCGAAGGTGGAAGGGGCGATCCATATCGCCCACGCCAATCCCCGCCGTCTGCTGGCGCTGATGGCCGCACGCTATTTCGCGCCCTTCCCGGACATGACCGTCGCCGTCACCGGTACCAATGGCAAGACCAGCACGGTTGAACTCGCGCGCCAGCTGTGGCGGATGCTGGGCCACAAGTCCGCGTCGATCGGCACGCTGGGCGTCACCACGGCGGTCGATCAGGTATCGACCGGCCTCACCACGCCGGACATCGTCACCTTCCTCGCCAATATGTCGGGCCTGAAGCGCGAAGGCATCACCCATGCCGCGTTCGAGGCGTCCAGTCATGGCCTGGACCAATATCGTACCGAAGGGCTGCCGGTCGTCGCCGGCGCCTTCACCAACCTGTCGCGCGATCATCTCGATTATCATGGCGACATGGACAGCTATTTCGACGCCAAGATGCGCTTGTTCGACGAAGTCGTGTCGGCTGACGGCACGGCGGTCGTCTGGGCGGACGATGAATGGTCGGACAAGGTCATCCAGCGCGCTACGAAGCGGGGGCTTCGTGTGCTGAGCGTTGGGGTGCAGGGGCAGGCATTGCGCCTCGTCAACCGCACCCCGACCCAGTTGGGCCAGACGCTGGAGGTCGAAGCCGATGGCAAGATCTACAAGGTCAATCTGCCGTTGATCGGCGCCTATCAGGCCGCCAATGCGCTGACCGCCGCCGGCCTCGTCATCGCGACCGGCAGTGACACGGCCAAGGTGATGGAACTGCTCGGCCGGGTCCAGCCGGTGCGCGGCCGGCTGGAACGCGCGGTCATCAGCAAGGCGGGCGCCCCCGTCTATGTCGATTATGCCCATACGCCCGACGGCCTGAAGGCCGCGATAGAGGCGCTGCGCCCGCATACGCGCGGCAAGCTCATCACCCTGTTCGGCGCCGGCGGCGATCGCGATGCGGGCAAGCGCCCGCTGATGGGCAAGGTCGCGGCCGAACTGTCCGACCATGTCATCGTCACCGACGACAATCCCCGTTCGGAAGAACCCTCCGCCATCCGCGCCGCCGTGCTGGCGGGCGCGCCGCAGGCCGAGGAAATCGGCGGTCGCCGCGCCGCCATCGCCGCCGCCATCGGTCAGGCGGGCGCGGACGATATCGTCCTGCTGGCCGGCAAGGGCCATGAACAGGGCCAGATCATCGGCGACCGCGTGCTGCCCTTCGACGACGTCACCGTGGCACGGGAGTGCGCGGGTTGATTCTGGGTTCCCACCTTTCCGTTCGGTTCGAGCTTGTCGAGAACCGTTTGGCGCATATGGTTCTCGACAAGCTCGAACCGAACGGAGGTCTGTGTCTATGACCGACCTCTGGACCTCCGCCGAAATCGCCGAGGCCACAGGCGGCGCCGCGTCGGCGCCGTTTGCCGTTTCGGGCGTCGCCTTCGACAGCCGCGAAGTGGGGCAGGGCGATCTGTTCGTCGCGATGAAGGGCGAAGCGACCGACGGCCATAAATTCGTCGACAAGGCGTTCGGGCAAGGCGCGGCGGGCGCAATCGTCAGCGAACCGGTCGATCACCCCCATATCCTGGTACCCGACAGCGCCCTTGCGCTCGAAGCGCTGGGAAAAGCATCGCGCAAGCGCATGACTGGCAAGGTGATCGGCGTCACCGGATCGGTTGGCAAGACCGGCACGAAGGAAGCGCTGTTCCAGGCGCTGGATCGTGCCGCGCCGGGCGAGGTGCATCGCTCGGTCAAAAGCTACAATAATCATGTCGGCGTGCCCTTGAGCCTGTCGCGCATGGCGCGGGACACCGCCTTCGGCGTGTTCGAAATGGGCATGAACCATGCCGGGGAATTGTCTGCCCTGACACGACAAGTCCGTCCCCATGTCGCCATCGTTACCGCCATCGCGCCCGCCCATATCGAATTTTTCGGCACCGAAGCGAAGATCGCCGAAGCCAAGGCGGAGATTTTCGAGGGGCTGCAACCGGGCGGCACCGCGATCATCCCCTATGACAGCCCGCATGTCGCGCTGCTCTACAACAAGGCGGAGCGTCACGCCGCCCATATCCTGACCTTCGGCACCAGCCCGCAGGCCGATATCTGCGCGCGCGAAGCCGTACCCGCGCCGAACGGCGGCACCCTGGTCACGGCGACCTTGCCGGGCGCCGAACTCTGCTTCACCGTCGCGGCCCCGGGCGACCATTGGGTGTCCAACGCGCTCGCCGTGCTGGCTGCAGTCGAGGCGGTCGGCGGCGATCTGGCGGCGGCCGGCCTGGCGCTGGCCGAAATGCCGGGCCTGCCGGGCCGGGGCGAACGGCGCATCCTGCCGGTCGCGGGTGGCGAAGCGCTGCTGATCGACGAAAGCTACAACGCCAATCCGCTGTCCATGAAGGCCACGCTCACCCAGCTTGGCCGGGAAAAAGCCGATCGTCGCATCGCCATATTGGGCGGCATGCGCGAACTGGGCGACCGCAGCGTCGAACTCCACGCCGGCCTTGCCGAACCGCTGGGCGCGGGGCAGGTCGATTATGCCATATTGGTTGGCGCGGAAATGGCGCCGCTGGCCGATGCGCTGGGCAGCGCCATTCCTCATGTGCATGTCGCCGATACGGCAGCGGCCATCCCCCTCATCCAAACCGAAATGCGCGCGGGCGACGCGATCCTGGTCAAGGGCTCCAATGGCGTGGGCCTGTCCCGCCTGGTCGCTGCTCTGGCCGAGGCCGCCCGTGACGGAGATATGAACTAATGCTCTATTGGCTGGCCGAAACCCTGGATTTCGCAGGTATTTTCAACCTGATCCGTTACCTGTCCTTCCGGGCGGGCGCGGCGATCTTCACTTCGCTCATCATCGGCCTGGTCATCGGCCCGAAATTCATCGGCTGGCTGCGCGTCCGTCAGGGCAAGGGACAGCCGATCCGCGACGACGGCCCGCAAAGCCATCTGGCCAAGCGCGGGACGCCGACCATGGGCGGCCTCATGATCCTGACCTCCATGGTCGTTTCCGTGCTGCTGTGGATGGACCTGCAATCCACCTATGTCTGGGCCTGCCTGTTCGTGACCCTGGGTTTCGGCGCGATCGGCTTCCTCGATGATTATGACAAGGTGACGAAGGCCAGTCATAAGGGGCTGTCGGGGCGGATGCGCCTGATCTTCGAATTTCTCATCGCCGGTGTCGCGGCATGGATGATCGTTCATCAGCATGGCAATACCGCGCTCTACGTGCCCTTCTACAATGGCCCGGCGATTGAACTGGGTCCATTTTACTTCTGCTTTGCCGCCTTCGTCATCGTGGCGTTCGGCAATGCGGTGAACCTGACCGACGGCCTCGACGGCCTTGCCACCATGCCGGTCATCATCGCCAGCCTGGCCTTCATGCTGATCGTCTATCTGGTCGGCCGCGCGGATTTTGCCGCCTATCTGGGCATCCCCCATGTGCCGGGCGCGGGTAACCTCACCATATTGTGCGGGGCGATCATCGGCGCGGGCCTGGCCTTCCTCTGGTTCAACGCGCCGCCGGCCGCCGTCTTCATGGGCGACACCGGCAGCCTTGCGCTGGGCGGCACGATCGGCGTGATCGCCGTCACCGCCCATCATGAAATCGTGCTGGGCATCATCGGCGGGCTGTTCGTGGTGGAAGCGCTGAGCGTCATCATCCAGGTCTTCTTCTACAAGCGCACCGGCAAGCGCGTGTTCAAGATGGCGCCGATCCATCATCATTTCGAACAATTGGGCTGGGCCGAGCCGACCGTCGTGATCCGTTTCTGGATCATCGCCTTCATCCTGGCGCTCGCCGGCCTCGCCACCTTGAAGCTGAGGTAAGCGGATGATCGTTTCGGAGGCTTTCAAGGGGAAAACCTACGCCGTGCTGGGCCTTGCCCGCTCGGGCCTTGCCACGGTCGACACGCTGGTCGCCAGCGGCGCGCGTGTCGTCGCCTGGGACAGCCGGGAAGAAGCCCGCGCGCTGGTCGCGGGCAAGGCGGACCTTGGCGATCCGATGGAGATCGACCTTGCCGGGTTCGACGGCATCGTCGTGTCGCCGGGCGTGCCGCTCAATCGCCACCCCATCGCCATGCGTGCGAAGATCGCGGGCGTGCCGATCATCGGCGACATCGAACTGTTCGCGCTCGCCCGGCGCACGTTGCCGCCGCACAAGGTCGTCGGCATCACCGGCACCAACGGCAAGTCGACCACCACGGCGCTGATCCACCACATCATCGAGCAGGCGGGTTTCCCCACGGTGATGGGCGGCAATATCGGCCTGCCGATCCTGAGCCAGCCGCCGCTGGAGCCGAACCTGCATGGCGTGGGCGTCTATGTGCTGGAATTGTCCAGCTATCAGATCGACCTGACCCACAGCCTGGACTGCGACGTCGCGGTGCTGCTCAACATCACGCCCGATCATCTGGATCGCTATGACGGCTTTGCGGGCTATGTCGCGTCCAAGGCGCGGCTGTTCACGATGCAGTCGGCCGGGCATGTGGCGGTCATCGCGACCGAGGATGAGCCGAGCCGAGGGATCGCCACACAACTCCGTCATTCCCGCGAAGGCGGGAACCCATCTCCGGACCTTGCCTCCGTACGCGAGTCCGGGGAGATGGATGCCCGCCTTCGCGGGGATGACGTGGTTGAGGTTGGGTCAGGGGATATCGATCCCGTCGCTCAACTCACCTGGCCCGCCCTTCAAGGTCCGCACAATGCGCAGAACGCCGCTGTCTCTGTCGCTGTCGCACAGGCGCTGGGGATCGACGAAGCGACCATAGCCGCGGCCCTCGCCAGCTACGCTTCGCTCCCCCACCGCATGCAGGCCGTCGGCACCCATAATGGCGTCCTCTACGTCAATGACAGCAAGGCGACCAACGCCGCTTCGACCGCGCCCGCGCTCGCTGCATGGCCGGCGAAGGACGGCAAACCGCGCATCCACTGGATTTTGGGCGGCGTCGCCAAATCGGACAATCTGGACGAGTGCGTCCCGCATTTCGCCAACATCGCCCACGCCTATACCATCGGTGAAGCGGGGCATATGTTCGCCGATCTGCTTCGTGCCTCTATGGCGGTGGACGACAGTGAAATGCTAAGCGCCGCCGTCCGCCGCGCCGCGCGCATCGCGCAGCCGGGGGATGTGGTGCTGTTGTCGCCCGCTTGCGCCAGTTTCGACCAGTTTCGCGATTTCGAAGCGCGCGGCGATGCCTTCGCCGCCGCCGTCGCGGCGCTGGACTCTATTGGCGAATAAACCACCAAGTCGGGGGCGACACGATGGGCAGGGAAGGGACGACGCGCATGTTCAAGGCTGGCGAACTGGTGAAGGGTTTCCGCACCCGCACCGTGCCGCGCGAACGGACGGCGCTCGCCATCTGGTTCTGGGAAATCGACCGTGTCCTCCTGTCGCTCATCGTCACGCTGATGGCGATCGGGCTTGTGGCGGTCGCCGCCGCATCCCCCGTCGCCGCGATCGACCGGTCGACCGCCTCTGTCGCGGTCAATCCGCTCATCTATTTCTATCGCCAGCTGATGTGGGTGTTCATCGGCCTGCCGGTCATGCTCATCATCTCCATGCTGCCCCGGCCGCAGGCGCGGCGGCTCGCCATCTTCGGCTGCGCCTTCTTCTTCGTCATGCTGCTGTGCGTACCGATACTGGGGTCCACCGTGAACGGGGCGAAGCGCTGGATCGACCTGCCGGGCTTCCGCTTTCAGCCTTCGGAGTTCCTCAAGCCCGTCTTCGTCGTGGCGCTCGCTTGGCTGCTGTCGCTGCGGACCAAGGATATGAGCCTGCCGGTCGTACCCTTGAGCTTCTGCGTCACCGGCCTCATCGCCATCATCCTGATGCGTCAGCCCGACTTCGGCCAGACCGTGATTTTCTGCGCCTGCCTTGGTGTATTGCTGCTGCTGTCGGGCGTGTCGATGCGCTTCATCGGTGCGATGGGCGGGGTGGCGCTGGCGGGGCTGGTCGCCGTCTATATGTTCTATGAAAATGGCCGGCAGCGCGTGAACGACTTTCTGGGCATCGGTGTCCAGCTGGATGCCGGCCCGGACCAGACCGACCTTGCCTTCCGCACCATTTCCCATGGCGGCTTTACCGGCGTCGGGCCGGGCGGGGGACAGAACAAGTTCCGCCTGCCCGAAGCGCATACCGACTATATCTTCTCGGTCATCGGCGAAGAGTTCGGCCTGCTCGCCTGTATCGCCATCGCCTGCGTCTATCTCGCCATCGTGGTACGCGTGCTGCTGCGCCTGTTGGATGAAGAAGATGTTTTCACCATCCTCGCCGCCGCCGGCCTCACCACCCAGTTCGGGCTTCAGGCGATCATCAACATGGGCGTCAATGCGCAGATATTTCCGTCAAAAGGCATGACGCTGCCCTTTATCAGCTACGGTGGCTCCTCTATGCTGGCGCTTTGTATCGGCGTCGGCCTGCTGCTCGCATTCACGCGGCGCAACCCCTTCATGGGTCGGCACACGGTCGTCAAATGGAGTGGTCGATGAGCATTTCCCGTCACTTCGTCCTCGCCGCCGGCGGGACGGGGGGTCATATGATTCCAGCGCACGCCGTGGCGGAGGAACTGATGGCGCGCGGCCATCATGTCGCCCTCGTCACCGATGAGCGCGGCGCGAAGATCCCCGGCCTGTTCGACAAGGCGCAGGTGCATATCATGCCCGCCGGTCGCATGACGAAGAACCCACTGAGCTGGCCCGGCGCGCTCAAGGCGATCCTGGCCGGTCGTGCCATGTCCCGCCGCCTGAACGAAACCTTCCGCCCGACCGCCGTGGTCGGCTTTGGCGGCTATCCCGCCATGCCCGCGCTGCTCGGCGCGCTGGCGGACGGCATCCCGACCGCGATCCACGAACAAAATGCCGTGCTGGGCCGGGTGAACCGCATCCTGTCTGGCCGGGTGGACGCGATTGCCACCGCCTATCCCGACGTCCAGCGCCTCAAGAGCGCCTATGCGGCCAAGGTCCACCTGATCGGCAATCCGGTCCGCGAAGAAGTGAAGCAACTGCGCGAGGAGGAGTTTCCCGCGCTGACCGACGAAAGCGTCTTCCGCGTGCTGGTGATCGGCGGCAGCCAGGGCGCCTCCATCCTGTCCAGCGTCGTGCCTGAAGGTCTGTCGATGCTGCCGGTCGCGCTGCGCCGCCGCCTCCAAGTCACGCAGCAATGCCGCGCCGAGGATATCGAGCGCGTCCGCAAAACCTATGCGGAGATGGAAATCCCCGCCGACCTCGCCACCTATTTCAACGATGTGCCCGAAAAGCTGGGCTGGTCGCATCTGGTGATCGCCCGCGCTGGCGCTTCGACGCTGGCCGAACTCACCTGCGCCGGCCGCCCCGCGATCCTCATCCCGCTGCCCAGCGCGATGGACGATCATCAGACCGCCAATGCCAAGGAAATGACCGAAGCCGGCGGCGCGCGCACGATCAGCCAGGCGCGCTTCACCGCCGTCGAACTGGCCAAGCAGATGCAGAAAATGGCGCTGGAACCCGGCGCGCTGCAAAATGCCGCCAAGCGCGCCCGCAATTGCGGCCGCCCCAACGCCGCGCGCGACATGGCCGACCTGCTGGAAAGCATCGGCCATGCCCCCATCGTCAATGATCCGGTCACGGTCGGCCCGACCCCGACCACGCTTAATCTCCAGGGAGTTCCCGCATGAAGGGTGTCGGCACAGACATCGGCACGATCCATTTCATCGGCATCGGCGGCATCGGCATGTCCGGTATCGCCGAAGTGATGCACAATCTGGGTTACAGCGTACAGGGTAGCGACGTGGCCGAAGGCTATGTCGTGGAAGGGCTGCGCGCCAAGGGCATCAAGGTGATGATCGGTCACAAGGCCGAAAATCTGGGCGACGCCGCCGTGGTCGTCACCTCCACCGCAATCAAGCGCGGCAATCCCGAAGTCGAACTGGCGCTGGAAACCCGTATCCCGGTCATCCGCCGCGCCGAAATGCTCGCCGAACTGATGCGCCTGAAATCCACCGTGGCCATCGCCGGCACGCATGGCAAGACGACGACCACCTCCATGGTCGCCGCGCTGCTGGACGCGGGCGGTGTCGACCCCACGGTCATCAACGGCGGCATCATCAACAGCTATGGCTCCAACGCGCGCCTCGGCAACAGCGACTGGATGGTCGTGGAAGCCGACGAGAGCGACGGCAGCTTCCTGCGCCTCGACGGCACGATCGCCGTCGTCACCAATATCGATCCCGAACATCTTGACCATTATGGCAGCTTCGACCGGGTGAAGGACGCCTTCGTCGAATTCGTCGGCAACGTGCCCTTCTATGGCGCGGCGATGCTCTGCCTCGACCATCCCGAAGTGCAGGCGATCCTGCCGCGCGTACAGGACCGGCGGATCGTCACCTATGGCTTCTCGGCCCAGGCCGATATTCGCGGCGACAATGTTCAGCCGATCCCCGGCGGCAACCGCTTCGACATCCAGATCCGCGAGCGCGACGGATCGACCCGCCGGATCGAGGGGATCGAAATGCCGATGCCCGGTCGCCACAATGTGCTGAACGCCATGGCGGCGATCGGCGTGGCGCTGCAAATGGGCATCGACGATGCGACCATCCAGACCGGCTTCGCCAAATTCGGCGGCGTGAAGCGCCGCTTCACCAAGGTCGGCGAGATCGAAGTGGCGGGGGGCACTGCCACCGTCATCGACGATTATGGCCACCACCCGGTCGAGATCAAGGCAGTCCTTGCCGCCGCGCGCGAAGGCGCCAAAGGCCGCGTCATCGCCGTGGTCCAACCGCACCGCTTCACCCGCCTGCGCGACCTGATGGATGAATTTCAGCAGGCCTTCAACGACGCCGACATCGTCTATGCCGCCCCGGTCTACACCGCTGGCGAACAGCCGATCGAAGGCGTGGACAGCGCCGCACTGGTCGCCGGCCTCAAACGGCGCGGCCATCGTCATGCCGGGACCGTGGCCGATGCCGCCGATCTGGCCGCCGTCATCGCCGCCGATATCCAGCCCGATGACATGGTCATTTGCCTGGGCGCGGGCGACATCACCAAATGGGCGGCGGGCCTCGCCGCTGCCGTGAACAGCGTGAAGGAAGCCGTCTGATGTTCGAGCTGTTCGCCGTAGGCCTGGAAATGCAGAAGCGCATGATTGATGCCCAGATGCAGGGTGTGGAGGTCGCGCGCGACATGGTGGAGGCCGCGCAGAAGCAGGTCCAGACCAGCCTCGCCGCCCATGACGCAGGGCAGGCGGGCATGAAGGCGATGAAGGGCTGGATGAACCTGTGGGGCATGCGCGGTTGACGACCATGACCGCCCTCCCGCCCGTTCGCGGCACGCTCAAGGCTGACGCCCCGCTGGCGCCGCTCGTCTGGTTCAAGGCGGGCGGCGTGGCGCAATGGCTGTTCGAGCCCAAGGATGCGGACGACCTGTCCGATTTCCTGGCCATGCTCGACCCTGACGTGCCGGTGATGGCGCTGGGGCTCGGCTCCAACCTCATCGTGCGCGATGGCGGCGTGCCGGGCGTGGTCGTGCGTCTGGGCAAGCCCTTCGCCAAGGTCGATCGGCTCGATGAAATCACGCTGAGCTGCGGCGCGGGCGCGTCGGGTATCCTCGTCTCCTCGACCGCGCGTGATGTGGGGATAGCGGGCCTTGAGTTCCTGCGCTCCATCCCCGGCACGGTCGGTGGCTTCGTACGCATGAATGGCGGCGCCTATGGCCGTGAGACGGCGGACATATTGCTGTCGTGCGACGTCGTGCTGCGATCGGGTGAACAGATCACGCTGCTGGCCCGCGACCTCCATTATACCTATCGCCATTCCAACCTGACCGACGGCGCGGTCGTGGTTAGCGCGACTTTTCGTGGCGAACCGGGCGAACCCGCCGCGATCCAGGCCGAAATGGACCGCATCGCCACCGCACGCGAAGAAAGCCAGCCGCTGCGCAGCAAGACCGGCGGCTCCACCTTCAAGAACCCGGACGGCCACAAGGCCTGGGCGCTGGTGGACGAAGCGGGCTGTCGCGGCCTCCAACTGGGCGGCGCGCAGGTGAGTGAAAAGCACACCAATTTCCTGCTCAACACCGGCGACGCCACCAGCGCCGACATCGAAGCGCTGGGCGAAGAAGTCCGCCGCCGCGTGAAGGACAAGAGCGGCGTCGAGCTGGAATGGGAAATTCAGCGGGTTGGCCTGTCTGCCGACGACGCAAACAAGGCAGCCGTGGAGTTGGTGAAGTGACCGAGATCATCGCCCGTGATGATTTTGAGCGCGGCATCATCGTGAATGTGCGCGAACATGGCTGTCAGGTGAACATGGTGTTCGATCCGGACGGCGAACAGCCGAACTTCGCCTATTCGATCGGCTTCAAAGAGACGGTGGGTCAACCGGAGGTGATTACCTTTGGCTTATCCAACGAAATGATGAAATTTATGATCAATCAGACGCTTCGCGAATGTAGGGAAGGTCTTGTCCTAACCGATGGTGCCGTCATCGGAGGCCTTCTTGAAGGCCATAGGTGCATTGCGCGGATTGTTCATCCCAGTCAGATTGCTGAAGAATATGTAAATTCTGCGCTGTGGTACCACAAAGCGCGCACTGGCGAGCGCCTGACCGATGTTGTCCAGATTGTTTGGCCAGGGGCTGTCGATGGACTGTTTCCTTGGGAGGACGGTTGCGATGTCGGCGTGATCGCTTTGCAGCCCGCATTATATGAAGAGAGGTTGAGTTCATGAGCCGTGGTCCCTGGCATGTCGCCGTCCTCATGGGCGGCTGGTCGGCGGAGCGGCCGGTGTCGCTGTCGTCGGGCGAGGGCGTCGCCAAGGCGCTGGAATCGCGCGGCCATAAGGTCACGCGCATCGATATGGACCGCAACGTCGCCGCGCGCCTTGCCGAAACCAAGGCCGACGTGATCTTCAATGCGCTCCACGGCGTCCCCGGTGAAGACGGCACCGTGCAGGGCATGATGGACCTGATGGGCCTCACCTACACCCATAGCGGCCTGGCCACATCGGTCATCGCGATCGACAAGCAGCTGACCAAGCAGGCGCTGGTGCCCCATGGCATCCCCATGCCCGGCGGGCATATCGTGCAGAGCGAAAGCCTCTTCACCGCCGATCCGCTGCCACGCCCCTATGTGCTGAAACCCGTCAACGAAGGCAGCTCCGTCGGCGTCGCCATCGTCACGGCGGAGGGCAATTATGGCAATCCCATCGGCCGCGACAGTGTCGGCCCCTGGCAGGACTTCTCCGAACTGCTGGCCGAACCCTATATTCGCGGCCGCGAACTGACGACCGCCGTGCTGGGCGACGAAGCCTTGCTCGTCACCGAACTGCGCCCCAAGAGCGGCTTCTACGATTTCGACGCCAAATATACCGACGGGATGACGGACCATATCTGCCCCGCCGACCTGCCGCCCGAAATTACGGAAGCGTGCAAGGCGATCGCCCTGCGCGCCCATCAGCTTTTGGGCTGCAAGGGCGCTTCGCGCGCCGATTTCCGCTGGGACGACACGCAGGGGATCGAGGGGCTGTTCCTGCTGGAGGTCAATACCCAGCCGGGCATGACGCCCTTGAGCCTCGTCCCCGAACAGGCGGCGAAGCTGGGCATTGACTATGCCACGCTAGTAGAGACTATTGTGGCAGAGGCGCTAGACCGCGCCGGGGGACATGGCGATGGCTGAGGCACGTATCCGGCGCGGCGGCACCGCACGGCTGAGCAGCGCGAAGGGTAGGGCGACGAAAGGCGGTCGCGGCCGTGCGCTCAAGCGCCGCAGCTGGGTCGATCAGCTCATCGAATATCTACCCGTCAGCGAAGCCACGCTGCAACGCATGGCCAGCTGGGCGATCGTCGGCATTTTCGGCGCGATCCTTGTCTCCATCGCCATCTTCGCGGGCCTGCCCGGCATGGCCCGGCAGCAGGCGGCGGACATCGCTGCCCGCGCCGGCTTCGAAGTCGACAAGGTCGAGGTGCGCGGCGTCGAGCGGATGGACGAACTGGCCGTCTATAATATCGCGCTGGGGCAGGTGGATCGCTCCATGCTCTCGCTCGACCTGCCCAAGGTGCGGGCGGATATGCTCAAACTCGGCTGGGTAAAGGATGCGCGCATTTCCCGCCGCCTCCCCGATACGCTTGTGGTCGACATCGTCGAGCGCGACCCCGTTGCCGTGTGGCAGCATGAGGGGCAATTGCACCTGATCGACGTGCAGGGCGTGGTGCTCCAGTCCGTCTCCGCCAGCGCCATGCCGGACCTCCCGCTGGTCGTCGGCCCCAATGCCAATCGCCAGACCGCCGGCCTCAATCGGCTGATGGAAAATGCCCCGGCCTTGAAGCCCATGCTGGCCGGCGCCACCTGGGTCGGGAACCGCCGCTGGGATCTGCGCTTTCAATCGGGTGAGACGCTCTCCCTGCCGGAAGGTGACAAGGATTCGGCCGGTGCCCTGGTGAATTTCGCGCGGATGGATGGCGTCAACCGGCTGCTCGGCCGGGGCATCGTCAAATTCGACATGCGCGATCCCGACCGCTTCGTCCTGCGCCTGCCGCAGGGCAAGGTCGAGGAAAAGCCGACCGACGCCGCAGCGGCCACCGCCAAGGCACCGGACGCAGGCGAGGAAGGCTAAGACAAGATGGCGCAGCCCAAGGTCGAAAAGCTCATTACCGCGATCGACATTGGCTCCTGGAAAGTGTCGGCGCTGATCGCAGGTCGCACCGACACCGGCGAACTCGCGATCCTGGGCACGGGTCAGCGGGAAAGCCGTGGCGTGCGCCGGGGTTTCATCGCGGACATGGAGCGGACAGAACTGGCCGTCCGCGAAACCGTGGAGCAGGCCGAACGTGTCGCGGGCACCAATATCGAGGATGTGTGGGTCAGCTTTTCGGGCGGCTCCCTCGTCAGCGACGTCGTCACGGTCGAGCGCGACATGGGCGGCTATCGCATCGAGCAGCCCGATATCGACGACCTGTTGACCACCGGGCAGCAGGGCATCGACCCGGATGGTCGCATCGTCCTCCATGCCCAGCCGACTTGCTTCACCATCAATGGAAAGGTGCCGGTGAAGAAGCCGCTCGGCATGCACGCCGACCTGCTGGGCGTCGACATCCATGTCGTGCTGGCGGACGGCGCGCCGCTCGCCAATCTCGACCTGTGCGTGCGTGGCGCCTATCTGAACGTCAATTCGATCGTCGCCGCGCCGATCGCGACCGGCCTTGCCTGCCTGTCGGAGGAAGAGCGCGATCTGGGCGTCGCCCTGGTGGAAATGGGCGCGGGCGTTACCAACGTGTCGCTCTATGCCGGCGGCATGCTGGTCGGCCTTCATTCCATCCCGATGGGGGCGGCCGACATTACCGACGATATCGCCTCCTCCTTCGGCATCCGCCGCAGCCAGGCGGAGCGGATCAAATGCTTCTATGGTTCGGCCATGCAGAACCCGCGCGATTTCCGTGAGATGATAGAGATTGCGCCGCCCCATGGCGAAGCTGCGATTCCGGGGCAGGCCGCCGGTCCCAATGCGGAAGGGGGCAAGATCACCCGCGCATCGCTGGTCGGCGTCATCTGCGAACGGCTCAATCAGATCATGACGGAGGTCAATGCGGCACTGGCCGGCATGGGCTTCAACTCCACCGGGCGCCAGGTCGTTCTGACCGGCGGCGGCGCGGAAATGAAGGGCATTGCCGATTATGCGCAGGGCGCTCTTGGCCGTGCTGTGCGCGTCGGGCGACCAAGGGGCTTGTCCGCCATGCCCGAAGCGCATAGTGGGCCGGCCTTCGCGACATTGGCGGGCCTCGCGCTTTACGGCGCTTCCAACCCGGTTGATCTCCGTACGATGGCGCCCGCGCCGCAAACGGTGCATCGTCTGGGGGCCCCGCTCTGGTGGCAGCGTATGATGCGCGCGATGAAGACGAACTATTAGACGAAATGCTATAAAGACGAAAATAGCTGGTGAAATACGCTATTTTCTGGTGTTAACATTGTATGACGGCGTTGCTTCCTGACGAGGAAGCTGAGGGAGCAGAATTTATGAGCATTGAAATCAGCCCACCGCATGTGGACGAACTGAAGCCGCGCATCGCGGTGATCGGCGTCGGCGGCGCGGGCGGCAATGCCATCGCGAACATGATTGCCGCTTCGGTCGAAGGCGTGGACTTCATCGTGGCGAATACCGACGCGCAGGCGCTGAACAGCTCGCCGGCAGAACGGCGTATTCAGCTTGGCCCGCAAATCACCGAAGGTCTAGGCGCCGGTTCGCGCCCCGAAATCGGCAAGGCGGCTGCTGAAGAAACCATCGCCTCGGTCGAAGAAGCGCTCAACGGCGCCCATATGTGCTTCATCACCGCCGGCATGGGCGGCGGCACCGGCACCGGCGCGGCCCCCGTCATTGCCAAGGCTGCGCGCGATCGCGGCATCCTGACCGTCGGCGTCGTGACCAAGCCCTTCACCTTCGAAGGCAATCGCCGCATGAAGTCGGCCGACGCCGGCATCGAAGAATTGCAGAAGCATGTCGATACGCTGATCGTCATTCCGAACCAGAATCTCTTCCTGATCGCCAATCCGAACACGACCTTCAAGGAAGCGTTCCAGATGGCGGACGAAGTGCTGCAACAGGGCGTTCGCTCCATCACCGACCTCATGATCATGCCTGGCCTCATCAACCTCGACTTTGCCGACGTGCGTTCGGTGATGGGCGAAATGGGCAAGGCGATGATGGGCACCGGCGAAGCCGAAGGCGACGGCCGTGCGCTTCAGGCCGCCGAAAAGGCGATTGCCAACCCGCTGCTCGACGGCGTGTCGATGCGTGGCGCGAAGGGCGTGATCGTGTCCATCGTCGGTGGCGACGACATGCGCCTGATGGAAGTGGACGAAGCCGCCAACCATATCCGCGAACTGGTCGATCCGGACGCGAACATCATCTGGGGCAGCGCCTTCAACGACGGCCTCAACGGCAAGATCCGCGTGTCGGTGGTCGCCACCGGTATCGAAGCCGAAGCGGGCGGCAATGCCGCACCGCTGACCCAGCCGTTCAGCTTCGCCAACCGTCCGTCGGTTTCGGTGCCCCAGTCGCAGCCTCATGCCGCCGCGCCCAAGCCTGCGCCGGTCGTGGCCCAGCCGGCCCCCGTCGCCGCGCCTGCGCCGACGCCGGCCCCCGCGCCGCAGCCCGAGACGCTGGAACTCGACGTGCCCGCCGCGCCTGCGCCCGTTGCGCCGGCTCCGGTCCCGTCTTCCTTCTCGCAGCCCAAGCCTGCGGCGGTGTTCGATGACGAGGACAGCAACCAGGACGAACTGGTGCTTGGCGCCGAAGCGGCCGAACAGTCTGCCCCTGCCGCGCCGGCACCGCGTGTCGCCACCGGCGGCACCTTGTTCGAACGCATGGCCGGTCTGACCCGCGGTGCGGACAAGGCGCCGGGCGCTGACGACGCTGCGCCGGGCGTGGACATCCCCCGCTTCCTGAATCGTCAGAGCAACCAGTAATTTTCAGGCCGGCTCCGGCCGTGAGGACATGATGAAGCGCGCTGTCGGTTGCCTGGGGCAACCCGGCGCGCTTTTTCGTTGCGCCAATTTCCTATTCAGCATGCGATCGATTAAGGCCCGGATGTGAAACAGACTTCTCCTTGGATTCTCGGACTTTGCCTGTCCGGTGCGGTCGTGCTGCCGACAGGCATGGCGCAGGCGCAACTCGACCAGTCCCAACTGGTCCACCCGCTCGGTGCGGCCGATCTCAATGCCAATCTGGCGCGGCTCGCGGCCAATCCGCGCGACGTCGCGGCACTGATCGGGGCGGGTGAAGCCGCCCTGGCGCTGGACGATCCGCGCGCGGCTGCCGGCTTTTACGCGCGCGCCGACGCGATCGAGAGCGGCAATGGCCGGATCAAGGCTGGGCTTGGTCGGGTGATGCTCAAGATGCAGAACCCGGTCGAGGCGCTGCGCCTGTTCGATCAGGCGCAACGGCTGGGCTATCCCGACGCGACCATCCTGTCCGATCGCGGTCTGGCAAAGGACATGACCGGCGATCAGGCCGGCGCACAGCGCGATTATCAGGCGGCGTTGCAACGCACGCCCAATGATGACGAACTGGTGCGCCGCTATGCCGCTTCGCTCGGCATCTCCGGTCAGGTCGCTGCGTCCGACAAGATCCTCGAACCCTTGCTCTACAAGAGCGATCGGGCCGCCTGGCGCTACAAGGCCTTTATCCTGGCAATGAATAACAAGCAGGCCGACGCGAAGAAGGTGGCGGAGCAGACCATGCCCGCGCAACTGGCCGGCGCCATCACCCCCTATATGCAGAAAATGCCCTATCTGACCGCCGCGCAAAAGGCCGCAGCGGTGCATTTCGGCCATTTCCCGCAGCAGATCGGCACGAGCATCGCGGCAATCACGCCGACCCCGCCGGCGCCCGGCATCGCCGTGGCCAAGCCGGTCACCGTCGCAGCCGCCACGCCGGAAAAGACCAAACCGCTCAGCCGCAGCGAACAGCGCCGCCAGCAGCGTGAGGCCACCCGCAAGGCTCGCGAAGAACGGCTGGCCGCTGCTCGCCGTCCGGCACAAACACCGCCGGCGCAAACCCGCCCGGCTCAGACGCAGGTGGCGCAGGCCGCGACCAGGCCGCCAGTGCCGCAACCCACGCGCCAACCGATCCTGCAACAGCCCACGCCGCAACCCAGCCGTTCGGCGCCAGCGCCGCAGGTGCAACCGCTTCCGTCCGATGAACGCGGAAACGGCGCGCAGACCCGCACGGAAACTGTCCCGCTGCGGCCGGGCGAAAGCTTCCCGTCCGCCGCCATGCAGGGACCGCCTGCGCCGGGCTTTGAATCGATCCAGAACAACGCGCCGCGCGCCACGCCGCCGCAAAACCCGCCGGCCGGCAGTGGATCGCAGCCGAACGCGATTGCCCTCGCGCAGGCGCCCACGTCGCCAACGCCCGCCACGGCATCGCCTCAGCCGGCACCGGCTGCAACGACGCCCAGCGCTGAGGCGTCGCCGGCGCCCGTTACCCAGTCGCCCGCCGCCGCGCAGCAGCCCGACCCCGAAATGGTCCGCACGCTGGCCGACATCATCCGCGCCATCGACGTGCCGGAGGCCGAGCGCCAGGCGAGCGTCGCCGCCGTCGACCTGAACGAGGTCGCCACGATCCAGGCCACCCGCCGCGCCGAACGGCAGGCTGCGGCCAAGGCGGCAGCCGACAAGGCCAAGAAGGATGCCGCCGCCAAGGTGAAGGCCGAAGCCGATGCGAAGGCCAAGGCCGCAGCGGAAGAAAAGAAGCGACTCGCGGCCAATCCTTCGCGCAACTGGCTTCAGGTCGGCGTCGGCCAGAGCAAGGGCGCGCTTGGCTTCACTATGAAGGGCCTGCGCAAGAAATACACGATCCTGGCCCCGCAAGGCGCGTGGAGCGCCAGCTGGGGCCGCACCAACCGCTTGCTGGTCGGTCCCTTCGCCAGCTTCACCCGCGCCAAGGAACTGGAAACCAGCCTGAAGAAGGATGGCGCAGACGTCTTCGCCTGGCGCAGCGAAGCCGGCGAAGAGGTGGAGAAGCTGGCCGGGGAGTGAGGTTGCTTTGGCAAGTAGCCGTCGGGCTTGCGCTGCCTTCAAATGAAATCGTCATCCCGGGCTCGACCCGGGATCCCGCTTTTCTTTTTCTGCCGTGAAGAAGGCAGTGGAACCCCGGGGCTAGCCCGGGGTGACGAATATTGTGACTATCCGCACCCACCCAAACCCGCCGCCGCATCACCAAATATGCAACCACCTCTCACTAGCCGTTCAAACCCGGGCCGCTTTGGGCTAACAGGCACGGCATGACGACGCTTGCTTCCTATGCCTGCCATCCCGACGCCAGCCATGGCCGCCTTCATGCCGAACCGGGCGGAGAGGTGCGGGGGCCGCGCGACGTGTTTCAGCGGGATCGCGACCGGATCATCCACTCCATCGCCTTCCGCCGCCTGCGCCACAAGACGCAGGTGTTCGTCTCGCCCGATGGCGATCATTTCCGCGTCCGCCTGACCCACAGTCTGGAGGTCGCGCAGATCGGCCGCACCACCGCGCGCACGCTGGGCCTCAACGAAGATCTGACCGAAGCCCTCTGCCTCGCCCATGATATCGGCCATCCGCCCTTCGGCCATGCGGGCGAGGATGCGCTGGAAGCCGCGCTCGAAGACCATGGCGGCTTCGATCATAACGCCCATACGCTGCGCACGTTGATGCTGCTGGAAAGCCCCTATCCGCGGTTCCGGGGCCTCAATCTCAGCTGGGAAATGCTGGAGGGGCTGGCCAAACATAATGGCCCGATCGCGCATCCCGGATGGGCGATGCGCGAACTGGACGCGCTTTTCCCACTGAACCTCAGCAGCCACGCCTCGCTGGAGGCGCAGCTGGCGGCGATTTCCGACGATATCGCCTATGACAATCATGACATCGACGATGGCCTGCGCGCCGGCCTGCTGACGCTCGACCAGCTTCTCACCGTGCCCTTCGTCGCCAATTGCTGGGACCGGGTGCGCACCCGCTATCCCGATGTCGCGCCCGATCGCCTGCTGCGGGAACTGGTGCGCGAACAGATCGGCGTCATGGCCAACGACCTGCTCGCCGCCACGCGCGCCAATATCGCGCAATCGCGCGTCGAAACGGTGGAGGACGTCCGCGCGCTGGGCCGCACCTTGGTCGCCTTCTCGCCCGAACTTGCCGAGCAGGAGCGCGATCTCAAGCGCTTCATGTACGCGACCCTCTACCATCATCCCGAACAATTGGCGGCGGCCGACCGGGCGCGCGTCATCGTCACCGACCTGTTCGCCGCCTATCAGGCCGATCCGGCGCTGATGCCGCCCGAATGGCGCGACGATTGCACGCTCGAAGAACCCAGCCGCAGCCGCCACATCGCCGATTTCATCGCCGGCATGACCGACCGCTACGCCGAAAAGCGCCATGCGGAGATATTCGGGAAGGCGGTCGTCCAAGCATAGTCGCACAACGCCGCTCGTTTCGAGCGAAGTCGAGAAACGGCTGAGCGTTTTTCGCGTTTCTCGACATGCTCGAAACGAACGGCTGTGGCTGTTGGCCGCCATCCGAAACGATCCGTTCCCACCCCGCGTCTTGCCGCCCGCTGCTGCATCCTTGTAGCTATGCGCCATGGCACTTCATCCCCAGGTCGCGGCCTTAGCCGCCCAGCTCGACGATCTTTCCCGCCTGCTGCGTCGCCATGATGCGCGCGTCTGGGCGGACAAGGTCGACCTTCTCCACCGCATGGTCGCGGACTCCAATTTCAACGGAGTCGAACGGTATCTGGCCCTGTATGAAGGGGAGGGGGGCTTTGTCGACCTGACCCTGGCCGATCCCGCCGCGCAGGCTGAACTGAACAGCTGCCGCACCGCCGCCCGCGCCATGGCACAGCGTCTGGCGCAGGAAGAACAAGCCGATTGACGCGCCCGTGCGTTTGACGCAATGCGACATCCGTCTCTGGCGGATTCGTTCGCCGGGCACGATGCGGGAGAGCATGGGAAGCCTTTGAGGCCACCCCGTCACCGAAGGAGCAACCGCCCCGGAATCTCTCAGGTTAAAGGACCGCATCGCGCGCAAGGCACTCTGGAAAGCGGACGGCTGATGCTGTCCCACCGAAGGGGTAAGCCATGTGGCCGCAAGGCCGCTGGTCAAAGCTCTCAGGTTCCGTGACAGAGGGGGTGGCAGTTGTCACAGGTCCGACTCCGGGCCTGTCTATGCTGTCGCTACCACCTCCTGCACGGAAAGGCCGCTCATGTCCGGCACGCAAGACGCCACGCATTTCGAAGACCTGCCGCTCGAAGCGCTCCCGCTCGACGCCTGGCACCGCGCCCGTGGCGCGCGCATGGTCGGCTTCGCCGGCTATCATATGCCTATCCAATATGAAGGCATCATGGCCGAACATAGCTGGACCCGCGAACATGCCGGCCTGTTCGATGTCAGCCATATGGGTCAGCTGACCTTCAGTGGGGAGGGCGTGGACGAGGCGCTCGAAACCCTGCTGCCCAGCGACATCAAGGGGCTGAAGCCCTTCCGCCAGCGCTATTCCATGCTGCTCGACCATGAAGGCGGCATTCTCGACGACCTGATGGTATCGCGGCCGGGCGACGGTGCGTTCGAAGGCGCCGCCATCTACATGGTCGTCAACGGCGCGACCAAATATGACGATATCGGCTGGATCATCGAACATCTGCCCGACGCCGTCGTCATGAATCATATGGCCGATCAGGCGCTGCTGGCGCTGCAAGGGCCGCAAGCGGGCGAGGCGCTCGCTGCGCTCATCCCGCAAACCGCCGACCTCCTCTTCATGCAGTCGGGCCTGTTCACCTGGCGCGGCGTGCCGCTGTGGATCAGCCGCTCGGGCTATACCGGCGAAGATGGCTTCGAAATCAGCATTCCCGCCGACGACGCGACCCTGCTCGCCGATGCGCTGTGCGCACTGCCGCAGGTCAAGCCGATCGGGCTTGGCGCGCGCGATTCGTTGCGTCTGGAGGCCGGCCTGCCGCTCTACGGCCATGACCTGTCGCCGGCCGTCAGCACCATCGGTGCGGACCTGGGCTTCGCGATCCAGAAGCGCCGCCGCGAGGAAGGCGGCTTCATCGGTCACGCCCGCGTCATGAAGGAACTGGCCGATGGTCCGGGTTCCAAGCGTGTCGGCCTCAAGATCGAAGGTCGCCTGCCGGCCCGCGAAGGCGCGACCATCCATATCGGCGCCACCCAGGTCGGCGAAGTCACGTCCGGCGGCTTTGCGCCGAGCGTGGGCGCACCGATCGCGATGGGCTGGGTCAGCCTGCCGCACAGCGCGGAAGGGACCGCGCTCGAAATAGAAGTGCGCGGCAAGCGCATCGCCGCTGAGGTTGCGCCGATGCCGTTCGTTCCGCATCGTTATCGCCGCAAGGCCTGAGTCTGCATATTTTCGGAGGGTAGTAGAATGAGCCGTTATTTCACCGAAGAACATGAGTGGATCGACGTAGAGGGCGAAATCGCCACCGTCGGCATCACCGATTATGCACAGGAACAGCTGGGCGACATCGTGTTCGTCGAACTGCCCGCCGAAGGCACGACCTTCGACAAGGGCGACGACGCCGCCGTCGTGGAATCGGTCAAGGCCGCGTCCGACGTCTATGCCCCGATCTCGGGCGAAGTCGTCGAAAGCAACGGCGCGCTGGAAGACGAACCCGCGCTGGTCAACAGCGACGCCGAGGAAGATGGCTGGTTCTTCAAACTGCGCATCGCCGACACCAGCGAGCTGGAAGGCCTGATGAACGAAGCCGCCTACAAGAAGTTCGTGGCGAGCCTCTAAACAACAAGAAAAGCCCCTCCCTTTCAAGGGAGGGGTTGGGGTGGGTGGCGACCGCAGGGAGCCTGAAACCTGTCCCGAAGAGCCGCCGCTGGCGCGGCGGACCCACCCCCGGCCCCTCCCTAAGTAGGGAGGGGGGAGTTTTCGAACATGCGCTACCTACCCCTTACCGACACCGACCGGCAGGATATGCTGTCCGTCATCGGCGCGTCGTCCATCGACGACCTGTTCGTGGACGTGCCCGCAGAGGCTCGCCTGACCGGCACCATCGCCGGCCTGCCCGATCATGCCAGCGAACTGGCGGTCGAGCGCCACATGGGCGCGCTCGCGCGGAAAAATCTGTCGGCAGGGGAGGCGCCCTTTTTCCTGGGTGCCGGCGCCTACAAGCATCATGTGCCCGCCAGCGTCGATCATCTGATCCAGCGCGGCGAATTTCTGACCGCCTACACGCCCTATCAGCCGGAAATCGCGCAGGGCACGTTGCAGGTGCTGTTCGAATTCCAGACGCAGGTGGCACGCCTGCTGGGCGTCGACGTCGCCAACGCCTCCATGTATGACGGCTCGACCGCCTGCTGGGAAGCGATCGGCATGGCCCGCCGCATCACCAAGCGCGGCAAGGCCTTGCTCTCGTCCGGCCTGCATCCCCATTATGTCTCGGTCGCCAACACCATGGCGAAATTCACCGGCGACGCGCTGGTGCATGGAGCGCCGACCCTGGACGCCGCGACCGACATCGACGCGCTGATCGCCGGCATCGACAAGGATACCAGCTGCGTCGTCGTCCAATATCCTGACATTCTCGGCCGCATCGCCGACTTGACCCCGCTCGCCGACGCCGCCCATGCGGCCGGCGCGCTGCTGGTCGCGGTCGTCACTGAGCCTGTCGCCCTCGGGGCGATCAAGGCGCCGGGCCATATGGGCGCGGACATCGTCGTGGGCGAAGGCCAGTCGATCGGCGTCGGCCTCCAGTTTGGCGGCCCCTATCTCGGCCTGTTCGGCTGCAAGCAGAAATATGTGCGCCAGATGCCGGGTCGCCTCTGCGGCGAAACCGTCGATGCGGCGGGCAAGCGCGGTTTCGTGCTGACGCTTTCTACCCGTGAGCAGCATATCCGTCGTGAAAAGGCCACGTCGAACATCTGCACCAATTCGGGCCTGTGCGCGCTGGCCTTCAGCATCCATATGACCCTGCTGGGCGAACGCGGCCTGCGCGAACTCGCAACGCTGAACCACGGCCTCGCCGTGCAGGCGGCCTATCGCCTCGCCAAGGTGCCGGGCGTCACGCTGCTCAACGACGGCTTCTTCAACGAATTCACGCTGGTTCTGACCAAGGATGCGCGCGACGTCGTGCGCACCCTGGCCGACAAGGGCATTCTCGCTGGCGTCTCGCTCGGCCGCCTCTTCCCCGACGCACCGCAGATCGGCAACGGCCTGGTCGTCGCCGTGACCGAAACCGTCACGGCGGAGGATATCGAAAGTCTTGCCGCCGCGCTTGAGGAGGAACTGGCATGAGCATGCTGAAGGAAGGTCGCCCGACCACCCCCGTTCCCGTCAAGGAAGCCCATATGGCCCCGCAAACCGCCACCGGTAATCGCGCGCTGATGCTGGAAGAAGCGCTGATCTTCGAGATCGGCTCGACCGACACCACCGGCGTCGATTTCGCCGCCGCGCCGAAGGTCGCCAGCCGCCTCGGCAGCCTCGCCCGCACCGACAGCATCGGTCTGCCCGGCCTGTCGGAACAGGAAACGGTGCGCCATTACACCCGCCTGTCGCGCCAGAACTACGCCATCGACCTTGGCCTGTTCCCGCTCGGCTCCTGCACCATGAAGCACAACCCGCGCCTGAATGAAAAGGTCGCGCGGATGCCCGGTTTCGCCGACATCCATCCGTTGCAGCCGCAGTCCACCGTGCAGGGCGCGCTGGCCGTCATCCATGAGCTGGCCGCGTGGCTGGTGACGCTGACCGGCATGCACTCGGTCGCGATGTCGCCCAAGGCCGGCGCTCATGGCGAACTGTGCGGTCTGCTCGCCATCCGCGCCGCTCTGGAAGCCCGCGGCGACGCACGCAGCGTCGTCCTCGTCCCCGAAAGCGCCCATGGCACCAACCCCGCCACCGCTGCCTTCTGCGGCTATCAGGTGGAGGATATTCCCGCGACGGCCGAAGGCCGCGTGGACCTCGAAGCCTTGAAGGCCCGCCTTGGCCCCGATGTTGCGGCGGTGATGATCACCAACCCCAACACCTGCGGCCTATTCGAACGCGACATGAAGACCATCTCCGACGCGGTCCATGCCGCCGGGGCCTTCGTCTATTGCGACGGCGCGAACTTCAACGCCATCGTCGGCCGGGTCCGCCCCGGCGACCTGGGCGTCGACGCGATGCACATCAACCTGCACAAGACCTTTTCCACCCCCCATGGCGGCGGTGGTCCCGGCTCCGGCCCGGTCGTGCTCTCGGAAGCGCTCACGCCCTTCGCGCCGCTCCCCTTCGTGGAAAAGCAGGGCGACAGCTTTGCGCTGGTCGAAGAGGAAACGGCGGAGGACCACCACGCCCATACCTTCGGCCGCATGGTCGCTTTCCATGGCCAGATGGGCATGTTCACCCGCGCGCTGACCTACATCCTCAGCCATGGTGCGGACGGCCTGCGCCAGGTCGCGAACGACGCAGTGCTGAACGCCAACTATATCCTGCGCAGCCTGGACGATGTGCTGGACGCGCCCTTCGGCGGCAGCGGCCCGTGCATGCACGAAGCGCTGTTCAGCGATAAGGGCCTGGCCGAAGGCTTCACCACGCTCGACATCGCCAAGGGGCTGATCGACGAAGGCTTCCACCCGATGACCATGTATTTCCCGCTGGTCGTCCATGGCGCGATGCTGGTCGAACCGACCGAAACCGAAAGCAAGGCCGCACTGGACCAGTTCATTATGGCCCTGCGCAGCCTGGCCGAGCGGGCCAAGGCGGGCGACGAAGCGCTCAAGGGCGCACCCTATCACGCCCCGCGCCGACGCCTCGATGAAACGCTCGCCGCGCGCAAGCCGATCCTGACCTGGACCGACTCCGCGCTGGCGATCGCCGCGGAATGACCGACAGGCCGGAACCCTGGCAACCGGGTTCCGGCCCTGCCGTCGCGGGAAAACGCCACGCCCTCGCGACGCAGCGCAACCGTGACGCCATCACGGATATCCTGCGCGACGCCCTCCCATCCTCCGGCCTTGTGCTGGAAGTCGCGAGCGGCAGCGGCGAACATGCCGTCCACTTCGCCGCCGCTTTCCCGGCGCTGGACTGGCAACCCACCGACCCCGATCCCTCCGCGCTCGCCTCGATCGCCGCATGGCGCGCCGACGCGAACCTTTCGAACCTCCGCGCGCCGATGCAATTGGACGCCGCCGGCGACTGGCCGTTTGCTCAGGCCGACGCCATTCTCTGCATCAACATGATCCATATCTCGCCATGGGACGCGACACTCGGCTTGTTGCGCGGGGCAGGGGCGGCGCTGCCACCGGGCGGCCTCCTCTATCTCTATGGCCCCTATACCCGCGCAGGCGTGGATACCGCGCCCAGCAACCTCGCCTTCGACGCCTCGCTCAAGGCGCGCGATCCTCGCTGGGGCCTGCGCGGCGTGGAGGATGTGATCGCGGCAGCGGATATGCAGCGCCTGCGGTTCGACCGCCTGATCGAAATGCCCGCGAACAATCTGTCGCTCTTATTCCGACGGCGGGATTGAAAGAACGACATGCGCCTGCGAAAGCCGGCATTGATTTGATACGAATGATATAGACAATGCCCAACCAACTCCTCTCCCTGGTCACCGCCGAACTCTCGTCCCCGGCCGATCCACGCGCGGCCGCCATGGCCGGGGCGCTGGCCGCCCAATATTGCGCCGCCGCTCGCGCCGTCCTCTTCTACGGCTCCTGCCTGCGGGAGGCCAATCTCGACGGGCTGATGCTCGATTTCTACCTGATCGTGTCGGACTATCCGACCGCTTACGGCAAAAGCTGGCTCGCGACCGCCAACCGGCTGATCCCGCCCAATGTCTTCCCGTTCGAACATAATGGCCTGATCGCCAAATATGCGGTCCTGTCCGAAGCCGATTTCGCCCGCCTCAACAGCCCGGCGGCGGACAATGTCTCGGTCTGGGCGCGCTTCGCCCAACCTTCGCGCCTGCTCTGGGCCTCGGACGATCTTGCCCGCCAGCGCGCCATCGCCGCCGTGGCGCAGGCCGCGCCGACGCTCCTGTCGCTGGCAAAGCCGATGCACGAAGGGCAGGGGCCAACGCCGGCGAATGCCCTCGATCTGTGGAAGACCGGCTTCACCCTGACCTATAATGCCGAACTGCGCGCCGAGAAGAAGGGCCGCTCCCTCTCCATCGTCGATGCCGATCCCGACCGTTATCGCCGCTTTGGTGATGCCGCATTGGCCGATGGCCTGCCACCGTCGCCTGCCGATGCCCCCGCGCTTTGGCGCCAGCTTCAGCGGCGCGGCAAGCGGCTGTCGGTCACGCGCCTGGCCAAGGCCAGCTTCACCTATGCCGGCGGCATCGATTATCTGGCGTGGAAGATCAATCGCCATGCCGGCACGAAGATAGAGATCAAGCCCTGGCAGCGGCGCTGGCCGCTGCTGGGCGCGGTCACTCTGCTGCCGCGGCTGTTCCGGGGCGGCGCAATCCGTTAAGATTCTGGTCGCTGAGCGTCTGGCCCAGCGCCTGCCCCAGCGCCATCAGCGTATAGGGTTTGCGCAGCACCTGATGTCCTGCGAAATCGGCGCTGTCATTGCCGTCGCCGGTATACCCGGTCACGAACAGCACCGGCAGATGCTGGAACCGCGCGGGCAGGGCCTTCACCATTTCCGGCCCGGTCATGTCGGGCATCAACACGTCGCTGATGATCAGGCCGATGTCGCCATGGCTCGCCAGCAGCTTGGCCGCCTTGCCCGGATGGTCGCACGCGATCGGCAGATGGCCCAGTTCGCTCAGCGCCGCCATCGTCTGGTTCAGCACGCGCGCGTCATCCTCCACCACCAGGATGCGCGTGGGGGGCTGTTCCACCGGCGCGCGGGCGAAGCTGGTCTCGGCTTCCACCGCCACCTGCACCCCGGTCGATCGCGGCAGATAGAGATGAACGCCGGTGCCATGGCCGGGCGTCGACTCGATGCGAATTTCACCACCGCACTGGCGCACGAAACCGAAAATCTGGCTGAGGCCCAAGCCCGTACCCTTGCCCACGGGCTTTGTGGTGAAGAAGGGTTCGAACACGCGCGCCAGCACGTCCGGCGCCATGCCGCACCCGTCGTCGGTCACGCTGACGGTCACATAATCGCCCGCCATGCATTCCCCGACTTCGCCGTCGGACAGCAATGTCTGCCCCGTCGCCAGCGTCAGCCGCCCGCGCCCCTCCATCGCGTCGCGCGCATTGACGCACAGGTTCAGGATCGCATTTTCCATCTGATGCTGATCGACGAAGATGCGCCATCCGCTCGCGCCCTCGGCGAACTGCACGCTGATCTGGTCGCCGATCGTCCGATCGATCAGGTCTGCCATCCCGCTCAGCAACGCATCGGGATCGACGGCGCTGGGCAATAATGGCTCCGACCGGGCAAAGGCCAGCAACCGCCGGGTCAGCGCCGCTGCGCGATTGGCGCCCTCCATCGCATTGTCCAGATGCCGGTCCGCTTCGTCGGGCTTCAACGCCATCTTGCGCTTTGCCAGTTCCAGCCCGCCGACGACGACCGCCAGCATATTGTTGAAATCATGGGCGATACCGCCGGTCAGCTGGCCCACCGCGTCCATCTTCTGCATCTGGCGCAGATGATCCTGCGCCGCCGCGCGCTCCGCCGATTCCTGCTTCAACTGCTCATAGGCGTCCGACAGTTCGGCCGTGCGCGCCGCAACCGCGGCCTCCAGCCGATCGGCGCGTTCGCTCTCCACCTCCGCCAATCGCCGCGCCGTGCGTCGCTCGCGAAAGGCCGTGTTGGCGAACCAGATGCCGAACAATATGCACACCAGCATCGCCAGCCCGACCAGCCGCGACGTCTTTCCCACCCATTCGTTGCGATCGCCCGCCAGCGTCACCGCCAGGCTGCGTTCGCGCAGCCGGTCATTCTCCGCCTTGATGACTAGGTCGAGCAGGGCGGTGATGCGCCGCAGATCCTGGCTCTTGCCGGCCTGATGGAATCGCGCCAGCGCCCCCATCTTCTGATCGTAGGTGGTGCGCAGACCAATCTCGTTCAGCGTCTTGCCGCGCGCGATGAAGGCATAGCGCAGCGCCGCGACATTGCCACTTTGCCAGGCGGACTCCCGCGTCGCATAGCCCAGCGTCTTCAACTGGCTGGCGGCGCCGCGCCACTGGTCCTGGAACAGGCGTCCGGTATCGGGGTCCAGGCTGATCACATAGCGGGCCAATGTCACTTCGGCGCGCGCCATCCGCGCTTCGAACCCGCGCGCCAGTGCGATCACCTCGAAGCTGCTCTGCTGTTCGGCCAGTGCCTGGGCATGGTCGCGCGACGCATTGCTGGCGCTGTAGATCAGCGCCCCCAGCGATCCGACCAACAACAGGCCAAGCAACAGCGGCAGCGCGCGCCGGACAAGCGCGCGGCCCCAATCATATTGGTCGCCAGGAAAGTCGGTATCGGCCATCGGACCGTTACACTAGCCGAACAAGGCTCAAGGCGATACATCGACGATGAAAAGTTCCATGGGTGCGCGATATTCCGTCGCACCCATGGCTCCATCGGTCGCTATATGGCGCCTGGATCTTGTCAGCTGATCGCGCCGGTCGCCTTGCCCGCTGTCTCGAACATGCCGATGATCTGCGTCACCTGCTCGTCGCTATGCTCCGCGCACAGCGAGCAGCGCAGCAGGAAGGTGCCGGCCGGGGTCGCCGGCGGGCGCGCCATGTTGACGTAGAGGCCCAGCTCCAGCAGCGTCTGCCACATGGCGACGGCTTGCATCTGGTCGCTCAGGATCACCGCGATGATCGCCGACTGGGGTGTCTCGCTACCCAGCTTGAACCCCAGATCGCTCAGCCCCTTGTGCAGCCGCTGGCTGTTCTTCCACAGATGCGCGCGCTTTTCGCCCGCATGCATCAGCTTGCGGATGCTGGTCGCGGCGGTGGCGACGACGCTGGGCGGCAGCGACGCGGTAAAGACATAGGGACGGCAGACGAGGCGCAAAATTTCGAACTTGGGATGGTTCGAAACGCAGAAGCCACCGACGGTGCCGACCGACTTGGAGAAGGTGCCGACCACGAAGTCGATCTCGCCCTCCACGCCCTGTTCTTCATAGGCGCCACGGCCGTTGGGACCGAAAAAGCCCATGCCATGGGCCTCGTCGCAAAGGATCATGCAATTGGGATGCTTGCGGATCGCGGCGACCATTTCGGGCAGCGGGGCGACGTCGCCCAGCATCGAATAGACACCTTCCAGCACCACCAGCTTCAACGCGTCGGCGGGCAGGCGGCCGAGGCGCTTGTCCAGATCCTCGACACTGTTGTGGCGGAACCGCACGATCTCCGCATTGCCCAGGCCGCAGCCGTCATAGATGGACGCATGGCTGTCGGCGTCCAGCACGACATAGTCGCCCTTGCCCGCCAGGGTGGAGATGATGCCCAGATTCGCCTGATAACCGGTCGAAAAAACCATGGCGCCCGACGTGCCGTAAAATTCCTTGAGCGCGTCCTCGACTTCCTTGTGGCCCTGATAGGTGCCATTGAGGACGCGGCTGCCGGTCGTGCCCGCGCCGAACTCGTCCAGCGCCTTCTTTCCCGCTTCGACCACGTCGGGATCGAAGGTCATGCCCATATAATTATAGGTGCCGAGCAGGATCGTTTCCTTGCCCTTGATGATCGCGCGGGTGGGCGAGAGCACCTGATCCATCACGATCGCATAGGGATCGCGCACGCCGGTCGCGAGCAGCGCCTCGCGCTCGTTGATCAGCGGATCGAATTTGGAAAACAGGTCGCGCGTTTCGGTCGCGGTGGCGTCGGTCATAGAAAAATTCCGTTCAAGTCAAAACCGCCGTTCGGTTCGAGCTTGTCGAGAACCATCAGCACTTGGGTTCTCGACAAGCTCGAACCGAACGGAAGGAGGAAGGGCGTATCAGCCCTTCAGCTTCGCGACCGCGTCCACCAACTGGCCGACGGTTTCGATTTCGGCCTGCATGTTCATGGTGATGATGATGTCGAACTCATCTTCGATGGCCGCGACGAAATCCATCACCGTCAGGCTGTCCCACTCCAGGTCGCCGGCGAAGCTGGTGGCTTCGGTCAGTGCGACGCCCTTCTTGTTGAAAGGCTCGATCTGCGTGGCGACGCTGTCGAAAATGGCGGTGCGATCGGTCATTATCGGTAAATTCTTTCCGTCAAAGCGCGGCATTTGCCGCCTCATCCCGCTCTTTGGCAAGCGAATAAGGCGTCAATCGGGCAGCATCGCGCCCGAATATGAAATGGCTTTTGCGTCCGCTTACCGGAAATTGTCGGCGTAGGCCTGCAATTTCAGCGTCTTGGGCGGGGTCGCGATGACGGTGTAGGCCACGCCCTGCTTCTGCGCATAAGCGACCGCCGCGTCCTGCGACGGGAAGCTCAGCTTCAACTGCTGCTGCGTGTCGCCCGACCCGGCCCAGCCGGTCAGCGGATCGGCCTTCTTGGCTTCGGCCGGCGCATATTCCAGCACCCATTTGTGGGTCAGCGCCTTGCCGGACTGGAGGGCGTTCTTCTGGATCTGGTAAATGCGCGCGCTCATCGCGAAAGACTCCGTAAATTCGTCATTGTGCGTTGCACCAGTGGCCGCCGCGAAGTCAAGACTTGCGGGCACCATGTCCTCTGGCATCGGCATTTTTGGTCCGCAATGTGGCGCTCGCGCCGGCCGGATCGTCGGGCCAGGGATGGCGCGGATAGCGCCCCCGCATTTCCTTCGCCACATCGCGCCAGTTGCCCGCCCAGAAACCGGGCAGATCGCGCGTCGTCTGGATCGGCCGCCCGGCCGGCGACGTCAGCGACAGGACCAGTGGAATGCGCTCGCTTCCCACCGTCGGATGCGTGGCCAGTCCGAACAGCGCCTGCACCCGCAATTCCACGCGCGGTCCACCCTCGGCCGCATAGTCGATCGCATGGTTGCTGCCCGCAGGCGACCGGAAATCGGGCGGGGCCAGCCGATCCAGCTGGCTCTTCCCATCCCATCCGATCAGCCCCTCCAGTATGCCCGAAAGCTGCGACCGGTCGATATCCGACAGCCGCCGCTTGACCGTCAGCAGCGATGGCAGCCATTCGTCCAGCGTCTCGATCAGCGCTGCATCGGACAGCGCCTCCAGCCCGGCAAATGCGCCCCGCATCCGCAGCGATTGCGCCGCCTCCGACCAGGGCAGCAGGTCCAGCCCGCCCTGCCGCACGCCGTCGACCAAAGCCGCGACCACCGCATCGGGATCGGGCCGATCATCCGACCCGCTCGACAGCCGCACCGCGCCCAGCCGCCGTTCGCGCAGCGCCTCGATCCCGCCATTGGCGGGACGGAATTTCACCGTGCGTGTGGTCGCAATCCGCGCGCCGAACAAGGCGATCACATCCGCCTCATCGATCGGCGCGGCGGACAAGATCCGCGCGCCCGCAGCGCTACCCTGCACCTCACCCACGGCAAGCCACTCTTCCCGCGCCAGCGGCGACAGCGGATCAAGCCGAAAACCGCGCCCGCCCACACTCGTCCAATCCGCACCATCGGCAGAGCGCCGCTTCGCAATGCGATCCGGAAAGGCAAGGGCGAGCGCGATGCCGACGGCATGATCAGAATAGCCCCTCCCTTTCAAGGGAGGGGTTGGGGTGGGTGGCGAGCGTAGCGAGCCTCCTGCGGAGCCACCCACCCCCAGCCCCTCCCTAATAGGGAGGGGGGAAAGGAGTTTCGCCCATCTTTTCGCCAACCCTCGTGCCGCATCCGCCCGCTTGCCGCTTTCCCGCTGCCAGCGCTGCCGCCGCAGCGTCAGGTCGGTATCCTGCCCGCCAATCCCCCGCTCGCCCAGCAGCACCGCGACATCCGCCGCAACCTCGGCCATTCCCATCTCGCCCGCCCGCACCAGCATATGCGCGATCCTGGGTGACAGAGGCAGCTTGGCCAGCGCCTTCCCATGCGCCGTGATCCGCCCATCGCCGTCCAGCGCCTCCAGCACCGTCAGCCTCTTGCGCGCCTCCTCGACCGCAGCGGCCGGCGGCACATCCAGCCAGCGCAGCGCGCCGGGATCGCTCACCCCCCACAGCGCGCAATCCAGCAGCAGGTTCGAAAGGTCGCTCTCCAATATCTCGGGCGGATCGAACGGCGGCATCCCCGCGCTCGCCGCCGCTTCCCATAGCCGATAGGCGACGCCCGGCCGCTGCCGCGCCGCTCGCCCGGCGCGCTGCGTGGCCGACGCCTGGCTGGCCCGCTCCGTCACCAGCCGCGTCACGCCGGCGGCCCGGTCATAGCGCGGCCGCCGCGCCAGCCCGCTATCCACCACGATCCGCACGCCATCGATGGTCAGGCTGGTTTCCGCGATGGAGGTGGCCAATATCACCTTGCGCGCGCCGGACCGCAACGGCCGGATCGCCGCCCGCTGCGCTCCCGGATCGAGCGAGCCGTGCAGCATATGCACCTCGATCGCGCCGCCCTCTATCCGCTCCGCCGTCCGCTCGATCTCCCGCACGCCCGGCAGGAAGGCGAGCAGGTCGCCGTCGGCTTCCTCGCTCAGCGCCCGGCGGATCGCCGTCGCCATCTCATCCTCGATCTTCTTCTCCGCCGCGCGCCCGATATGGCGCAGCTCCAGAGGCTGGATGCGCCCCTCACTCTCGATCACCGGCGCGCCGTTCAATAGAGAAGCGAACCGCGCCCCATCCAACGTCGCCGACATCGGCACGATCCGCAGGTCGGGCCGCAACGCCTCCTGCGCATCCAGCGCCAGCGCCAGCCCGAAATCGCTGTCCAGGCTGCGCTCATGCACTTCGTCGAACAGCACGGCGGACACGCCCGTCAGTTCCGGATCATCCTGTATCCGCCGCACGAAAATACCCTCGGTCAGCACCAGCAGCCGCGTGCGCGCCGACAGCTTGCTGTCCATCCGCGTCGCATAGCCGACCGTGCCGCCCGGCTGTTCGCCCATCATTTCGGCGATCCGCTCCGCCGCCGCCCGCGCCGCCAGCCTGCGTGGCGACAGCAGCAGCACCTGTCCCTCGCACCATGGCTCGTTCAGCAGGGCAGGGGCCACCGCTGTCGTCTTGCCCGCGCCCGGCGGCGCCACCAGCACGGCATTGCTCCCCGTCCGCAACGCGGAAAGCAGGTCGGGCAGCACGGCATGAATGGGCAGGGGGATCGGCAGGTCGCTCATTGCCCTTCCTCTCGCGCCAATCGGGGCGAAGCGCAAGGCGGCCTGCCACTACCGGCGGATCGTTGCTTGTGTTCCGTCTTTACCCGAACAGATAGATATGGATCGGGTTTTTCGGGTCCAGCAGCATCTTGGCGGTCAGCGCCAGCGACATGATGATCAACAACGGCTTGATCAGGCGCGACCCGAAGCGCATCGCCAGATGCGACCCGATCTGCCCGCCGGTGATGCTGCCCACGGCCATGGCCAGGCCCGCGATCCAGATCACATGCCCGCCCGCCAACATGGTCAGCAGCCCGGCGACATTGCTCGCGAAATTCGCCGCCTTCGTCTGCGCTGTGGCGCGCAGGATCGACAGTCCGCCCAGCGCCAGCAGGATCGTGGTATAGAATGCGCCCGCACCCGGCCCGAAAAAGCCATCGTAAAAACCCACGACCCCGACCAGCCCGGTCAGCCCCGCTATGCCCACCCGCGCATGGCGATCCGCATCGCCCAGCTTGGGGGAGAAAGTGAAATAGGCCGCCATCGCGATCAGCAATGCGGGCATCAGCCCCGCCAGGATCGACGGATCGACCCGCTGGAGCAGCCATGCGCCGCCCACGGACCCCACAAAGGCCGCGATGATCGGCCATTTATATGTCTTCAAATCCATATGCCCGCGCCGGGCATAGGCAACGCAGGCGCCGAACGTGCCGAAACAGCTTTGCAGCTTGTTGGTGGCCACCGCCTGTACCGGCGGAATGCCCACCGCCATCAAAGCGGGCAGGGTGATAAGCCCGCCGCCGCCCGCCATCGCATCGACGCACCCGGCCATTGTCGCTGCGGCGACCAGAAAAGCGATGGTTTCGGGGGAAAGGATCATGGGCGGAATCCGGCTCCGCCCTCTGACCCGTTCGGGCTGAGCCTGTCGAAGCCCTGCACTTTCTTTGTCAGGGGATGGCGTTTGATCGAACGATCAGACGCCGGAAAACCTCAATAGGCCCGCGCAATAGCGAATTCGACCGCTTCGGTAAGGGCCGCCTTGGCCTGACCGGCATCGAAGCGCCCCAAGGCGTCGATCGCGCGCTGGCCATAATGGCGCGCGCGCGCCATCGTGTCGGCGATCGCGCCGGTCTGGCGCAGCAGGCCGGTGGCATGGGCCAGATCTTCGTCGCTGATCTTGTGGCCGGCGATCGCCGCCTTCCAGAAGACCTTGTCTTCGCTCGACCCACGCGCATAAGCCAGGATCACCGGCAAAGTCACCTTGCCGTCGCGGAAATCGTCGCCCGCATCCTTGCCCATGGTCGCGCCGTCCGATTCATAATCGATCGCGTCGTCGATCAGCTGGAATGCGATGCCAAGGTTCCGGCCATAGACGTCCAGCGCCTGCTCCTCGGCCTCGCTGCGGTCGGCGACCACGGCAGAAATGCGGCAGGCGGCGGCGAACAGGGCGGCGGTCTTGGCGCCGATAATGTCCAGATATTGTTCTTCGCTGGTATCGATCTTGCGCTGGGCGGTCAGCTGGTTCACCTCGCCCTCGGCGATCACCGCCGACGCGTTCGCCAGGATTTTCAGAACCTTCAGCGACTCCGCCTCGACCATCAGTTCGAACGAGCGGGAGAAGAGGAAATCGCCTACCAGCACGCTGGCGCTGTTGCCCCAGATGATGTTGGCGGTCTTGCGACCCCGACGCAGCCCCGATCCGTCGACGACATCGTCGTGCAGCAGCGTGGCGGTGTGGATGAACTCGACGGCGGCGGCCAGCTTGTAATGGCGCGCACCGGCATAGCCGACCAGGTCGGCGCAGGCCAATGTCAGCATCGGCCGCAAGCGTTTGCCGCCACCTGCAATCAGATGACCGGCCAGTTCCGGGATCAGGGGGATGCGCGACTGCATCCGGTCCAGAATCACGGCATTGACCTGGTTCATGCCGTCGGCAACCAGCGACATGATGGGGGCGAGCGAAGGCGCGGCGTTCGCGCGGCCGATCGGGTGGACGTTACCGGGGGCGGGTGCTGTCATGACCGCGCCCATGTGGCGGTGCAAAATGTGAAAGGCAAGCGGGAATAGCTTGCACAAGGCGCCGGATGCGGCAAAAAGCGCGCCATCTGGAACCGGAGGCCCAAGTGGACGAGACTTTGAACCGCTATCGCGAAAGCATCGACAATATCGACGCGGCGCTGGTGTTCATGCTGGCCGAGCGTTTCAAGATCACCCAGGCCGTCGGCGAACATAAGGCGACTCACGATCTGCCCCCCGCCGACCCCGGCCGGGAGGATCGCCAGATCACCCGCCTGCGCCAGCTGGCGCTTGACGCGAAGCTCGATCCCGACTTCACCGAAAAATTCCTGCGCTTCATCATCGACGAAGTCATCCGCCACCACGAGCAGCTGCGCGAGGGGTAATTTCGCCGGCCGTTCGTTTCGAGCGAAGCCTGTTCTGCCCCTGTCGAAGGACGCGCAGACCGGTCAGGCCGGCTCCACGACCCCCACTTTCTTACCCTGCGACCGCCCGATCAGCACCCCGCCCAGCGCCAGTGCGAAGCCAAGCAGTTGCACCGGCCCCAGCCGCTCGCCGAACAAAATCCACGCCTCGATCGCGGCCAATGGCGGCACCAGCAGCAACAGCATCGACATGCGCGTCGCTCCCTGATGCCGCACCAGCCACACCAGCAGCGACAGGCCACCGGCCGACAGGCCCAGCACCGACCAGCCAAGGCCGATCCACAGGATCGGCGCCCCGTCCCAACGATATTCGCCGACCAGCAAGGTCGCGGCGATCGCCACCAGCGCGCCGCCCATATTCTGCACCGCGCCCGACACAGCGATGCCGTCGCCCGCGATCGCGCCGCGCTGGATCAGCGTACCGCCCGCCATCGCCAGCACCGCGATCATCCCCACGACCGCCGGCACGATGCTGATCGCACCTGCGCCCGATCGCGCGATCGCGGGCGTCAGGACGCAGCCCACGCCGATGATCGCGATGGCCAGCCCGCCCCAGGCACGCCCCGGCAGCCGCTCGCCCAACAGCGCTACGCTCACCACCGCCACCATCAGCGGTTGCAGCGACCCCAGCAGCGACATGACGCCGGCCGGCATGCCGTTATTCACCGCCCACCAGCTGAGCGTCAGATAGAAGCCATGCAGCATCGCGCCCGCCGCCAGATGCAGCCCCAGCCGCTGCCCCCTGGGCCAGGCCTGCCGCGCATAAAGCGCCGCGCCGCTCAGCAGGATCGCCGTCGCCGTCAGCCTCAGCGCCAGGATCAGCTCCGGTGCGCCATGTGGCACCATCGCCCGCGCGACGATGAAACCGGTGGACCAGATGAGGACGAAAAGGATGGGCGCGACAAGACCGAACATGCCGCCGCCTTTGGCGCAAGGGCCGGGCGATGTCGAGCTGGAGGAAGGGAGGAGGCGGGATGCGCCAGTCAGGCGTGGCCCTCGTCGATCCCGTCACGCGGTAAGAGGGCGTAACCGACACGGAGGCTCGCATCCTGCCGTAAAAACCCATCCCGTTAGAGCCGGCACCAATGGGCAAATGCCTTTCGCCGTGCGTTCCCCGGCGCAGGCCGGGGTCCAGTTCAGCGCGTGGAACCTGGACCCCGGCCTGCGCCGGGGAACACGTCCCAAGGTTTGGCCCCGACGCATTTCGCTATGAGGTGGACCTGTACGGACCATGGCATGACTTCGCGCTTATCTCCGGATGCTCTGCCGTAATGCCGCGATGCGCCTCCATAGTCCGACCTTGCCAACGGACATGGCGCAATCCGGCACGGCTTTATCCAGCCCCCAGCTCGCACCGCAACTGCGGCCGCAGCGCCATTTTCGCCGCGCCGATCATCTGCCGATGGGTCACGCTGTCGGGCACGACCTCCACCCATGGCTGGCCGGTCTGCGATCCGTAGCTTTCGTGCCAGATCTTGCCCGCGACCAGATCGATCTCCTCGTCTGTGGGTTGATGTTGTTCCGCCAGGCATCGAACGAGCAGCCGATGAAAGGCATTTCCGGAATTCGCGCGAATTCGGTTCATGGTGGCATCCTCTCGATGGCGTCGATTTTTATCGACTTCCGTAAGGGAAGCTGCCTGATTCGCAGGCACCCGTCAATGAAGCAGGGGCGCAAAGCTGTCCTATTGCACGCAATAATGCCATGATCGCGCCGTGCAGTCGATTGCCGCAACAGTTTCCAATAGGATCAGGCGCGCGCAACAAAATATCGAAACATGTGGGAAATGTGCGAAGTTAGAGCATTTTGAAGTCATCTGGAACAGATGACGGCTCGCAAAATGCGGTGACAAAAGACTCTTGCGCCCGAAATCCTATTCCCGCCCGGCCCGGATCGCCGCCCCGCCTGCAAAGGGCGTGATCGCCACCAGCAGCAAGGACGCCGCGCCCAGAAATTTGAACGCCGCGCCGCTCCCATCGCCCAGCGTCCCTGCGCCGAAGATCAGCAAAGGCACCGCCAGCGGCAGCGCCAACAGCCCCGCCAGCGCCCCGCTCGACCGCAGCCCCGCCGTCAGCGTCGCCACCAGCAACCCCAATGCCGCCAGCGCCGGCGTCCCGATCAGCAGCCCCAGTTCCAGCGTCATGATCGTCGCGCCATCCAGCTTCAGCAGCGCGGCCGCAGGCAGGGTGGCGATCATCAACGGCGGCCCGAACCCCAGCCAGTGCGCCAGCAGCCGCGCCGTCACCACCAGTTCCTCGCCCACGCCACGCAGCGCAATCTGGTCCAGCACGCCGGCCTGCATGTCCGGCGCGACCAGCCGATCGACCGGCAGCAGGCTGGCCAGCAATGCCGCGATCCACAGCATCCCCCCGCCGGTCCGCCCCAGCAACGCCGCATCCGGCCCGACCGCGAAGGGATAGAGGCTGGCGACCAGCAGCAGGAAGGCGATCGGCAGCCATAGGCCCGCCGAAGCCCAGGCCTGGCGCAAATCGCGCACCGCCAGCAACCACAAGACCCTCATGCCGCCTCGGCCTGATAATCGGAGAGCGCGACCGTCACCGGCGCGTCGATCGGCAGCGGCTGGTGCGACGCCGCGACCACGATCCCGCCCGCCGCCAGATGCCCGGCCACGGCCCGGCCCAACAGGTCCAGCGATGCCATATCCAGCCCATTGCCCGGCTCGTCCAGCAGCCAGACGCCGGCCCCGCTTGCGATGACCCGCGCCAGCATCGCCCGCTTGCGCTGCCCGGTCGACAACATCCGCACCGGCACCTGCGCCAGCCCCTTCAGCGCCATCGCGGCCAGCGCGGCATCGACCGCCTCCTGCCCGGCGCGGTCCAGCTTCGCCCAGAAGGACAGGGCATCGCGCAGCGGCAACTCGCCATCCAGCGCCAGCCGCTCGTCGGTCATCGCCACGCCGCCGCTGCACGCCACCGTCCCGGCAAAGGCGGGCAGCAGCCCGGCGCAAACCCGCAGCAGGCTGGACTTGCCCACCCCGTTCGGCCCGGTCAGCAACGCCCCGCCGCCCGGCTCCAGAGTCAGGTTCACGCCAGCAAACAACATCCGCCCGCCCCGCAGGCAGGCGACATCGGTCAGGCGCAACGCCGCGCCGGTCATAGGGTGACCATGTCCTCCAGGACATGCATGTCGATATCCGACAGGCCGAAATGATGGCCGATTTCATGCACCACCACATGGGTGATCAGCGCGTCCAGCGGCACGCCCGTCTCCACCCATTCGTCCAGCAACGGCCGGCGGAACAGATGCACGGTCGGCGGCCCGTCCCCGGTCTGCGCCTCCTGCCCGATCGACCGCCCGCTATACAGGCCGGTGAGTTCGAACGGATCGCTCAGCTCCATCTCTTTCAGGATCGCCGCGTCCGCAAAATCCTCCACGAACAGCACGACATCGGACAGATGTTCGGTAAAGGGGGAGGGCAGTCGGCTCAGCGCAACAAGCGCCAGCGTCTCAATCTCTTCCCTGGTGGGAGCGAAGCGGGGCGGTTGACCGTTGGACGACATGCCTGCCACATACCCCAAGGCATTTCATGAGGATAGGGACATGATTGGTAAACTGACCGATGAGGAACGGGCGCTTGCGCTGGCGGACCTGCCGCAATGGACGCCGGTATCGGACCCGGACGGCATTTCCCGCCGCTTCACCTTCACCGATTTCGTCGGCGCCTTCGGCTTCATGACCCGCGTCGCAATCCTGTCCGAAAAGGCGGACCATCATCCCGAATGGTCGAACGTCTATAACCGGGTGGACATCGTTCTTACCACCCACGACGCCGGAGGATTGTCGCAGCGGGACATCGATCTGGCCAAATTGATCGACGGGTTGGCGGAGTAATCAGGCAACAAGCGAATAAAGCAATATCGTCATCCCGGGCCTGACCCGGGATCCCGCTTTCTTTGATCCTGGGTTTACGTAGGCAGCGGGGCCCCGGGTCAAGCCCGGGGCGACGAATGTCGGGGGCATGTCCGCCAATCCACCACACACCGCAACATCAATAACTCGTCACGCCCTCGATATGCGCGTCATAGCCCTTGAGCGCGGCGGTCACCGACCTGTCACCGGCATAGCGACGGCGCAACAAGGCCAACCGGGCGTCGGTTCCCTGGCACAATTCCGCGACATTCTCGGCAATATAGGCGCGTCGTTCCGCGTCATAAGCGTCCTCGCCCCGGAAATGGTCGCATCCGTCGCGATCGACCATGAAGGCGGTGACTTCCTGCGGGAAGGGCAGGGCGGACACATCATCGTCCGACGGCGGCAGGTCCATCACATTGCGCGGCGCCGGCTGGGCGCGGACGGTGACGACCGGCGATGCCTTGGCCGGAACGCTCGCATTGTCGATCGGCAGGGGCGCGGCCTGATCCGGCAAAAGGGTAGCGACGACGTTCGGCGGCGCGATGCCGTTATCGGCCTGCGCGCTGTCATCGGACGAGTCGCGACAGCCGGCGACGAGCGCCAGCATCAGCACCACAGGAACCAGACCAAAACGCCCGCTCACCCGATCTCCTCCCGCAAGCTGGCGATAAGATCGGCTACATGGGGCAGCCGCGACTCTTCCTCATCGAGGATCGCCAGAAACGCGGCCCGCCTATAGTCGGCCAATGCTTCGGGCGAAAGACGGCTTGCTGCGGGCATGGCCGAAATCACGATGTCCAGAAGCCGCTCCACCCCGTGCAGCCGGCCCCACAGATAGTCATTCTCCCGATAGACCCTGCTAAAGAAAGCCCCGAAGTTGTTGAATTCAATGCCCTTGAGCGTGGCGCTCGCGCCGCCGCCCCGGATCGCGGAACAATCCTCCGGCGAAATCCGGTCGACCTTGACCGGATCATATTCATCCAAAGTGTCACCCTGGAGCAACGGTAATGTGGCGATATCGGTGAAGGGGAAGCCCAGATAGGCAAGCAGCATCGTGCGACGACCGCCCTTGGGCAGGCCGGCGAACGCCTCCGCCAGCATCAGGTCGGCCGCCTCGTCCCGCGCCTTCAATCCCCGCGCCTGCGCCACCGCTTCCATCGCCGCGGCCGCATCGGTCGGCACGGACTTGGCCGCGGCGATCACCTCGGCTCCGTGAAACTCGCTATCCTCGCATTCTGCATAAAGGCTGAGCGCGCCGTAGATGGCATCGTGCATCGCCAGCACCGCCGGATCGTCCGCCTCCGCCTCCAGTTCCAGCGTATCGGCCAGCCGCCGCGCCAGATAGCGCAGCCGCCGGATGCGAAAGGCCAAGTCATGCGCGCGAAAGAAAGCGACCGGCGCCGACGCCGATCCGCCATCGTCGCTCAACTGGTCCGCCCCCTCGGCCCGGATCGCCGCCCAGATCGCCTGACGATAGCTTTCCCGCATCATCGCGCTTTCCTCGCCGCTCAGGCGAAACAGCAGCGAACAAAGCGACTCGACGATCCCCGATAATTTAAGATGACCATAGGCCGGATAGGCAAAGTCCGCCGCGCTCGCCGCCCGCTGCTGCGCCTTGCCGCGCCATGCGGAAAGGCGCGCGGGCGTCGGCCGGTCCAGAAACAGCATGCGCCCGATCGCGCTTTCCACATCGGCTTCTATGCCGGGACGCAGCGCATCCAATATCCGCCGCATCCGCCTGATGCCCGCACTATGCCGGTCGATCGCCTCCAGATTGTCGCGGATCGGCTGCTCGCGCGGAATGTCGGACAGCGCGCCGAATATGGTGCGGAAAAATCCGGGCAGTGGCGCATCCTCGCCGGTCGGTGCGTCCTGCTGCTCGCCCTCCTTGTTCAGGCGGATGGAACGGTGCCCTGGCTTCGGATCGATATAGACGAAGCGCCGATCCACCTCCCGCCGCGACGGCCGGTTCTTCAGCGCGCCGATCGCCTGCGCGAAGGGCGCGTTCGCCAGCACCGACCCGTCGATCAGCACCGCGTCCTCCGCCGTCCCGCGCGCCGCATGGCGGGGCAGGGCACGCGCCAGAAAGGCGTCGCGCGTCGGCCATCCGCGGCGCCGGCGCTTCAACACCCGGTCCAGTTCCCGCACGGTGAAGGGCGGAAAGGCACCGGGGAAACTCGCCGTCGCCCGCGCCGCGAACACCAGTTCGGCCGCATCGGCAAAGCCCCGTTCGCGCCCGTCTTGGCTGCGCCCGCGCGCCTTGAAACCGATCGACAGCCGATGCTCGGTTTCGATCACCTGCGCCGGGCTGTTGAGATTGAGGCTCTGGGGATGCCCCTCGAAATCGGTGACGGTCACGAACAGGTCGAGCGGATGCCCCTCCGGCAACAGCGGTTGCCCCTTTTCCGCCGCCGCCATCGCGTCGAACGCATCGACCAGCATGGCCGAAAATATCTCCCCGCCAAAGGGCGGCTCGAACCAGCGCGACCGAATGAAGCGGGAAAGTTTCATCCGCACTTCTTCGCGCGTGTCCGGTGCCACGGTCCGCTCCACCGCGTCGCCCGGCCGCCGCGCCGCCATCCACACCAAAGGCGTGGCCCAGAATTTCGTCATGGCGCGGGCAGGGCGGGCGTCGGGGTCCAGCAACCGATCGACATCGGCATTGTCCAGCCACATGGTCGTCAACGGCTCCAGCGACTGCCCCGTCTCGATCGCCTGCGCCAGAAAAATGCCGTTGATCCCGCCCGCGCTGGCGCCCGCGATAATGTCGGGCATGACGCGCAATCGCACCCCGCTGGCCGCCTCCATCGCGGCGAGCACCTGCGCATAGACGGCCTCGCTGCCGCCGCTGGCCGGCACGCCATCATGAAAGGCCCGGCTGGCGCGCGCCAGATGCCACACCTCCTTGGTGATGCCGTGCATGTAGATCGCCAGGCTGATCCCGCCATAGCAGACCAGCGCCAGCCGCAATTCCCGCTCCTTCATGGGGCGAACGTCGCAGAGGGAAGTGGGATTGGCAACCCAAAGCCCATTCGTTCACCCAACCGCAAACTCCGCCCAGATCGGCAGATGGTCCGAAGCCTTCCGCGCCGCCGCGCTCTCATGCACGCCGCAATTCGTCAGCTTGAGTTTCCCGCAGTGCATGATCCTGTCCAGCCGCGCCACCGGCCGCCGCGCATGGAAACTACGCCCACAAGGCGCAAAGCTGTAATGCCGCGCAAAATCGGCCAGGCATCCCCGCCCGGCGCTCCATTCGTTGAGGTCGCCCATCAGCACGGTGGGCATCGCCTCGCCCTGCGCCGCCGCATGGATCACCGCCGCCGCCTGCCGCCGTCGCCACAGCCCCGACAGATCCAGATGCATGCCGAACACCCGCACCGACGCGCCGTTCAGCGTCACCTCCGCCATGGTCGCGCCACGCGGCTCCAGATAGGGCAGGTGCAGCACGTCGTGGCTCCCGACCTCCGCTTCCTTGCGCACCAATATCGCATTGCCGTGCCAGCCCATCGAATCGGTCTGCACGTTGAGCGGCACCGGCCGATATCCACTCTGATTGTCCATCAACAGCGGTGGGATCGCCGCTGACCGCACGCCAAAGCGCCGGTCCGCCTCCTGCAAGGCGACGATATCGGCATCCACCTCCGCCAGCACCTCCAGCACCCGTTCCGGCACCCGCCGCCGATCGGTGCCGATGGCCTTGCGGATATTATAGCTGGCAACCCGGATTGTTTTCATGCCGTTTCAATGCGCCAGCTTGGCGGATGTTTCCAGATCATGTTGCGATGTTCTTGAATTGTTCCTAAATTCCTTCCATACAAACTCCCGTTCGGTTCGAGCTTGTCGAGAACCCGCGCGCATCGGTTCTCGACAGGCTCGAACCAAACGGAGATGAGAAGACATGGCCAAGGCAAAACGCAAATTCGTCTGTCAGCAATGCGGCACCGTCGCCAGCCGGTGGCAGGGCCAGTGCGAGGATTGCGGCGAATGGAACAGCATCGTCGAAGAAGCTGCGGAAACGGTCTTCTCGTCCCGGCATGACCTGCAAAATGGCGGACGCGCCATTACGCTGGTCGGCCTCGACAGCACGGTCGAACTGCCTCCGCGCACCAGCACCGGCATCGCCGAATTCGACCGGGCGCTGGGCGGCGGCATCGTCCATGGCTCCGCGACCCTGATCGGTGGCGATCCGGGCATCGGCAAATCCACGCTGCTGCTGCAAGCCGCCGCGCGCATCGCCGCGCGCGGGCTGTCGGTCGCCTATATCAGTGGCGAGGAAGCCGCCGATCAGGTCCGCCTGCGCGCCCAGCGCCTGGGCCTCGGCAACGCGCCGGTACAATTGGCCAGCGCCACCTCCGTCCGCGATATCCTGACGACCTTGGGAGATGGGCCACCGCCAGCCTTGCTCATCATCGACTCCATCCAGACGATGCACAGCGACCTGATCGAAGGCGCGCCCGGCACCGTCAGCCAGGTTCGGGCCTCGTCCCAGGAACTCATTAAATTCGCCAAGCAGCGCGGCACCGCGCTGATCCTGGTCGGCCATGTGACCAAGGATGGCAGCATCGCCGGCCCGCGCGTGCTGGAACATATGGTCGACACCGTGCTGGCGTTCGAAGGCGAACGCAGCCACCAATATCGCATCCTGCGCGCGGTCAAGAACCGCTTCGGCGGCACGGATGAGATCGGCGTCTTCGCCATGGTCGCCGAAGGGCTGGAGGAAGTCGCCAACCCATCCGCCCTGTTCCTCACCAATCGCGACGAGACGGTCACGGGCGCGACCGTCTTCCCCGCGCTGGAAGGGACGCGGCCGGTACTGGTCGAAATTCAGGCGCTGGTCGTGCGCCTCTCCAGCGGCGCGACCCCCCGCCGCGCCGTGGTCGGCTGGGACAGCGGCCGGCTCGCGATGATCCTTGCCGTGCTGGAGGCGCGCTGCGGCCTCAGCTTCTCGACCTGCGAAGTCTATCTCAACGTCGCGGGCGGCTATCGCCTGACCGATCCGGCCGCCGACCTCGCCGTCGCCGCCGCGCTTATCTCCGCCATGTCGGAACGGCCGGTGCCGGTCGATATCGTCCTGTTCGGCGAAGTCGCCCTGTCGAGCGAAATCCGCCCCGTATCCCATTCGCCCCTGCGCCTGCGCGAAGCGGCGAAACTCGGTTTCGCCCGTGCCTATATCCCGGCGTCGGCGGCGGACGGGGTCAAGGGAATCGCGGTCAGCGGTTTCCGCACCCTCGCGCAGCTTGTTGACCAGATGCTGGGACGCGGATAGCGACGGCGGGAAATCTCCAGCTTGTTCACCGGCCTGCGCCGGGGAACAGCGTCAGGAAATACAGGCTCGCCAATGAACGCCATCGACATTCTCGTCCTGCTCGCCATCGGCGGTTGCGCCGTGCTGGGCCTCATGCGCGGTTTCGTGCTGGAAACCCTCTCGCTCATCGCCTGGGTGCTGGCGATCTTCGCCATCCGCCTGTTCCATGCCCCGGCCGCCGAATTGCTCAGCGCTTTCGTCGGCAACAGCAGCGGCGCGGCGATGCTGGCGCTGGTCCTCGTCTTCGGCGTGACCTTCGGCGTAGGGAAACTGATCGCCCACGCCATCGGCCGGCGCACGCGCCAGTCGATCCTGGGTCCGGTCGACCGGGTGCTGGGCGCGGGCTTCGGCGCGGTAAAGGGCCTGATCGGCGCGACGATCCTCTTCCTCGCCTTCAGCCTGGTCTATGACACATTCTACGGCAGCGGCGCCCGCCGCCCCGACTGGCTCAGCGACGCGCGCACCTATCCGCTGCTCAACGCCAGCGGTCAGGCGATCAGCGAATTTCTGGCAGAACAACGCGCGAAAAAGCCGGCTGCGGAAAACCAATAAATTCCGTTCGGTTCGAGCTTGTCGAGAACCCTTGTGCCAGGGTTCTCGACAAGCTCGAACCGAACGGAAGAGGGGATGTTAAAGCCACCCCTTCAATCGATAGGCCGCCACGGTCGCGCTCAACCCATCCTCGGTCTTCACCTGAGGCAACCATAGCCGCTTGGGCGGTTGCCGGCGTTTGCCCACCACCCAGTCGGGATGGCAGAAATAATCGACCCGGTCCGGTGTCAGCTTGGCCTTTTTCCCGCGCACCAGCCGGTCGGCCCGCGCAGCGATGGTCAACAGCCATTCCGGCGTCGCCAGCGTCTTCACCGACCGCCCGATCGCGCGGCCGATCGCCTGCCCGAAATCCTTGTGATCCCATCCGCCCGGCGTACCGTCATCGACCTCATAAATGCGGGTCAGGCTGTTCTCGCGCTCGCCCGACAACGCCAGCAGCAGCGCGGCCAGATCGCCCACATGGATCACCGACAAGCGGCCGCCCGGCGGCAGCATCATGATGCCGCGCTTGGCCATGCGGAACAGTTCCAGCATTTCCTTGTCACCCGGCCCGTAAATCGCCGGCGGCCGAACGATGGTCCAGTCCAGGCCGCTGGCCTTCACATGCTTTTCGGCCAGTTCCTTGGACCATCCATAGTCGGACAGGCCCGGCTCCCGTGCCGCCAGCGACGACACATGCACCAGCCGCTTGATCCCGCGCTTCCGCATCGCGTCGACCACCGCCATGGTGCCGCGCGCATTGCCGGCCTCGAACCCGTCGCGGTCGGGCGCGTTCACCACGCCCGCAATATGGATCACCGCGTCGGCATCGCGCACCAGCGTATCGAGCGCCGCCGCATCTTCCAGCGACCCATGCACCCATTTCAGCTTCGCGCGGGGCGGCTGCGCCCGGCGGGTGAGCGCATTGACGCGCAGCCCGTCGCTCAGCGCCTGTTCCAGCACTTCGGCACCGACGAAGCCCGTCGCGCCGGTAATGGCAATCCGCATCTGCTGCATGACCCTCAGACCATCGCCATATGGTCGCGATGGACCAGTACGGATCGCGGCATTTCGCCCAGCAGCGCCGCGATATCCTCGCTACGCTTACCCGCGATCTTCACCGCCGCTTCGCTATCATATTCGATCAGGCCCCGCGCGATGACCCGCCCGTCCTGCGCCACGATATCGACTACGTCGCCGCGATCGAACACACCCTCGACGCTCGCGACCCCGGCGGGCAGCAGGCTGTTGCCCTTGCCCAGCGCCTTTTCCGCGCCCGCGTCCACGATGATCCGCCCGCGCGTCGTCAACCGCCCGGCCAGCCAGCCCTTGCGCGCGCCCTTACCTTGCGCAGCGAGAAAGATCGAACCCTTGCCACCATTGGCCCAATGCGCCAGCGGCGAATCCACCTTGCCCGAAATGATCGCCAGATGCGCGCTCGCGCCGGTCGCGATCCGCGCCGCCTGAATCTTCGACACCATGCCGCCCGACCCCATGCCCGAAGCGGACCCGTCATCCGCCATCGCCGCGATCCGGGCGTCGATCGTCTCTATCGTCTCTATCAGCATGGCGCTGGCATCGACGTGCGGGTTGGCGGTGTAAAGCCCGTCTACATCGGAAAGCAGCGCAACCGCGTCAGCCCGTGCCGCCTGTCCGATACGCGCCGCCAGCCGATCATTGTCGCCAAAGCGGATTTCGCTCGTCGCCACGCTGTCATTCTCGTTGATGACCGGCACCACATCCAGCGCCATCAGCCGCTCCAGCGTGGCCGAAGCGTTCAGATAACGCCGCCGGTTTTCCAGATCGTCCAGCGTCACCAGCATCTGCGCGGCGGTAATGCCTTTTTCGTCCAGCAGGCTGGCCCAGCATTGCGACAAGGCGATCTGCCCGGTCGCCGCCGCTGCCTGCGCATCCTCAAGACTGCCGCGTCCACCCTTGGGCAATTTCAGCCGCCGCGCGCCCAGCGCGATCGCGCCCGACGACACGATGATGACCTGCTGCCCCGCCGCCTTGCGCTCCGCCACATCGGCCACCAGCGTGCGCAGCCAATCGACGCGCACCTGTCCCGCCGGATCGACCAGCAGGGCCGACCCGATCTTGATGACCAGTCGGCGGACGAGGGCAGGGGGGAAACCGGAGAGGGGAGAGGTCACAGTAAAAGGTCCGTTCAGTTCGAGCCTGTCGAGAACCCCCGCGCAAAGTTCTCGACAAGCTCGAACCGAACGGAGGTTGATGATCTGGCTCTAGATCGGCGACCAGCCGGCCTCGCTGTCCGCGCCGCCGTCTTCTTCACGGTCCTCGCTATCCTGATCCATCATCAGCAGCACTGCGTCCAGCAAAGGCCCCACGCCTTCGCCGGTCGCGCCGGAAATGATGAAGACATCCTCCACGCCCGCTTCCTCGCGCAGCTGGTCGGCAATATCTTCCATCAGTTCCTGCCCCAGCAGGTCGCCCTTGTTCAGCACCACCAGCTGCGGCTTTTCATCCAGACCTTCCCCGTACGCGGCCAGTTCGTCGGTCACGATATGGAAGGCCTCGACCGGATCGTCGGTCGTCGCGTCGATCATGTGCAGCAGCACGCGGCACCGCTCGATATGCCCCAGGAACCGGTCGCCAATCCCCACACCCTCGGCCGCGCCCGCAATCAGGCCCGGAATATCCGCCAGCACGAATTCGCGGTCGCGATGCAGCACCACGCCCAGCTGCGGCTTGGTGGTGGTAAAGGCATAGGCACCGACCTTCGCCTTGGTATTGGTCACCTGATTGATCAGCGTGGATTTGCCCGCATTGGGCATCCCCACCAACCCGACATCGGCCAGCAGCTTGAGGCGCAGCCACACCCACAATTCCTGGCCCGGCCAGCCCGTGCCATGCTGACGCGGCGCGCGGTTGGTGCTGGTCTTGTACGACATGTTGCCGCGCCCGCCGTCGCCGCCACGCAGGAAGGTGACGCGCTGCCCGACCTCGGTGAAGTCGGCCAGAACGTCCTGATCCTCATATTCGGGATAGCCGTCCTCGTCTTCGCTGCCTTCGATCGGCTTGGGGTCGGACAATATCTGGGTGCCGACCGGCACCTTGATGATCAGATCCTTGCCACCTGCGCCATAGCGGTTCTTGCCCATGCCGGGCGTGCCGCGCTGCGCCTTGAAATGCTGCGTGTAGCGGAAATCGATCAGGGTATTGAGGCCCTGCACCGCTTCGAAGATGATGTCGCCGCCCTTGCCGCCATTGCCGCCATCGGGGCCGCCATATTCCTCGTATTTCTCACGGCGGAAACTGACAGCGCCGGGGCCACCCCAGCCGGATTTGATGTAGATTTTGGCTTGATCGAGAAAATGCATGGCGCGCCCATAGAGCATTCTGGAGCCGGCTGGAACAGTCGGCGGCTCGCAGAATGCGTAAAATCAAAAATAGCATTCCGGAGGCGGCTGGAACAGCCGTCGGCTCGCGAAATGCGGTAAACAAGAAACAATGGGACGATACAGCGATCGTCCATCCTGCCCGCGCCCATAGCGCCTAATCGTGAAAAGTTAAACCTTGGCCTTCGCAGCTAAGGCGGCCGCCTCCTGCATTAGCGCAAAAGTGAGGCTCCTTGTGGCGATTTCGCGTGCTTTTTCACGCGGCAAAGCCAGCGCCCCGGCCATAGCACCGCCCAGTTGCGAATCGCCCAGCGCCAGCAGAACCAGCATCAGCGTATTCTCCCGGATCAATTCGGCAAGGTTGGGGCTAAGCGCACTCGCCGCCAGCTTATCGACCAGCCGGTGGATCGCCTCCACTACCGGGTCCAGCGCATCCTCATTGCCCGATGCCAGCATCCAACTGGCCAGCGCGCCTGCACCCTCCCGGTCGAAAGCGTCGAACGTCATGTCCACGATGATGCGGGGGCTGACTTCGCCGCGCCGGGCCGCATTGACCGCATCGCCGATTTTCGCCGTGATCGTCTCGCCCAGATGCGCGGCCAGTGCCTTTTGCAATCCCGCCGCCGACCCGAAATGATGCAGCAGATTGGCATGCGTCCGCCCGACGCGCCCGGCCACGGCTTTGAGCGTCACGGCCTGCGGTCCCGCCTCGATCAGCAGGTCGCGCGCGGCCTCCACGGCGACGAGGCGGCTCTCATCCTGGCTGAGGCGTGCGCGTTTTATTGACATGAGTGTCAGTTACTCTTATTTACATCAATGTAAGTAACAACCGGAGGCATCCCCATGACCCCGACCGATCTCACTATCACACCGCGCGACCGTCGCTTTGGACGGGATCGCACGGTCGCGCGACATTGGCTGAATGGCGACCCGATCGCCACGGCTTTCTTCAATGCCCTGTCGATCACCTTTCCGCGCGGCGAAGCCTATTTCATCGACAGCGTCCGCACCTTCCGCGATGGCGTGCCGGATAGGCTCGCAGGCGAAATCGCCGCCTTCATCAAACAGGAAGTGGTGCATAGCCGCGAACATCTGGCCTTCAACCGGCAGGTGACCGATCATGGCTATGACGTATCGCGCCTGGACGCCGACGTGACGATGGTGCTGGACCTCGCCAAACAGCGCCCGCCCATCGCCAGCCTGGCCGCGACCATGGCGCTGGAGCATTTTACCGCCATCCTCGCCCATGAACTGCTGAGCGACCCACGCCATCTGGACGGGGCCGATCCGGAGATTGCCGCGCTCTGGCGCTGGCACGCGATCGAGGAGATCGAGCATAAGGGCGTCGCCCACGACACCTGGGTTCATGCCACCCGCGACTGGAGCCGCTTCAAACGCTGGTGGGTGAAGAGCGCGATGATGCTGGTCGTGACGAAGCATTTCCTCCACCACCGTGCCCGCGGCATGATGGACCTGCTGCGGCAGGACGGCATCATCGGCCATCGCGCATGGGGCGGGCTGCTCAACTACGCGCTGGTCCGGCCCGGCATCCTGCGCCGCGTCGCGCGACCATGGTTCGGCTATTTCCTGCCGGGCTTCCACCCCTGGGCGGTGGACGACCGTGCGCTCATCGCGCTGGCCGAAAGCCCTTATGCCGATGCGCTCCAACAGGGCGCTCTGCCGTCGCCGGCTTGACCGGGCGCCAGGGACGGCGTCTTATCGGCGCATGACGCAAGCCCCCACGCTCGAAACCATTCGCCTGATCCTCCGCCCGCACAGGGTGGAGGATTATGCCAACTGCCGCACATTATGGGCCGACGCGGATGTCGTACGCCATATCGGCGGGATGCCGCAGGACAGCCAGGCGGTCTGGTTCCGCATATTACGCTATGCCGGCATGTGGTCGCTGCTCGGCCACGGCATGTGGGTGATAGAGGAACGCGACAGCGGCGCCTTCCTCGGCGAAGCCGGTCTGCTCAGCGCCGAACGCGGCATAGCCGAACTGGAAGGCGTGCCGGAAGCCGGCTGGGTGCTGGGTCCGCAAGCCTGGGGCAGGGGCATCGCCACCGAAGCGATGCAGGCGATCCTCGACTGGGCCGACGCCCATCTCGAAGCGCCCTCGCTTCGCTGCATCATCGATCCCGACAATGCGGCATCGATCCATGTGGCGGAGAAACTAGGTTTCCACGCGCTCGTCGATACCGATTATGGCGGAAAGCCGACGCGGGTGTTCGATCGGCCGAAACAGTAAAACATCGTCATTCCCGCGAAAGCGGGAACCCATCTCCCAATCTCTCGGTCTGACGATATCTGGTGAGATGGATCCCCGCCTGCGCGGGGATGACGATGATATTTACGATATCGACTTCACGCCGCCACCAGCATCGCGTCGCGATACAGGTCCATGGCCGGGTCGTTATCCTGTCGCATCGACTCGCCTTCCTCGAACAGCAGGCAATCGACCATGGCATCGCGGGCCAGACTGTAACGCTGCGCCTTGTGTCCGGTGAAGTGGAAGCCCAGCTTGCGCAGGACATTGCCGGATGCCGGATTGTCCGCGAAGTGGCAGGCGCGGATATCGCGAACGCCATTGGCCCGCGCCATGCTCAGCACGGCGCGCGCGGCTTCGGTCGCAAAGCCCAGGCCCCAATAGGGGCGGGCGATCCAGTAACCCAGTTCCGGCGCGCCATCCTCGCTCAGATGGATGCCGCAACCGCCCACCAGACGCGGCGCGCCCTGGGTGCGGGTGAAGGCCAGCAGGCGCGGCAGCTGCGGATGCTGCGGCAGCGCCAGAAAGGCTTCCGCATCGTCCAGTCCATAGGGGCTGGGCGCACGGGTCAGGTTGCGCAGGACCGACGGATCACCGATCGTCCGGGCCAGCATGGGGGCATCTTCCATCCAGCCCGGACGAAGGAGCAGGCGGGGGGTACGGGCAAACATTCTCGTCTCTCCTCTTGGCTGCGCCGTTAGCCGTCAATGATGACGACTTCGCGACGGCATGGTCTGGATGATTCCCCGCCCGCAAGACGCGCGAGAAGGCGTGGAGTTCCAGAGGCTTGAGGGAAATCGGAAGAGGAAGTGCCGCTTTATTCTTTTGTCACGATCCGGCTGGAATCGCGCAACGGAAAAAGGGGCGCTCCCATGAAAGGAGCGCCCCTTGTTTCCCTCGAAAACCGGCAGCCGTCTGATAACATCTGCCGGGAGGATCGCCCCTTTTGCGGGGGACGATCCGTCATCGATCGTCCGTTATTCGGCGGCGAGTGCCACAGCGTCGACCGACACATATTTGCGGCCGAGCTTGCCGGTGTGGAATACCACGCGGCCTTCGTTCAGCGCGAACAGCGTGTGGTCCTTGCCGATGCCGACATTGCGGCCCGGATAGACGCGCGTGCCGCGCTGACGGATGATAATGTTGCCGCCGATCACTTCCTGACCGCCGAACTTCTTCACGCCAAGGCGCTTCGACTCAGAATCGCGACCGTTGCGCGACGAACCGCCAGCTTTTTTATGTGCCATGACCTAAACTCCTTAACTTATGTCTGCGCTCAGGCGATCGACACGATCTTGAGGATCGTGTGATTCTGGCGGTGACCGTTCTTGCGGCGATAGTTGTGACGACGACGCTTCTTGAAGACGATGACCTTCTCGCCCTTCGCCTGCGCGATGATCTCGGCGGCAACGGTCAGCTTGGCAACGTCCTTCAGGTCGCCGCCTTCACCGGCCAGCAGGACGTCGTCCAGCGTGACCTTGTCGCCGGCTTCGCCAGCCAGCTTTTCTACGACGATCTTGTCTCCGGCGGCGACGCGATACTGCTTGCCGCCCGTGCGCACGATAGCGAACATGGCTTGTCTCTTCTCGTTCAAATCTGCTTTACGCAACTCACCAAAGACATGACGCCTTGCCGACCCGCGCGGGAATGTGGCCCGTTAGTGGAATGACTCGCGCCTGTCAACCGATGGCAGTTTGGAACCGGGGTGGTTTTCCCGCTTTTTCGTTCCTATCTTCATGGCTACACAGGCCAGGTCGGCATTACAGATACGCTATTATAGGAGCAAGTCTCGCGCATGCGGCAGGATACAGGGTCATGGTGGAGCGGAAAGGGTGCGATGATGCGCCTGCCGATCCTTGCCGCCCTGTGGACGCTGTTGGCGGTGACTTTGCTGTCTGCTCTGGCGCCGCTGGGGCCACCGCTCAGCCGCGCCACCGGCTCCGCCTTCAACCCCGCTACTTTGGACGTGGTGCTCAAGGCCCGCGCCCAGCCCGCATCCCAGACGGCGGTGGCAACACCCCGCCCCGGTGGGGACGGCGCATCGCCGCCCATGCTGCTCGCGCTGGCGCTGGCCATCGTCCTGCTCGCGATCCGCCATGCCCGCGCGACAGGCTCTGTCGCACGGTATCGTGCACCTCTTCGATCCCTTACCCCCGCGCGCACCCGTCGCGCCCGTGCGCCGCCCTTCGCTTCCTGACGATTCGCGTTAACGCCCGGCCTCCGCAGCCGGGCTTTCGTCGGAAGAAGGAGCATCTCCCATGGCTCGCAGGAAAGCATCGCGACGCATCCGTCGTCGCCGCCCACCCTGGTGGTTCATGCCCGCCATCATGTCCGGTCTGGCCGTTGCCGCCGCCGGCCTGTCGGCGATGATGATGACCGTCGTAGAATAAACGTCCCCTCCATCCGTTCGCTTCGAGCGAAGTCGAGAAGCAGTCAGCTCCGCGCCTGCGTTCTCGACAGGCTCGAACCGAACGAATGTGGTATAAATATTCCCGCCGGACGGATCGCACAGCGTCCGGCGACAGGATCGAAAGGCTTTCATGCCCCATCACACGCCCCTGATCGGCACCATCGTTGCCGGCCTCGTCGTCGCCTTCATCATGGGCGCCATCGCCCATCGTCTCAAACTCTCGCCGCTGGTCGGCTATCTGGTCGCCGGCATATTGGTCGGCCCCTTCACTCCCGGCTTCGTCGCTGACGCGGGCCTGGCCAATGAACTGGCCGAAATCGGCGTCATCCTGCTGATGTTCGGGGTCGGCCTGCATTTCTCGCTGAAAGACCTGTTGTCGGTCAAGAATATCGCCGTCCCCGGCGCGCTGGTGCAGATCGCGGTCGCGACCCTGCTCGGCATGGGCCTGTCCTATTATATGGGCTGGGGCCTGATGGGGGGCATCGTCTTCGGCCTCGCGCTCTCGGTCGCCAGCACCGTGGTGCTGCTGCGCGCGTTGCAGGGCGCCGACCTGGTCGAAACCCGGCGCGGCCGAATCGCGATCGGCTGGCTGATCGTGGAGGATCTGGTGATGGTCCTCGCCCTCGTCCTGCTCCCCGCGCTGGCCGGCGTCCTCAACAATGCGGACGGCGGTGGGGCAGGGGCGCTCATAGCGCCGCTGCTGGGCACGCTGCTGAAGGTCGCAGGCTTCGTCGCGGTCATGCTGATCGTCGGCCGTCGCGTCATCCCCTGGGCGCTCCACTGGGTCGTCCATACCGGATCGCGCGAGCTGTTCCGTCTCGCCGTCCTCGCCATCGCGCTGGGTGTCGCTTTCGGCGCAGCCCTCGCCTTCGACGTGTCCTTCGCGCTGGGCGCCTTCTTCGCCGGCATGATCCTGGGCGAAACGCCGCTCAGCCGCCGCGCGACGGAGGAAACGCTTCCGCTGCGCGATGCCTTCGCCGTGCTGTTCTTCGTGTCGGTGGGGATGCTCTTCAACCCCTCGATCGTGCTGGAGCATCCGCTGCCGCTGCTGGCGACGGTCCTCATCATCGTCATCGGCAAGTCGATCGCCGCCTGGGGCATCGTCCGCGCCTTCGGCCATGCCAATGTGACGGCGCTCACCATCGCCGCCAGCCTGGCGCAGATCGGCGAATTTTCCTTCATCCTGGCTTCGCTGGGCACGGGCCTTGGCGTCCTGCCCGCCGACGCGCGCGACCTCATCCTTGCCGGCGCGCTCGTCTCCATCTTCCTCAACCCCATCCTCTTTTCGCTCATCGTGCGCGACCACAAGAAGGATGATGATGAGGAGGTGGAAGCCGCCAAGGCGCCGGCACGCCCACGCATCGGCCATGTCATCCTGATCGGCTATGGCCGCGTGGGCAAGCTGATCGCCCTGCGCCTGCATGAACATGACGTGCATTTCGTGGTCGTGGAAGGCGACCCGGAACGCGCGGAGGAGGCCGAGGAAAACGGCCTGTCGGTGGTGAAGGGCAACGCGCTGGAGGACAAGCATCTGCTCGCCGCCGGCATTTGCGAGGCGCGTCACCTGCTGATCGCGGTGCCCGAAGGCTATGAAGGCGGCGCCATCCACGAACATGCCCGCAACCTCAATGACAAGGTTCAGGTCATCGCCCGCGCCCATAGCGATGCGGAGGTCGAGCATCTGGAACGGCTGGGCGTCCCCCATGTCGTCATGGGCGAACGCGAACTGGCCGGCCGCATGCTCACCCTCTGCGGCGTGCGATAAAAGAAAAGGCCCCGTTCGGTGATACCGGACGGGGCCTTTTTCAATTCGTCAAAGCAGGGCTATCAACCGCGCGAGCGGGGCGGCCCCTTGCGCGGGCCACCGGCGCCGGCACCCTTGAACGGGCGCGGGCTGTGCGGACGACCGCCGCCCGGTCCGCCACGCGGCGGGCCGCTGCGGTTGGGACGCGAATCGTTGGACGGGCGCAGCTGCTTGCGGTTCTCGCGGGCTTCCTCGCGCGGTGCGCCTTCGGTCGGCTCGAACGTGACGTCCGCACCCTCGTCACCCGCTTCGCCGGTGCGCTTGACCGATGCGATGAATTTCGACGCGATGGCGCGCGGAATTTCGAACATCGTCTCGTTGGTCGTGATGCGGATCGCGCCGATATCGCCACGCGACACATGGCCACGGCGGCAGATCAGCGGCAGGATCCAGCGCGGATCGGCATTCTGGCGACGGCCGATGTCCATGCGGAACCACTGCGTGTCCTCAAAGCCAGGACGCGGCCCGTCACGGCGCGCAGGCGCCTCGCTGGCGTCCAGCAGCTCTTCGGGCGCCGGCATGGCCGCACGGGCGCTGCGCACCAGCATCGCGGCGATTTCCTTGGCGCTCTTGGCTTCCAGCAGTTCGCCACCCAGCGCCCAGTCGGACTCTTCCAGCTCCATCGGCTCCAGCAGGCGCGCACGCAGCCGCTCGGCATCCTGCGCGGCGATCTGCTCCTTGCTTGGCGCCGTCGTCCATTCGACCGGGATCTTTGCCCCCTTCAGCATGGATTCGACGCGGCGGCGGCGCGGATAGGGCACGATCAGCACGGCGGTGCCCTTCTTGCCCGCACGGCCGGTACGACCCGAGCGATGCTGCATGGTTTCCGCGTCGCGGGGCAGCTCCACATGGACCACCAGCGTCAGCGTGGGCAGATCGATGCCGCGTGCGGCCACGTCGGTCGCCACGCAGACACGGGCGCGCTTGTCGCGCAGCGCCTGCAACGCATGGTTGCGCTCATTCTGGCTATGCTCGCCCGACAGCGCCACGGCGGCAAAGCCACGTTCGGTCAGGCTGGCGTGCAGATGGCGCACATTGTCGCGCGTGGCGCAGAACAGGATCGCCGTTTCCGCTTCATGGAAACGCAGCAGGTTCACCACCGCATTTTCGATATCGGCAGGCGCGACGGTCATCGCCTGATAGCTGATGTCGCCATGACCGCGCTCGGCCGAGATGGTCGCGATTTGCAGCGCGTCCTTCTGGTAGCGGCGGGCCAGCGCGACGATCGGCTTGGGCATGGTCGCCGAAAACAGCAGCGTACGACGGCCTTCGCCGGTCGCGTCGAGAATGCCTTCCAGATCCTCGCGGAAGCCCATGTCGAGCATTTCGTCCGCTTCATCCAGCACAGCGGTCTTGAGCGCCGACAGGTCGAGCGCGCCGCGTTCCAGATGGTCGCGCAGACGGCCCGGCGTGCCGACCACGATATGCGCGCCCTGCGACAATGCGCGGCGCTCCTTCGCGGCGTCCATGCCGCCGACGCAGGTGGCGATACGGGCACGGGCGCCGGCATACAGCCATTCCAGCTCGCGGCTGACCTGCAACGCCAGTTCGCGCGTCGGCGCGATCACCAGCGCCAGCGGCCATGCGGGCGGGGGCAGGCGATCGGCGTCGCCCAGCAATTCGCCGGCCATGGCCAGGCCGAAGGCGACGGTCTTGCCCGAACCGGTCTGCGCGGACACGATCAGGTCGCGGCCATGCGCTTCTTCCTGCGTCACTTCGGACTGGACGGGGGTCAGCGCCTCATAGCCCTTGGTCGTCAGCGCCTGGGCAAGGAGGGGGTGGAGTGTTTCAAATGTCATGTTTTTGTTTTCTCGTCGGTTAAAAGCGACCCGCCTTCATCCGACGGAATCAACATAACCTTTCTCGCTGTCGCCGGTTCGCGATCAGCCGGTGCGTCAGGTCAATTCGCACCCGTTCAGGTTGGTTGCCCAACCGCCATTCTCTCTCTCGGAATGGCAAAGGGGACAGGCGCTAGGCCGTATCCCCTCAAACAAGAAAGCCTCCTTCCACATTCCGAGGAAGGAGGCTTGTCTCATAGTCTATAGCGCAAAACTCAGACCGAAGCGACTTCCGCCACATCGACCTTCACGCCCGGGCCCATCGAGGACGACAGGGCGATCTTGCGAACATATTTGCCCTTCGAACCCGACGGCTTCGCCTTGACGATCGCGTCGACGAAGGCGTCGAAATTCTTGCGCAGGTCTTCGGCCGAGAAGCTCGACTTGCCCAGACCAGCGTGGATGATGCCGGCCTTTTCGACGCGGAATTCGATCTGACCACCCTTGGCGGCCTTCACGGCTTCGGCGACGTTCGGCGTCACGGTGCCCAGCTTGGGGTTCGGCATCAGGCCCTTGGGACCCAGAACCTTACCCAGGCGACCCACCAGACCCATCATGTCGGGGGTGGCGATGACGCGCTGGAAGTCGATGTTGCCGGCCTGGATCGATTCGAGCAGGTCTTCGGCGCCCACGATGTCGGCGCCGGCGTCGAGCGCCTGCTGAGCCTTGTCGTTGCGGGCGAACACGGCGACGCGAACGTCCTTGCCGGTGCCGGCGGGCAGGGTGACGACGCCACGGACCATCTGGTCGGCATGACGCGGATCGACGCCCAAGTTGATCGCGATTTCGACGGATTCGTCGAACTTGGCGGTCGCGTGGGTCTTGATCAGGCCCAGCGCTTCGTCAACGCCGTGCAGCTTTTCGCGGTCGACCGCAGCGGCCAGAACCTTGGCCTTCTTGGTGATCTTCGCCATTATTTCAGCCCTCCACCACGTCGAGGCCCATCGCGCGAGCGGAGCCTTCGATGATCTTCGTTGCAGCGTCGATGTCGTTCGCGTTGAGATCGACCATCTTGGCCTGCGCGATTTCGGCGAGCTGGGTGCGGGTGATCTTGCCGGCTACGACCTTGCCCGGTTCCTTGGAACCCGACTTCAGGTTGATCGCCTTCTTGATCAGGAAGGTGGCAGGCGGCTGCTTCGTGGTGAAGGTGAAGCTGCGGTCGGCATAGACGGTGATGATCGTGGGCAGCGGGGTGCCCTTGTCCATGCTGGCCGTCTGCGCGTTGAACGCCTTGCAGAATTCCATGATGTTCACGCCGCGCTGACCCAGTGCAGGGCCGATCGGCGGGGCGGGCTTTGCGTCTCCAGCGGGCACCTGGAGTTTGATATAGCCCGTAATCTTCTTGGCCATTGTCACTCACTCTTTAGCTGGCGGATGTGCGAACACATCTGCCGGTTCAAGTTTAGCGGTCGAACGGTTGTCACGAAGACAACCTCCCGCATTTGGCTCCATCCACCCTGACGGGCGATATGGAAGCGCGGGCCTATAGCGATGTTCGTTTCGAAAGGAAAGGGGGTCTGTCCCGTTCCCGAAAAATCCCAGCGCGGCCCTCAATCCTTCGCGATAAGCCGTCACTCCCTGCGCCGGGGAACAGCCTTATCTGGATGCTCATCCAGACGCCAAAAAGGGCCGCCGATCCGAAGAAAAGGCGACCCTTTTTGAAAACCAGCCTTGCGGCCAGTGCTTATTTCGACAGTTCGACCTGTTCGAAATCCAGTTCCACCGGGGTCGCGCGACCGAAGATCGACACCGACACCTTGACGCGGTTCTTTTCGAAATCCAGTTCCTCGACCACGCCGTTGAAGCTGGCGAACGGGCCGTCCAGCACCTTGACGCTGTCGCCGATTTCGTAATCGACGCTGACCTTGTGCTTGGGGGCGGCTTCGGCTTCCTTCTGGGCGCCGAAATAGCGGGCGGCGTCCGCCTCGCTGATCGCCTGCGGCTTGCCCATCGAACCCAGGAAGCCCGTCACCTTGGGCGTGTTCTTCACCAGGTGATAGATGTCGTCGTTCATCGCCAGCTTGGCGAGGACGTAGCCGGGCATGAACTTGCGCTCGACCTGGACCTTCTTGCCGCGCTTGACCTCGGTGATGGTTTCGACAGGCACTTCGACCTGCTCGACCAGTTGCGACAGGCCCATGCGCTCGGCTTCGGACAGGATCGATTCCTTGACCTTGTTCTCGAAGCCCGAATAGGCGTGGATGATGTACCAGCGCGCCATGTTACCGTCTAAACTCCTGTTCAGAGCATTATGCTCAATGTCCCGACGCCCGCAAATCGAAGCTTGAAGCTTAGCGACCCGCTGCCACGCCCAGCAACCACTGGACGATCGCGCCGAAGAAAGTGTCGATGCCAAAGAAGAACAGGCCCAGCAGCGTCGTCATGATGACGACCATCACGCCGGTCATCACCGTTTCGCGACCGGTCGGCCATACGATCTTCTTCGCTTCGGTCTGTACCTGGTTGACGAATTCGCCGGGGGATACCTTCGCCATCGTCTGCCTTTGCACGTCTTGAAACCAACACCAAATCGCGAAGCAACAGTCCGCCCTCCCGATCCCGCCATGTTTCAGCGTCCGGGGGTGCGGCCGCACGCTCCGCGACCAACTTCGCCGGCCTGTAAGGCCGCGATTTCTTAACGGTGGACGTACCGCCCACCTCGAAATCGCTAAGCACACTTAGCCGCGAGCCCTTGCTTTTCAAGGGCTCGCGGCCAGTTCGCTTGGCAGGAGTGGAGGGACTCGAACCCACGGCATTCGGTTTTGGAGACCGACGCTCTACCAACTGAGCTACACTCCTGCACTGGCCGGGACCAGCGAAGGAGGGCGCTTTAGCGTGGCCGTGCGGGGAGGGCAAGCGCCATTATGCGGCTTTTTGCATTGGCTCTGCAACTTGCGTGTCGGCGCTGGTCTGCCGCTCGGCCTCCGCGTTGATCTGCGCGCCCAGCAACACGATATAGGCGGACACGAACAGCCACAGTTGCAGCACCACCACCGCGCCCAGAGAGCCGTAGGTCTTGTTATAATTGCCGAATGTGGAGACATAGAAGGACACGCCCAGCGTCGCGGCCAGCCAGAACAGGGTCGCCGCCACGGATCCCACCGTCAGCCACTGCCACTGCGCATGGCGCCGGTTCGGCCCGAAGCGGTAGATGAGGCCGAAGATCGTGCTCGCCAGCAGGCCCGCGCACACCCATGTCGCCGCCTTGATCGCGAACAACACGCCCGGCCCCCAATTGGTCAGGAAATCCTGCAACAGGCCGATGATCGTGGCGGTAAACACGCCTGCGACCACCACCAGCACCGCCGAAAAGGTGATGCCCATCGACGTGCGATAGAATTTCAGGATGTTGCGGCCTTCCTTCTGGCCATAGACGATGTTGAGCGCTTCCATGATCGCGGACGCCGCGCGGGTCGCGCCATAGACCGCGATGGCCAGCGCCAGCAGCAGCCCGAACCCGATCGCGGGTTTCCGCGTACTCACCACGCCCAGCAACTGGTCGTTGATCAGCGATGCGGCGTCGGCCGGCACGACGGAAATGATCGCCTGCATATGCCGCTGCACCATCGACGGATCGCCGAACAGCCCATAGGTCAGCACCACGGCCGCCAGCAAAGGCGCGATCGACAAAAACGCATAATAAGCCACGCCCGCCGCCAGCAGCCCGACATGATTGGCCGACAGCGCGCCATGGACGCGCTTCAATATCTCCCACCATCCCCGCGCCGGTATCTTCCACGGCGCATCGACATGCACTTGGCTCGCGACGGTAGCGGTCATCACATTCCCCTGCTGTTCACCAAAGCAAGCGCGTAAGGGGGGAGGGTGGTTCCCTCATGAAGACGGACGGGCGATGGAACGGCGATGTTGGGGGCGGCAAGGGGAGTGTCGGGGTTCGACAAGGCCTGAGTCAAAACGGACAGGCTTTTCATCATACCGATGCCGTTATACGCTCGCATCATGCTATTAATCGTAGGAACCGTTCGCCTGCCTGCACATAATATGGAGGCTGCTCGTCCGATCATGAAACGGATGTCTGATGCTAGTCGCGCCGAGGACGGCTGTGTTGAATATGGTTATGCTGAAGACGTGCTTGAACCTGGCCTCATTCACGTAAAGGAGCTGTGGATCGATCAGAACGCATTAGATCGTCACTTTGCCGCCGCTCATCTCGCTGAATGGCGTGCTGCCTGGCCAAGCCTCGGTATCGGCGATCGCAATTTGCGCATCTATGATGTTGGCGAGCCCCGTTCGACCTAGCTAAGTTTCGCATTCAGCTCAGCGAACGAAGTCTGAAAGGGCTAGAATTGGCCCAGAGTAGCCGTCCCTTTATCCCTCTCCCGTGGGGGAGAGGGCTGCGCAGACTTGGCAGCTTGCTGCCTAGGCGCAGCTGGGTGAGGGGGGAGGCAGCCTCACGAGAATAGACCGGCCTTGCGCCAGTCCCCCTCATCCAACTCCGCCTAACCGCTACGCGGTAAGGCTCCATATGCTTCTCCCTCCAAGGGAGAAGGACGACGCTTCAGCCACTCCTACCAGGCTTCCAATGTAGGATTTTCTCTGGTCTATCCTGCGGGATGAAAGTCTCGTCCTCCAACTGCATCGCCGATCGGTCAGCACGCAAAGGCGCGATGCTGGCGCGCAAGCGGCGCGACCATGTGACCCTCGTGGCGCGCAGTCGTGACCCGAATGCCGCGCCGGTGACGCCTCGCGAGCGCGTTGCGAGCGCTTCGGGCGCGAAAAGCCGCGCAACACTGTGAACTTCGCCCTGTCGCGTCGTCATGATCTCGATCGCCGCCGCCAGACCTTCTCTGGCCGGCACCCTCGCATCAGCGCCCGCGATAATCCTCACAGGCGATGCCGTCCCCGTCGCCATCCATATGCACGCCATAGCCCGGCTGGCCACGATGGAGCGGCGTTGCACCAGCAGCTCTCGCTTCACGGCAGCCACGATAAGACCAGCTTGATCCGGACGACCCCACCGCCGCTGCCGATCGCACGCGCGGGGCGGATATCGCGCCGCCACCGCTCGGTTGCTGGCGGTCCAGATCAGCGGCGGACATGGAGCGATCAATGCCGATCGTGTTGCGGGTCGGCCGCCATGGCTCGCTCGGCGCGGCCTGCGTGGTTGCCGCCGGCTCGCTGGCGAACTGGTGCGATGCGACCCCGCCTATGCCGCCGATCGCCACCGCTGCCAAAGCCGCCTTTATGGCAAAATTTCCCACTGTCATGCCGATCGGATAAGCCGATCAGGGTAAAGGATCGGTTGCCGCAAAGATGACAAATGCCGTTCGGCTAAAGGAACATCCCGCCCTTCATCACCCGCCGCGCGCGCCCCTGCACTGGCACGCGATCGAACGGCGTGTTGTCGGCCGACGCCGCCATCTTCGCCCGGTCCACGATCCACGGCGCATCGGGATCGACGAAGATCAGGTCCGCCGCGCTGCCCGCCGCGAAGCTGCCCGCGTCCACGCCCAATATCCGCGCCGGATTGGCGCTCAGCAGCGTCATCAGCCGGCCCATCGAAACATGCCCGTCCCGCACCAGATTGAGCGACAGCGCCAGCAGCGTCTCCGCCCCCGCCATGCCCGGCGACGCGTCTGCGAAGGGCAGGCGTTTGTCTTCCGGTCCACGCGGATCATGGCTGGATGTGATGACGTCCACCGTCCCATCCGCCACCGCCGCCAGACTGGCCTGCCGGTCGCGCTCGTCCCGCAACGGCGGCGACAGCCGCGCAAAGGTCCGGAAATCGGTCGCCGCCTGATCGTTCAGGAACAGATAGGCCGGACTGATGCCGCACGTAACCTTCAGCCCCTCTGCCTTGGCGGCGCGGATCAGATCGAAGCCCGCCTTCGTCGTCACCAGTCGGAAATGGATCGCCGCGCCCGTCTCGCGCACCAGCATGATATCGCGCGCGATCGCCAATGCCTCGGCGCAGGCCGGCGCGTGCGGCAGGCCCAGCCGCGTCGCCGTCTCGCCGCTGGTCGCCACCGCCTTGGCCGTCAGCCCGCTATCTTCGGCATGGGCGATGACCGTCAGGCCCAACCCGCTGGCATAGGACAATACGCGCAGCATCACGCCCGAATCGGCGATCCACTGGCGCCCGGTGCCGACCGCCTTCGCGCCCGCCATCTGCATCAGGCCCATTTCGGCCATTTCCTGGCCCAGCAGGCCGCGCGTCGCCGCCGCGATCGGGTGGACCCAGAAATCGGGCTTGCCCGCCCGCGTCGCCTGGCGGATCAGCCCCACCTCGTCCAGCGGCGCGCGCTGGTCGGGCATCAGTGCCGCGCGTGTGATGCCGCCGAAATGAAAGGCGGGCTTATCGGTTGCGAACACGCCCAGATCGATCAGGCCCGGCGCCACGACCAGCCCGCCGGCATCGACGCTTTGCGCATCGTCCGGCACCGCGACATCGCCTGCCGCGACGATCCGGTCGCCCTCGATCAGCACGGTGCCGGGAAGGGGCGCGTCGCCCGTGGGATCGGCCAGCCTGCCGTTGATGATGGCGATCTTGCTCATGCCCAACCCGCTTTCCTTGTTGGTCGGGATGGTCATGCCCATCCCTCCACGCCGCGCGCGCTGCGCGTCAGCACGTCCAGGCACGCCATGCGCACCGCTACGCCCATCGCCACCTGCTCGGTAATGGCGGAGCGCTCGGGATGGTCGGCCACCGAACTGCTGATCTCCACGCCCCGGTTCATCGGGCCGGGGTGCATCACCAGCGCATCGGGCTTGGCCAGCGCCAGCCGCTCCGGCGTCAGCCCGTACAGCGCATGATATTCACGCGGGGAGGGGATGAAGGCCCCATCCATCCGCTCATTCTGGAGCCGCAGCATCATGACGACATCCGCGCCATCCAGCCCCTCGTCCATCCGCGTAAAGGGCGTCGCCCCCAGCATTTCCACTTCGGGAGGCAGCAAGGTCGGCGGGGCCACCGCGCGCACCTGCGCACCCAGCGCGGCCAGACACAGCATGTTCGATCGCGCCACCCGGCTATGCAGCACGTCGCCGCAGATCGCGACGACCAGCCCGGCAAAACTGCCCTTGCGCCGACGGATGGTCAGCGCGTCGAGCAAGGCTTGCGTCGGATGCTGATGCCAGCCATCGCCTGCGTTCAGCACCGGACAATCCACCTTGTCCGCGATCAGCCGCACGGCGCCCGAACTGGCATGGCGGATCACGATCACGTCGGCGGCCATGGCGTTCAGCGTCATCGCCGTGTCGATCAGCGTCTCGCCCTTCTTCACGCTCGACGTCGCGGCGGCCATATTGACCACGTCCGCACCCAGCCGCTTCCCCGCAATCTCGAACGACAGCAAAGTGCGCGTGCTATTCTCGAAAAAGGCGTTGATCTGGGTCATGCCGGCCAGCCGCCCGTCATGCTTGCGCGCCTGCCCCTTGTTCGCCTGCGCCCAATGTTCCGCCTCATCCAGCAGGAAACGGATTTCCCAGGGCTTCAGGTCCGCGATGGACAGAAGATGCCTGTGCGGAAACAACGCCCGGCCGGTCAGCTCGGGTGTGGCGTCAGGTATGAAGATATCGGGCATGAGCCGGGTCTTTAGGGGAGGCTGGAGGGGAGGGCAAGGCGTCGTTGGCGCACTTATCCCCGCCCGCGCCATTTCCCGATCAGCGTCCCGTCCCGCAACACCTCCCGCGCCGCATTATGCCCCGGCGCCCCGGTCACGCCGCCACCCGGATGCGTCCCCGCGCCGCACATATAGAGGCCCTTCACCGGCCCGCGATAGGCGCCATGGCCCAGCATCGGCCGCGCCGCCCACATCTGGTCCAGCGTCAGATTGCCGTGCATGATGTCGCCACCGACCAGCCCAAACTTGCGCTCCAGGTCGAGCGGCGAATGAATCTGCCGCGCGATCACGCTCTTCGCAAAGCCCGGCGCATGCGCGTCCACCGTCGCGATGATATGGTCCGCGGCCGCCTCACGCTCGTCGTCCCACGACCGCCCGTCCGGCAATTCCGGCGCGAACTGCTGGCAGAAGAGGCTGGCGACATGGCACCCCTCCGGCGCCAGCGTGTCGTCTATGGTCGATGGGATCAGCATCTCCACGATCGGTGCCTTCGACCAACCATCGCGCTTCGCGTCCATGAATGCCCGGTCCATATAGTCCAAAGTCGGTGCGATGATGATGCCCGACTGATGATGTTCGCCCACGCCCGGCAGGCAGGTGAAGTCGGGCAGGGCGGACAGCGCCACATTCATGCGGAACGTGCCCGACCCGGCCCTGAAAGCCTTGACCCGCTTCACAAAATCGGCGGGCAGGTCGGCCGGGGCCATCATCCGCTCATAGAGCAATTTCGGCCCGACATTGGCGATCACCGCGCCGCCCATCACCTCCTCGCCGCTCTCAAGCCGCACGCCCACCGCACGCCCGCCATCGACCAGCACCGTCTCGACCGGCGCCTCCAGGCTGATCTCCACGCCCATCGCGGTGACGACCTTCGCCATGATCTGCGTGATCGCGCCCATGCCGCCGACGCTATGACCCCATGCGCCCTTCTTGCCGTTCACCTCGCCGAACACATGGTGCAACAATACATAGGCGCTGCCCGGCGTATCGGGGCTGGCATAGTTGCCGACCACCGCGTCGAAACCGAACGCCGCCTTCACCGCATCGCTCTCGAACCAGCTGTCCAGGAACGTGCGCGCCGACTTGGTGAACAGGTCCAGCACATCGCGCTGCTGCTCCAGCCCCAGCCCCGCGACGCGCCGCCCCTGTTTCAGCGCCTCGACGATCATGCTCAGCCCGTCGCCGACATTGGGCGGGCTTTTCAGCACCAGATCGCGCAGCACGTCGGCCACCACCTCCAGCGCATCATAATAAGCCGGCAGCGCGTCGGCATCATGCGCGCTATACTTGCGAAATTCGGCCTGCGTCTTCTCCAGCCCGCCGCCCAGCTTCAGATAGCCGCCATCGGGTTGGGGCAGGAAATTGCTGATCGGCCGCTCGATCACGCGATAGCCATGATCCGCCAGTTGCATGTCGCGGATGACCTTGGGGTTGAGCAGGCTGACCGTGTAGCTGGCGGTCGAATTGCGGAAGCCGGGATGGAATTCCTCCGTCACCGCCGCCCCGCCGACGACATCGCGCCGCTCCAGGATGCGGACCTTATAGCCCGCCCGCGCCAGGTAGAAGGCGCAGACCAGGCCATTATGCCCGCCGCCGATGATGACTGCGTCGTAGGATCTGCTCATGCCCTGCTGCTCCACCCCATCCCCGGCGCGCGATGCGATCGCGCCTCCGGGATCACATCCCGTACCCGGCCGCAAAAATGCCGGAGCGCTACTTCCTGCTCGCTCAAGGGGCCGACGGTGAAGCTGGCCGACGCCATCCCCGCCTGCACCCGCCCGACCAGTTCCGTATCCTCGGCATTGACCTGCCGGTTGATCCGCCAATTCAGATATCGCGCGGCCTTCATCTCCCGACACCATTGTTCAGGCATATTGGCATCGGGCAGCGCATAGCTGATCTCCCGGATCAGCGTCTGCGTCGGCGACACCGGCAGCCATTGCATGAAGTCCACCTGATCGGGATAGATGTCGAAGGCGAAATTGGGCCACAGCTTATAATAGGTCCACAGCCGCTGCCGCTCCGCCGGCAAATGCGGCACAGGCGGGAGAAAATGCTGATAGGCCCGCTCGGACAGATTGGCCGAAGGGCGATCGATAATCGGCCCCCACATCTTGTCGGCATGGGCGGATGCTTCCACGCCATAGCCATCGCCCATCAGCCGTTTCAGTCCCGGATGCGCAACCGCGATATGCAGCCCGTCCGAATAATTGTCGCCGATATTCTTCCAGTTCACAGGCCGCGGCCGCAACGTCACCCGCCCCAGCGCCCGCATGTCCGCGAACCGATAGGGCGCGACCTCCGCTTCATAGGGCGCCATCATTTGCGCCACCGACGGCCCACCATCATCCACTAATCGCACGAACAGAAAGCCCTGCCAGCTATCCACTTCGACAGGCGCCAGCCCATGATCCGCGACCGCGAATGCCGCGCCATAGCTGGCCTTCATCGGCACGCCCGACAGCCGGCCATCCTGTTCGTAGGTCCAGCCATGATAGGGGCAGACCAGCTTCTTCGCGCAGCCGCTGACGTCATTGACGATGCGCGCCCCGCGATGACGGCAGACATTGGTAAAGGCGCGCACGACATCATCGTCACCGCGCATCACGATCCCGCTTTCGCCGATATAGTCGAGCGTGTGGAAATCGCCGGGGGCGGGGATGTCGCTCTCATGGCAAATGATCTGCCAGGACGGGCGAAAGATGCGCTCCACCTCCACCCCGAAAAATTCGGCGTCGGCATAGGTCCAGGCCGGCAGGCTCCATCCTGCGTCGGGATCATTCCCGGCATATTCCCCTTGCATCACAGACCACGCCCCCCGGCATCGTTATTTTTACGTGTGTATAACAGTCTTTCGCATAAGTCGATTCACCTGTCTCAATCCGCGACCGGATCACCCTCCAGCTGCGCGCCATAACGCCTTGCCAGCCAGGCGCAGGCCATCAGCTGGATCTGATGGAACAGCATGATGGGCAACAGGATCGGCCCGACGGCCGCTGCCGGGAAGAGCACGCCCGCGATCGGCACGCCCGACGCCAGGCTCTTCTTGGACCCGCAAAATTGCAGCACGATCGCATCTTCCCGCGACAGGCCCAGCATCCGCCCCACGATCAGGGTGAAGAGCAGGATTACGATCAGCATGGCGATGCACAGCCCCGCCAGCACCGCCAATTCTTCGCTCGACACCTTGGCCCACAGCCCCTCGACCACGGCGGCGGAGAAGGCGGCATAGACCACCAGCAGGATCGACCCGCGATCGACCCGGCCGATCATCGCCTTATGCCGTGCCACAAATCCCCCGATCCATGGCCGCAGCAAATGCCCGACGACGAAGGGCAGCAATAATTGCAGCACGATCCCCTCTGCCGACGACAGCGAAATCAGGCTGCCGCTCCCGCTCCTCTGCATCAGCAACGCGACCAGCACCGGCGTCAGGAAAATGCCGAGCAGGTTGGAGAAGGAGGCGCTGACGACGGCAGCGGCGACATTGCCCCGCGCGATCGCGGTAAAGGCGATCGACGATTGCACCGTGGACGGTAGCAGCGTCAGGAACAGCAGCCCCGCGCGCATATCCTGCGGCACGAACCCGAATCGCCCGATCAGCAAACCCAGCAGCGGGAAGGCGGCGAAGGTCGTGGCCAATGTCGCCAGATGGAGTTTCCACGCTTTGGCCCCATCCCAGATCGCCTCGCGCGACAATTTCGCACCATGCAGGAAAAAAAGCAGCACGATGCCGGCATCTGCAACCCAATCCGCGATCCGCGCGCCTTCGCCCCGCGCCGGCAGGATGGACGCTAGGGCAACGGTGGCGATCAGCAGCAGCAGGAACGGGTCGAGGGCTTGGCGCAGGCGGTTCATGCATGTTTCCGGCAGAAGGAAGGATTGCGGCGGGGGATAGACGCGGCGCTCGACCTGCGCCAACAATTTCCCCTTGGATGGATGCAAGGAGAGGCTGGCCATGAGCGAGCATATCGCAATCACGCAAAATCAGGGCGTCGTGGAAATCATGATCGACCGCGCCGACAAGAAAAATGCGCTGACCGCGCCCATGTATCGCGCCATGACAGCCGCGCTGGCGGATGCCGCCGCGCGCCCGGACATCGGCGCCGTGCTGATCGCAGGGCAGGGGGATGCCTTTTGCGCCGGCAATGATCTGAAGGATTTCATGGCCGGGCCAGAGGGCGGGGCCGCCGCCTTCGACTTCATCCGCGCCATCGCCGCCTTCGACAAGCCATTGGTCGCTGCCGTCCAGGGGCAGGCCGTGGGCGTGGGCACGACCATGCTCTTCCACTGCGACCTCGTCTATGCCGCGCCCGACGCGCGTTTCGTTATGCCCTTCGTCAATCTGGGGATCGTGCCGGAGGCCGGCTCCAGCCTGCTCGCGCCCGCCATATTGGGTCATGCTAAGGCGGCGGCGATGCTATTGCTGGGCGAACCGCTGGATGCGGAGGGCGCAGATCGGGCCGGCATGATCACAGCGATCGTCCCGGCGGACGGCCTGCTCGCCCATGCGCGTGCGAAAGCGGCGGCATTGATGGCCAAGCCGCCCCAGGCCTTGCTCGCCACCCGTCGCCTGATGAAGGGCGATCCCGCCTTGCTCATTGCCCGGATCGAGGAGGAAGCGCGCCTGTTTCGCGCGGCTTTGTCCTCATCGGAAGCGCAGGAAGCCTTCGCCGCCTTCTTCGAAAAGCGCGCGCCGGTGTTCAGCCGGGAATAATGGATTAGCTCCTCCCCTTCAGGGGAGGGGTCGGGGTGGGGCGGATGATAAACAAAAATATGTCTGTCCTACACGCCCCGATCCGCGTTACGCCGATGCCGGTTCTTTCCCAGCGTCGACTTCCTCGGATTTTTTCTTCCGCCCGAACTGCATTTCGCTAACGATCACCGCCGCGACGATCAATATGCCGCCCATCAGCGCCGTGGGCGGCAACCGCTCACCCGCGATCCGGCCGATGATTCCGGCCCACACCGGTTCGCCGGCGTAGATCAACGTCGCGCGTGTCGGCGACACGGTACGCTGCGCCCAGTTCATCACGAACTGGATCAGCGCCGTCATCGCGCCCAGCCCGCAGGCGCTCAGCCCCACGGTCCAGCTGAGCGGCGACACCTGTTCACCCACCGCGCCCATAAAGGCAAAGGCCAGCAGCGACGTCACCGCCAACTGCACCAATGTCACCCGCGCGACATTCACCTTGCCCGCCCACAGGCTGATGAAGCTGATCTCCAGCGCGATCGCCACCGTGCTGATCAGGGTCAGCGCCTCGCCCTTGCCCAGCGCTAGTCCATCCTTGGGCGCTGCCACCAGCATCAACCCGATAAAGGCCAGCGCCACGCCGATCCAGCTGGTCAGGCGCGGGCGCCGCCGCAAGATGATCCACTGCATGATCGGCACCAACGGCACATAGGCGGCAGTGATGAAGGCAGACGTGCTGCTGCTGATCGTCTGCAATCCCCAGGTCTGGAGCGAGTAGCCGACGAAAATGCCCAGCCCGATCATCAGGCCCGCCAGCAACTCCTTGCCCGTCAGCCCGCGCAGCACCGGCAGCGCCAGCGGCAGAGCGATCAGCGCCGCCGTGCCGAAGCGCAGTCCGACGAAGAAGAAAGGCCCCGTTTCCTGCATCGCATGATGGACGATCAGGAACGTCCCGCCCCAAAGGACGGTCACGCCGATCAGCGCAAGTTCGGGGCGGCCGATCATCAGGCGCGGAGAGTCGGGCTTGTCGGGGGCGTCATTGTGCAACATAATGCACATCGCCCTATGAGTAATATATTGCACAGTCAAGATCGGCCGACGGAACGCCGCCCCGATGTCCTCGCCCATGTCGCCGGCAATGTTCGCGCGCTTCGCGCCGAGCGCGGCCTCAGTCAGGATGGGCTGGCGACGGCCGCGGATGTCAGTCGCCGCATGATCTCCGGCATCGAAAGCGGGGAGGCGAATGTCAGCCTTTCGACGCTGGACCGGCTGGCGGCGGCGCTGGGTGTCAGCTTCTCCCGCCTCGTCCGCCCACCCGAAATGCCGGACAACAGCCGAATCGACAGTCTCGCCTGGCGCGGGCCAAGCCCGGACAGCCGCGCTACCTTGCTCGGCACCGTCCCCGCCGCGCGGGAGGCGGAATTATGGACATGGTCGCTGGGGGCAGGGGAGGTCTATCCGGCCGAAGCCGACGCCGCCAACTGGCATGAAATGCTCTATGTGACGGACGGCGTGCTGACCGTGGAGCGGGAGGGCGCTGCTCCCAAGCGCGTGGAGAGGGGCGACTTCCTGATCTTCACCAGCGATCGCCCCTATCTCTTCGCCAACCGCGAAACCGAACCGGTCCGCTTCGTCAGGAATGTGGTGTTTTGAAGCAATAAGTTTCGTTCGTGTCGAGCGAAGTCGAGAAACAACGCAGTGCGCTTCTCGACCTTGCCGATAATTGGGCCGATAATTGGCCGTCATTCTTTCTTCAGGTCGTTCCCGGCCTTTTCCAGCGTCGTACCGACATCATGCTTGGCCTCGCCAGCCTCGCGCTTGGCATCGGCCGCCGCATTGTCGCTGGCCGCGCCGATCCGTTCGGCACCATTGTCGATCGCATGGCCGGCATGATCCAGCCCGTTGTCGATCTTGGCGCCTGCATCGTCGACGGCATTGCTCACGTCATTGCCGATCGCCGATCCGGCATTTTCCAGATTGGTCTGCGCCTTTTCCGAGCAGGCGGACAGACCGGCGACGCTCAAAACCGCGACCGCGGCGAGTAGGGATGTGCGCATGGTGGCTCCTCTTGCCATTGAATAGTGCCTGTCTAAGCGCAGAAAGCGGCAGAAGGTTTCGCAGCCGTGTCGTTTATCCGCCGCGCAGGCCGAACACCATCGACCGGTCGGCTTCGGGAATCAGGCCCTCCAGCACGCGCCAGAATCCCGTCACCGATCCCTGGCCCGCCTGCGCATAGGCGGTCGCCATCTTCTCGCGCAGCGCGCGAAACAGTTCCGCTTCCAGCGCCTTGCCCGCCGGGCTGAGCCGCAACAATTTCTGCCTGCGATCGCTCGCACCGGTGCGCGTCTCGATATAGCCCCGTTCGACCAGGTCGTTCAGCACGCGCCCCAGCGATTGTTTGGTGATGGCCAGCAGGCGCAGGAGATCCTTGACCGTCAGGTCCGGCTGGCGGGAAATGAAATAGAGCGCCCGGTGATGCGCGCGCCCAAGCCCCTGCGCGGCCAGCCCCTCGTCGATCGATCGAGTGAGGGCGGAATAGCCGAAATACAGCATCTCGATCCCGCGCCGGATCTCGTCCTCGCGCAGGAAGAGCGGCGAGGCAGGCGATATCTGCGTGGCGGAGGGGTTGGAAACCGACATGAAGGGCTGTGATCCGGCAAAAGGGCTACGCGCATATTGGCGTCATCAAACTATCATGACTAGGCTTTCCTTTCACGAATGACACGTTATATGGCGTCCCCGCGCCGGCATGATGTTCGGCGCTGCTGGGGCGTCGCCAAGCGGTAAGGCAGCGGCTTTTGATGCCGCCATGCGCAGGTTCGAATCCTGCCGCCCCAGCCAATATTGCCGAATTGATCATCGGCATGCCGCACATCCTGCATCCTATATGGCCCAATCCCGGTGGTGGCGTCGCTTGTCGGTCGGCTGCTGCGCCGCTGCGTTTCGCGCCCATCGTGCGTGCCGGCAGCGCAATCATATGCAAATACTATGCGGCCGGCCCGATCCCCGTCTCGCATTCCGCTCTCGCTCCGCCCTAGTTGCGCAACCGCAGACAGGCCCGCCGTCATTTCGCGACGGGCGCTGCGGGAGCTTTCTATGCAGGACATCCTCTGGATCGGCGCCATCCTGGCCTTGCTGGCCGCCAGCCTCGGCTATGCCGCGCTGTGCGACAATCAGTGAGGGGTGCACGCCATGACACTCGATCTCTGGCTCGCCGCGATCACCGCGCTCGGGCTGCTTTCCTATCTGGTCGCCGTGCTCGCACGGCCCGACCGCTTCTAAAGGAGGCGTCGTCATGACCATCCAGGGATGGACCCTCATCCTCCTCTTCGTCGCCATGGTGCTGATGCTGGCCAAGCCCGTCGGCCTGTGGCTCTTCGCCCTGTATGAAGGGCGCCGCACGCCGCTTCATGCGCTGCTCGGACCAGTGGAGCGCGGCTTCTATCGCCTTTCGGGCATCGACCCGACGCAAGAGCAGGGATGGCGGCGCTATGCCGTCCATATGCTGATCTTCAATGCGGTGCTGCTGCTCGCCACCTATGGCCTGCTGCGGCTTCAGGGCGTGCTGCCGCTCAATCCGCAGGGGTTCGGCGCGGTCAGCGAGCCGCTCGCCTTCAACACCGCGATCAGCTTCGCCGCCAACACCAATTGGCAAAGCTATGCCGGCGAATCGACCATGTCGAACCTCAGCCAAATGCTGGCGCTGACCATTCATAATTTCCTGTCGGCGGCCACCGGCATCGCGCTCGCCTTCGCCCTTTTTCGTGGCTTTGCCCGGCGCAGCGCGACGGGGATCGGCAATTTCTGGGCCGACATGACGCGGGTGACGCTCTATCTGCTGCTGCCTTTGTCGGTCGTGCTGGCGCTATTCTACATCGCCAGCGGCGTGCCGCAGACCTTGGCCGGATCGATCGACGTCACCACGCTGGAAGGCGTGCGTCAGACGATCGCGCTTGGCCCGGTCGCGTCGCAGGAAGCGATCAAGATGCTGGGCACCAATGGCGGCGGCTTCTTCAACGCCAATTCCGCCCATCCGTTCGAAAATCCGACCGCGCTCACCAATCTGGTACAAATGCTCTCGATCTTCCTGATCGGCACGGGCCTGACCTACACGTTCGGCAAGGCGGTCGGCAATGTCCGTCAGGGCTGGGCGATCCTGGCCGCGATGATGACCCTGTTCCTGATCGGCGTCACCATCACCTATTGGCAGGAAGCGGCCGGCAATCCCATCCTGCATGGCCTGGGCGTTGCCGGCGGCAATATGGAGGGGAAGGAACTACGCTTCGGCATCGCTGCCTCGGCCCTCTTCTCCGTCGTCACAACGGCGGCCTCCTGCGGGGCGGTCAACGCCATGCACGACAGTTTCACCGCGATCGGCGGCATGATCCCGCTGTTCAACATGCAGTTGGGCGAAGTCGTGATCGGCGGCGTGGGCGCTGGCATCTATGGCTTTTTGCTGTTCGCCATTCTGGCCGTGTTCGTCGCGGGATTGATGGTCGGCCGCACGCCGGAATATGTGGGCAAGAAGATAGAGGCGCGCGAAGTGAAGCTGGCCGTCTTGGCCATCGCCATATTGCCGCTCATCATCCTGGGCTTCACCGCCGTCGCCAGCGTGCTGCCGGCTGGCCTAGCCGGACCGCTCAACAAAGGGCCGCATGGCTTTTCAGAAATACTCTACGCCTTCACCAGCGCGGTGGCGAACAATGGGTCGGCCTTTGCCGGGCTGAGCGCCAACACGCCCTTCTATAACGGCATGCTGGGCGTGGCGATGTGGATCGGCCGCTTCTTCATCATCGTGCCGATGCTGGCGATCGCCGGCGGTCTGGCGGCCAAGCGCCATACGCCCGAAACGGCCGGCTCCTTTCCCACCACCGGTCCGCTCTGGACCGGCCTGCTGATCGGCATCGTGCTGGTCGTGGGCGGCCTCACCTTCCTCCCCAGCCTCGCGCTCGGCCCCATTGCGGATCATCTCGCAATGGTGCGCGGCCAGCTTTTTTAAGGATCACCCCATGGCCCGGTCCGAACAAAAATCCCTCTTCACGCTCGACCTGATCCTGCCCGCCTGCGCCGACGCCGTGCGCAAGCTGCATCCCGCCGCGCTCATCCGCAATCCGGTGATGTTCACCACCGCGACGGTCGCGCTTCTGCTCACCCTGTTGCTGCTGGTGGGGCATGATGCGCTGGCGGTCGGCTTCAAGCTGCAACTGGTCGTCTGGCTCTGGCTGACGGTGCTGTTCGGCACCTTTGCCGAGGCGCTGGCGGAAGGACGCGGCAAGGCGCAGGCCGCTTCGCTCCGCGCGGCCAAGGCGGAACTGACCGCCAAACGGCTGAAAGGCAGCGGCCCCGATCATGAGACGGTCGCGGCCAGCGCGCTCAAGCTGGGCGACATGGTGCTGGTGCAGACCGGCGACCTGATCCCGGCCGATGGCGAAGTGGTGGCTGGTGTCGCATCGGTCAACGAAGCCGCCATCACCGGTGAAAGCGCACCGGTCATCCGCGAAGCCGGCGGCGACCGCTCGGCAGTCACGGCCGGTACCCGTGTCATTTCCGATGAGATCCAGGTGCGGGTGACGGTCAATCCGGGACAAGGATTCATCGACCGGATGATCGCGCTGGTGGAGGGGGCGGAGCGGCAGAAGACGCCCAATGAAATCGCGCTGACGCTGCTGCTCGTCGGCCTCACCATCATCTTCCTGATCGCGGTCGCGACCATTCCGGGCTTTGCCAGCTATGCCGGCGGCGGCATTCCGGTGGCGATCCTGGCGGCCTTGCTCATCACCCTGATCCCGACCACGATCGCGGCGCTGCTGTCGGCGATCGGCATTGCCGGAATGGACCGGCTGGTCCGCTTCAACGTGCTCGCCAAATCGGGCCGCGCAGTCGAGGCAGCGGGCGATATCGACACGTTGCTGCTGGACAAGACCGGCACCATCACCATCGGCGATCGGCAGGCGACTGAGTTTCGCCCGGTCGGCGGCACCATGCCGGCGGCTTTGGCAGAGGCGGCGCTGCTCGCCAGCCTGACCGACGAAACGCCCGAGGGCCGCTCCATCCTGCTGCTCGCCCGCGAACAGTTCACGCAATTGCCGGACAGCCTGCCGTCGGACGCGGAGGTCATTCCCTTCACGGCGCAGACCCGCATTTCGGGCGTCCGTATCGGTGACATGGTCATTCAGAAGGGGGCGGTGGATTCCATCCTGCGCGCCAATCCCGCTCTGGAGGGCGATCCGGTCACGCAGGACTTGCGCCGCATCACGGACGAGATCGCTCGCGCCGGTGGCACGCCGCTCGCCGTTGCGAAAGACGGCAAGCTGCTGGGCGCCATCTTCCTCAAGGATATCGTCAAGGCCGGCATCAGGGAGCGGTTCGGCGAACTGCGCGCCATGGGCATCCGCACCGTGATGATCACTGGCGACAATCCGCTGACCGCCGCCAGCATCGCGGCGGAGGCCGGGGTCGATGATTTCCTGGCGCAGGCCACACCGGAGGACAAGCTGGCCCTGATCCGCAAGGAGCAGGAAGGCGGGCGTCTGGTGGCGATGTGCGGTGACGGCACGAACGACGCCCCGGCGCTGGCGCAGGCCGATGTCGGCGTGGCGATGAACACCGGCACGCAGGCCGCGCGCGAAGCAGGCAATATGGTCGACCTGGACAGCGACCCGACCAAGCTGATCGAGATCGTCGGGCTGGGCAAGCAATTGCTCATGACCCGCGGAGCGCTGACGACCTTCTCCGTCGCCAACGACATCGCCAAATATTTCGCGATCATCCCGGCCATGTTCGTGGCGCTCTATCCGGGCCTCGGCGTGTTGAACGTCATGGGCCTTTCTACCCCGGAAAGCGCGATCCTTTCCGCGATCATCTTCAACGCGCTCATCATTCCGCTGCTGGTGCCGCTGGCGCTGCGGGGCGTGACCTATCGCCCGATCGGCGCGGGGCCGCTGCTGGCGCGCAACCTCGCTATTTACGGGCTGGGCGGCCTCGTCTCGCCCTTCATCGGTATCAAAATCATCGACCTGGCCGTCAGCGGCCTTGGCCTCGCTTGAAGGATTTCCCCATGGGCAAAGATATTCTCTCCTCGCTTCGTCCCGCCATCGTCATGGCGCTGCTGTTCGGCGCCTTGTTAGGCCTCGGCTATCCGCTCGCCATGACCGGCATCGGCCAGATGCTGTTCCCGGCACAGGCCAATGGCAGCCTGCTACGTCAGGACGGTCGGGTCATCGGATCGTCTCTGATCGGCCAGAATTTCAGCGAGCCGCGTTATTTCCACCCGCGTCCCTCGGCAGCGGGGAAGGGCTATGACGCGCTGGCCTCGTCCGGCTCCAATCTCGGCCCGACCAGCCAAGCCCTGACCGACCGGGTGAGGGCGGACGTCGCCACTCTGCATCGCAATACGTCAGATCTTTTCGTTCCGTCCGATCTGGCGACAACCTCCGCCTCGGGCCTCGACCCCCATATCTCGCCCGAGGCGGCTTTTTATCAACTCGATCGAGTCGCCCGTGCGCGCCGCATGCCCCCCGCTCGGCTGCGCGGACTGATCACGCAATCCATCGAACGCCCGCTGCTCGGCTTTCTGGGCGAACCTCGCGTCAATGTCCTCGAACTCAATCGACGGCTGGACGGGATTGGCGCTAATGAACGGCCATGAACGCTGACGCCCGCCCGTCCCCCGAGTCTTTCCTGCGCCAGGCGGCGCGGGAGGAGCGGGGGCAGCTCAAACTGTTCCTGGGCGCGGCGCCGGGCGTCGGCAAGACGTACGAGATGCTGACCGACGGGATGCGGCGGCTGAAATCCGGCACGGATGTGGTCATCGGCGTCGTGGAAACCCATGGCCGCCGTGAAACGGAAGCGCTGATCGCCGGCCATGCGGTCATGCCGCGCCGCATGGTCGACCATGCCGGCCACAGTCTGGGCGAAATGGATCTGGACGCCATATTGGAACGGCGCCCGCAACTGGTGTTGGTGGACGAACTGGCGCATCATAATGCGCCGGGCAGCCGCCATCCCAAACGCTATCAGGATGTGGAGGAACTGCTGGACGCCGGGATCGACGTCTATTCCACGATCAACATCCAGCATATCGAAAGCCTGAACGACGTCGTTGCGTCCTTCACCCGCGTGCGCGTGCGCGAAACGGTGCCGGACGCCATGCTGGACGGTGCGGAGATCGAGGTCGTCGACATTCCGCCCGACGAACTGATCGAGCGCCTGAAGGAGGGGAAAGTCTATATCCCGGCCGAAGCAAGCCGGGCGCTCAACCATTTCTTTTCAAAATCGAACCTGACGGCGCTGCGCGAACTGGCATTGCGCCGGGCGGCGCAGGCGATCGACGCGCAGATGCTCGACTATGCGCGCAGTCATGCGCTGGCAGGCAGTTTTGCCGTGGGCGAACGGGTGGTCGTCGCGGTCAGCGAACAGCCGAGCGGACCGGGGCTGGTGCGGGCGGCCAAGCGCCTGGCCGATGCGCTGAAGGCCCCCTGGACCGCCGTGCATATCGAAACGCGCCGCGTGCAGGGCTTTACCGATGTGGAGCGCAAGGCGGTGGCGGATACGCTGGCGCTGGCCTCGCGTCTGGGCGCGGCCACCGCCAGCGTGCCGGCGCAGAGCGTGCTGGATGGCCTTCGCGCCTACGCGATCGACGCCCGCGCTACTCAGATCGTCATCGGCAAATCGGCGCGATCGCGGCTGTTCGAACTGCGCCATGGATCGGTGGTCGATCGGCTGGTGCGCGATATGGGGCAGGTGGCGGTCCATGTCCTGCCCGCCGACGAGGATCAGGTGGCGCCGCCTCGAAAACCGCTGCGCATGCCTTGGGGCAGGCCGGCGGACTATCTCTGGTCGGCCGGCCTGATCGTGGCGATGACGGCGCTCGGCCGCCTGCTGCTGGCGGTCATCGACCTTGGCAATATCGCGCTGCTCTATCTGGTGCCGGTCATGTTTGCTGCCGCAACCTATGGCCTTCGCGCCGGGCTGTTTGCGGGCATCGCGTCCAGCCTCGCCTATAATTTCTTCTTCCTGCCGCCGACCGGGACACTGACGGTCAGCAATCCGGAAAATATCATCTCCATCCTCGTATTGCTGGGCGTGGCGATCGTGACCAGCCAGTTTGCCGCGCGGGTGCGGGGACAGGCGGACCTCGCCCAATCGAGCGCGCGCGCCAATGCGGCGCTGGCAGGCTTTTCCCGCAGCCTCACATCGGCTGCCAGCGGGAATGAGTTGATGCAGGCGATCTGTGCGGAGATCGCCCGACTGCTCGACCTGCGCACGGTCCTCCTTCTCCCCTCGCGCGACGGACCGGACCTGCGCGCCGCCTATCCGCCCGAAGACCGGCTGGAGCAGATCGAGCGCGCCGCCGCCCAATGGGCGATGGACAATGGCCAGCCGGCGGGACGCGGATCCTCGACGTTGACGGCCTCCGACTGGCTGTTTCATCCGCTCGGCACCCAGCGCGGCGTGCTGGGGGTGCTGGGGCTGGCGCGCGACGATGCGGGCGAACCCCTGCGCTCCGATCAGGCGGCACTGCTGACCAGCCTGCTCGATCAGGCGTCCATCGCACTCGACCGCATGGCGCTGGAGGAGGAGATGCAAGGCGCGCGGCAGGTCTATGAACGCGACCGGCTGCGCTCCGCCTTGCTCTCGTCGGTCAGCCATGATCTGCGCACGCCGCTCACCACCATCATATCGGCCATTCATGAACTGAAGCAGCATCAGCCTTCGGCGCTGCTCGACACGGTGGATGGGGAGGCGCAGCGGCTCAACCGCTTCGTCGCCAATCTGCTCGACATGGCCCGGATCGAGGCCGGGGCGCTACCCATGAAGGTGGAGGCGATCGACCTGTTCGATGCCGTCGCCAGCGCGGTGGACGATGTCCGCCAATCGCTGGCCGGCCGCGGCGTGCAGGTCGCGATCCCGCCCGACATTCCGCTGGTCAGGCTGGATCCGGTGCTGCTGCACCATATCCTCATCAACCTGCTCGACAATGCCGGCCGCTATGGCGCGCCGGACACGCCGGTCACGATCCGGGGCGCGCGCACCCATGACGGCATAACCCTGTCGGTGGTGGACGAAGGCCCCGGCCTGCCGCCCGGCGACATGGGCCGCTTGTTCGACACCTTCACCCGGTTGGAAGGGTCTGACCGGGCCAAGCACGGCACCGGCCTTGGCCTTGCCATAGTCAAGGGCTTTGCCGAGGCGATGGGCCTCACCGTCAGCGCCGACAATGAAGCGGACCCGCGCGGCGCCTGCTTCACTTTGCATATCCCCGACACGCGCATCATTATCGACCTGCCTGACGAGAGCCTGCCATGACGATCCGCCACACCGTCCTCATCATCGACGACGAACCGCCGATCCGCCGGCTGATCCAGGCGGCGCTGACCCGTGCCGGCTATGTGACGGTGGAGGCCGGCAATGCGCGCGAGGCATTGGAGCAGTTGCGCATCGCAAAGCCGGACGTCAGCCTGCTCGATCTGGGTCTGCCCGATCGGGACGGGCTGGAGCTTGTGCCGCTGTTCAAGCAGCAGGGCGACACCACGCTCATCATCATATCGGCGCGCGACGCGACGGACGAGAAGGTCGCGGCGCTCGATCTTGGCGCGGACGATTATCTGACCAAGCCCTTCGATACGGACGAACTGCTGGCGCGGGTGCGGGTGGCGCTGCGCAACCGCATGACCCGCCATGGCGGCGCGGTGGCTGTTCGGGCGGGGGATGTCGAAATCGACCTCATCGCCAATATCGTGCGCAAGGGCGGGGCGGAGGTCCATCTGACGCCCAAGGAATTCGCCGTGCTGGCGCAGCTTGCGCGCTTTCCCGGCCGGGTCATCACCCATAGCCAGATCATGAACCATGTCTGGCCGCGCGAACATGTCCATCATGTCGAATATCTGCGCGTGTTGATCCGCACCTTGCGGCACAAGCTGGAAGATGATCCGCAGCAGCCGCGGATCATCGGCAACGAACTGGGCATCGGCTACCGGTTGCGCGCCGCTGACGATTAGCGCGGGTTGGCGCTTCTCCTTGCGGCAGAGCGCGGTTAGAGCCGTCGGCGCAATGCCATCAGCGCAACAAGGAGCAGACGTCCAATGATCGACCCGCGCGCCATCCGCACCTTCCTGGCGGTGTGCCGCGCCAACAGCATCAGCGGCGGCGCGCGCGCGCTCAACATCTCCCAGCCATCCGTATCCAATGCGATCGCGCAGCTGGAACAGTCGCTGGGCGGCGTGTCGCTGTTCGAACGCTCGCGCAGCGGCATCCAGTTGACGCCCGAAGGCGAAGCGTTGCTGCGGCGGGCGGAGGCGATCGACAGCCTGATGGCCGATGTGCAGACGGAGGTGACGCTGGCCAGCGCCGGTGTCGCCGGGCCGTTGCGCATAGGCGGCACGCCCGGTGCGCTGGTCAGCCTGCTGCCCGATGCGGTGCGCCGCATGGAGGCGCGGATCGGCCGTTTCGCGCTGCATGTGGTGGAACGGCCCGACCATGACCTCGCCGCCATGCTGCATCGGGGCGAGATCGAGCTGGCCTTCGTCACCACCGGCATCGAACAGCCGCCTGAAGGCATAGAGGAGCAGACCTTCTCGCGCGATCCTTTCGCCCTGATCGTGGGCAAGCAGAACGACCATATGCCTGCGCGTCTCTCCTTGCGCGACACGGCGCATATGCGCTGGGTACTGCCCGAAGCGCGCGGCGCCTTCCGTCGTCAGGTCGATGCGCTGTTCATGGCCGCCGATATTCCCGTTCCGCAGGATATCATCCGCTGCGACTCCCTGCTCACCACAAAGGCGATGGTGCGCGGCAGCCAGCGCGTCACCATATTGCCGATGCAGGTCGCCTGGGCGGAATTGTCGATCGGCGTGCTGCGGGCGATCACGATCGAAGAAGCGCATTTCGCCCGCAGCATCGGCGTGCGCAAGCTGGCGGGTGGCCGTCTGTCGCGTCTGGGGGGCGAACTGCTCGACACGTTGATCCATAGCTCCAAACTATGACGCATCGAAAAATCATTATTTTTCTTTCTGGTCGTCGCGGTCCATAACGTCTCCACAACGACAACGGGAGAGACTTCAGGTGCGACAGCTTATCCGCAATGTCCGGATATTCGATGGAACGGGTAGCGATCCTGTCCCCGGTGCCGTCCTGATCGAAGGCGACAGCATCGCCGCCATCCTGCCTGCCGACACCGATGCAACGGCTGACACCGTGATCGATGGCCAGGGCGGCACACTGATGCCCGGCATGGTCGATGCGCATACCCATCTCACCTGGGGCAGCTCAGTCGAGAAAATCTATCACCAGTTCATCCTGCCGCCCGAAGAGCTGAAGGTCGCCGCATGGCGCAATGCCCGCGTGCTGCTCGACCATGGCTATACCAGCCTCTATTCGGCGGGCGCATTGGGCGACCAGATCGAACCCGAACTGGCCCGCGCGATCGAAGCCGGCGAAACGCCCGGCCCGCGCCTCGTCCCCTCGACGCTGGAGCGCAGCCCGGAAGGGGAAGAGGGCGTCGAGACGGGCGACGTGTTCAACGGTCGCGGTCCGCAAGCGATGCGCGACTTCGTCGCCTATTGCGCGGCGGAAGGGGTCAAGTCGCTCAAGCTGGTCATTTCCGGCGAAGATGCGCTCAAGCCCGGTTCGTCGGGTGATATCCTCTATACGGACGAGGAGATGCTGGCGGCTGGCGAGGCGGCGAAGGATGCGGGTCTGTGGATCGCGACCCATGCCTATTCGCCGCGCGCCATCACTCTGGCGCTCGAAGCGGGCGCGCGCATCCTCTATCATTGCTCCTTTGCCGACGATGCCGCGATCGACGCGATGGTGGCGAAGAAGGATGCGATCTTTTACGCGCCCGGCCCCGGCGTTTCCGTCGCCGCGCTGGAAGCGTCGCCCCCGCCGCATATCAATATGGCGTCGATGAAGGCGAGCGCGGCCGAGCGTCTGGAGCTGGAAAAGGCGCTGGTGCCCAAATTGAAGGCGCGGGGCGTGCGCGTCCTGCCGGGTGGCGACTATGGTTTCCCCTTCAACCCCCATGGCCGCAACGCCCGCGACCTGGAGCATTTCGTCACCTATTACGGCTTTACCCCGGCCGAAGCCCTGAGCGCCGCCACCATGCTCGGCGGACAGCTTATGGGACAGCAAGTTGGACAGGTGAAGCCGGGCTATCTGGCCGACCTGCTGCTGATCGACGGCGATCCGACAAAGGACGTTCGCGTCATGCAGGATGCCAATAAAATCAATATGATAATGCTCGGTGGGAAGCTGCACAAAGCGCTCGCTGTACAGCCCGTGACCGCCTGACCGGAAAGACGCTTTCATGTTCGACGTTGCGATCATCGGCTGCGGGCCGGTGGGGGCCTTTGCGGCCAATTTACTTGGCAAATCCGGTGCCTCGGTCCTGGTGATCGAGCAGGAGGCGCGCGCCTATCCGCTGCCCCGCGCGGTGCATCTGGACCATGAAATGATGCGCCTGTTCCAGTCGGCCGGGGTCATTGATCGGGTCGCAGGCGACATGCGCGATACCGAAGGGCATCTGCATGTCGGCGCGGACCATGGCGTCATCCGCTACATGGGTACGGTCGGCCGGGCGCGGCCATTCAGCTGGTCGAACGACTATTTCTTCTACCAGCCCGAACTGGAGGATCACCTCCGCGACGCGCTGAATGAACACCCCAATATAACTGTCCAACTCGGTGTCGCATTCGAAGGGTTGGAGCAGAATGCGGACGGCGTGACGCTCCGCCTGTCTGGCGGTCGCAGCGAACAGGCCCGCTTTGTCATCGCCTGCGACGGTGCGCGCAGCGCCGTGCGCAAGGCGTTGGACATCAGGCTGGATGATCTGGATTTCGAGGAACCCTGGCTGGTGGTCGATGCCGAGGTCGATGGCCCGGTCCGCTTCCCCGACCTGTGGGGCGTGCCCGAAGCCGCCGACCTGCAGAAGCTGTCGGTGATGATGTGCGACCCCAAGCGGCCGGCGACGATCGTGCCGGGTCGCGGCAATCATCGCCGCTGGGAATTCATGTTGCTGCCGGGCGAAGACGACCAGGCGATGATGGAACCGGCGGCAGTCGCCGCTTTGGTCGAACCCTATCTTTCCGGGGTGCCGCACAAGGTGGTGCGCGCGGCCACCTATCGCTTTCATGGTTTGATCGCCGAGCGGTGGCGGCAGGGCGGCGTGTTTCTGGCCGGCGATGCCGCGCACCAGACGCCGCCCTTTTTCGGGCAGGGCATGTGCCACGGTCTGCGCGACGTCGCCAATCTGGCTTGGAAGCTCGACCTTGTGCTGAAGGGGCGGGCGCCCGACGCGCTGCTCGATACCTATCAGCCCGAGCGCGACCCCCATGTCCGCGCCGTCATTTCGGCTGCCGTGGGCGCGGGCCGCTATATCTGCATGCTCGATCCGGCAGCGGCCGCCGAGCGGGACGCGAAAATGCGCGAAGCCGCCAAAAGCGCGCAGCAGGGTACCGCCGCCGACCTGATCCCCGCCATCGCCACCGGCATTGTCGCAGCCGGCACGGCGGGCGCGGGCGAACGCTTCATCCAGCCGCGTGTCGGCGACCGGCTGCTCGATGATGTAACGGGGTGCGGCTGGCGCCTCTTCACCCGCACCGCGATCGAGGATGGCGATGTGACCGTCATCGAACTGACGCAACTGGACGACGGCGGCGCGATCGCCGCCTGGCTGGCGGCCCGCAACGCCGAGTCCGTGCTGGTCCGGCCCGACCATTATGTTTTCGGCACCGGCAAGGCGAGCGATCTGATCGCCCGGCGCAACGCGCTGATCGCCGGCGCCGCCCATCAGGAGATCGCCGCATGAGCCTAACCCTGCATCAGGCGCGGACCATCATCGACGCTGCCTTGGCCAAGGGCCGCGCCGATGGCGCGCAGCCGCTGGCCGTGGTGGTGCTGGATGCCGGCGCGCATCCCGTCGCCACTATGCGCGAGGATGGCGCCAGCCTGTTCCGTTTCGACATCGCGAAGGCAAAGGCCGCAGGTGCGCTGGGGATGGGGGCGGATACGCGGATAATGGCCGCGCGTGCCGCTTCCAACCCTGTCTTCTTTCAGAGCGTCGTCGCCGCCACCGGCGGTCGGCTCGCTCTGTCCCCCGGCGGCGTCCTGATCCGTGATGTGGAAGGTGCGGTGATCGGCGCCGTCGGGATCAGTGGCGACACCGGCGACTGCGACGAGGCCTGCGCCATCGCGGGCATTCTTGCCGCCGGCCTTTCCCAGGGAGACGTGAAATGAAGTTGCGCAGTATCGAACTGGCGCTGCCCGGTGCGGCGGAGGCGGCGGCCTTCCTGACCGACATATGGGGCATGGCCCCGGCGGATGTCGTCGGCGATATCCATTATCTGCGCGGATCGGGCAGCTATCCCTATCTGGTCGCGCTGGAAGAGTCGGCGCAGCCCTATGTCCGCTCGACCACCTTCGTCTGCACCGCCGACCGGCTGGAGCAGCTGAAGCGCAGCGTCACCGAAGCAGGCCTGCCTGCCGCGCCCGTCTCCTCCAGCGACCTGGGCGGCGGCCATGGCATCATCGTAGAACTGGCGGAGGGTGAACTGCTCCGCTTTCTGGTCGACGCGGCCGAAGTCGCACCGATCGAGGGCGCCGACCTGCCGGTCAAGCTCACCCATGTCGTGTTCAACAGCGCGGACGCCGAAGCGACCGGCCATCTGGTCGAAGATGCGCTGGGCTTCCGCGTGTCGGACCGGACCAAGGGCATGGTGTTCGTGCGCTGCAACGACTCCCACCATTCGACCGCCTTCGCCCGCGCCGGGTTCGCCAGCCTCAACCATATCGCCTTCGAGATGGAGGATCTGGACGCGGTGATGCGCGGCATCGGCCGCCTGCGCGATCAGGACATGGCGCCGGCCTGGGGACCGGGACGCCATGGGCCGGGCGCCAATGTCTTTGCCTATTTCATCGCCCCCTTTGGCCCCGTGATCGAATTTTCGACCGCCGTGAACAAGGTGCCTGACGATTATCAGGCCGGCGCGCCGGAAGATTGGACCTGGCCCGCCAAGCGGATCGACCAATGGGGCATGTCTGACAAGGATTTCGACGGCCTGCGCGCCGCCGAGGAGAAGTTTCGCCATCGCCGCGACTGGCAGGTCCAGCCGCTGGACGTCCTGACAGAGGAAAATCACTAATGCGTTATGTCAGCTTCCGCCGCCCCGACGGCACTGCCAGTTTCGGCCGCCTGGATGGTGAGACGATCGTTGAACTGGCGACCGACGCGACGCCCAGCCTGAAGGCGGCACTGGCCGAGGGTAGCCTTTCGGCGCTGACCGATGGGGTGACCTTTGTCGCGGCCGACATCGTGCTGCTGCCGGTCATTCCCGACCCAGCCAAGATCCTGTGCGTCGGCCTGAATTACGCCGAGCATGTCAAGGAAACCGGTCGCGAACAGAAAGCCCATCCGGCGATCTTCGTGCGCTATGCTGATAGCCTGGTCGCCGACGGCCAGCCTATGGTGAAGCCGAACGTGACCGAACGCTTCGACTATGAAGGCGAGCTGGCGATCGTCATCGGCAAACCCGCGCACAAGGTCGCGGCGGCCGATGCCTGGAACTATGTCGCAGGCTATGCCGCCTTCAACGACGGCAGCGCGCGCGACTGGCAGCGGCACAATATCCAGTTCACGCCGGGCAAGACCTTTCCCGGCACCGGCGGCTTCGGCCCGGCGCTGGTGACGGCGGACGAGATTGAAGACCTGAACGCCCTGCGCGTCCAGACGCGCCTCAACGGTGAACTGCTTCAGGACCAGCCGGTCGGCGACATGATTTGGGATATCCCGACCGTGATCGAATATGTGTCGGCCTTCACCCCGCTCAGTCCCGGCGATGTCATCGCCACCGGCACGCCCGGCGGCGTCGGCGATAAGCGCACCCCGCCGCTGTACATGAAGGCCGGCGACAAGGTCGAAATCAGCATCGGCACCATCGGCACGCTCACCAACCGCATCATCGACGAACAATAATCAACAATCACCCAATCATAAGAAAGGGAGAGGGACATCATGCGTAAGTTCAACCTGACCATCACGGCGCTCGCTGGTGCGAGCGTCATCGCCCTGGCCGTGCCCGCCTTTGCGCAGGACGCCACGCCGCAGCAGGCAGCAGACGCGGCGGACGCCAATTCGGACATCATCGTCACCGCCCAGCGCAAGGCTGAAAAGGTGACGGAGGTGCCCATCTCCATCACCGTCGCCAATCAGGCACAGCTGGAGCGGCAGCAGGTCAACACGGTCAACGACCTCAGCCGCGTCGCGCCCTCGCTGGAAATCCAGCAGGCGCCGGGCCAGAATACCGGCGGTGGCGGCGCCATTCGCGGTATCGGTACCCAGACCTTCTCGGCCGGCGCCGTCGCATCGGTCGGCGTGGTCGTCGATCAGGTCAGCCAGGGCAATGCCAATATTTCCGACCTGTTCGACGTCAGTCGGATTGAAGTGCTGAAAGGTCCGCAGGGCACCTTGTTCGGCCTGACGACGTCGGCCGGCGTGATCAACATCACGACCAACGCGCCCGACCCCAGCGGATTTTCCGCGCGGGTGCGCACCGAATTGTCCAATGCCGGCACCGCCGGGTCGAAGTTCGGCAATCAGGTCATTCAGGGCGTCGTGAACATCCCGCTGGCATCCAATGCAGCCGTCCGCGTATCGGGCGTCACAAATTTGCGCCAGGGCGTGAACAAGAATGCGCTGACCGGCGATTACAACGATAATGATCGTTATGGCGTGCGTGGGCGTCTGCTCTGGGAGCCGACCGAGCGGCTGACCGTCAACCTGATCGGCGACTATACCAAGAGCCGCGCCGAAAATGGTGGCGACTTCTTCACCTTCGTTCAGACCAGCGGTCCGGGCACGGCATTGGGCGGTCTGCTGCGGGACAGCGTCGGCATCACGGCCCGGCTCGCAAGCTGCGGTGTGACGCCGGGTGAGGGCAATCAGAAATATTGCTCCGGCTCTTCCTATGTCGGCCGCACGGAAAATTATGGCGGCTCGCTCCAGCTCGATTATGAGGCCGATCCGTTCACGCTGACGTCCGTCACTGCCTACCGCAAGTCGAGCGAGACGGGCTTTGGCGCGGCGACCAACGTATTTCGTGGCGATCCGCTGGAATTGCAGGTCGGCAACGGTGCGGTGAACCGCAAGCTGAGCCTGTTCACGCAGGAATTGCGGGTCAGTTCGCCTGCCGACCAGTTCCTGGAATATACTGCCGGCGTCTTCTATTCGAACCAGAAGCAGACACGAGATCCGGAAAGCCTGTCGGTGTCGGTAGTGCCGTTCCCCGGCCTCACCATCCCGATCGTGCGCAACCCCGGCGCCGATCTCGACATTCAGGATGAATCGCTTGCCGTCTTTGGTCAGGGCACCTTCCATCTGTCGCCCAGCCTGCGCCTGATTGCCGGTGGCCGGTACACGACCGATCGACTGTCGATGGATCGTTATGATTATTTCACGCCCGCCGATCCGTTCAGCCGCACCATATTGGACGTCCAGAAATTCTCCTGGCGGCTGGGCGCGCAATATGATCTGGCTCGCGACATGATGATCTACGCCACCGCATCGCGCGGGTTCAAGGGTGGCCAGATCGCCATCCCGTCGGCCCCGGCCAAGCCTTTCGTCGTGTTGCCCGAAATCCCGATGGCTTATGAAGCGGGCCTCAAGACAACCTTGTTCGGTGGCTGGGTCGCGGATCTCAGCGTCTTCTATCAGAAGATCAAGAATTTCCAGGCGCAGCAGTGCACCGTGGACAGCACCGCCGTTATTTCCTGCGTTCAAACCAACATCAATGGCGTAAAATCGCGCGGCGCGGAAATCAACTTCTTCGGCAAGGTTTTCGAAGGTCTGTCGCTCAATACCGGCTTCATCTACGCCAAGGCGACCTACCCGACCAATTTCATCGGCACGGATGGCACCAATATCGGCGGCTCGCAGCTGGCCTATGCCCCCAAATATAAGTTTACGCTGTCGGGCGAATATGAAGCGCCGGTGACCGGTCGCCTCAATGGCTTTGTGGCCGCCGATACGGTGTGGAAGTCGCGGGTGCGCTATGAAGCCAATTCGAACAGCCTGACGACCTTCCGCTCGCACTGGTTGGTGGGTGGCCGGATTGGCCTTCGCACCGATGATAATCGCTACAGCGTCGCGGTGTTTGGTCGCAACCTGTTCAACGTGCATGAACCGTCGCTGATGCAGAGCGATTTCCCCTATACGACCGATCAGCGCGAGCAGAATATCGGTGCCATCTATGGCCCGCAGTCCTTCCGTCAGGTGGGCATCAGCTTCGACGCGAAGTTCTGATCTGACAGAGGCATGGCGGGGCGATAGGCTTCGCCATGCCTGTTTGGCGTGTGGCATGGGAAAGAGGACGGATGAACCAGATCAGACAGGCCATCGCGGCGCTGGGTACCGACCTTGGCCCGGATGTTCTCGACCAGTGCCGGGTGTTGTTCGACGATGAGCAGATGGCGCTGCTCGCGCAGGTGCCGGTGTCCGTGGCGGATGTCTCCTATGGGCCGCACGAACGGCATCGCCTCGATATCTACAGGCCCCTGGGTAGCGACTCGGCGCCGATCATCATCTTCGTGCATGGCGGCGGTTTCCTGAAAGGCGACAAGGGTGGGGCGGATGCCTGGCCCAATGCCAATGTCGGGCGCATGGCCGCGCAGGCGGGTTTTCTGGGCGTCGTCATCAACTATCGGCTCGCGCCCGATCATGTCTGGCCAGCCGGGGCGGAGGATGTCGCGTCGGTCGTCGCCTGGCTCAAAGGCCATGCTGCGCAGCATGGCGGCGATCCCGATCGCATCGTGCTGATGGGTACGTCGGCGGGCGCCGTGCATGTCGCGGGCTATCTGAAGCTGGCGGGGGATCGCGACATTCGCGCCGCCATCCTGCTTTCGGGGCTTTACGGCTATACGTCGCTCGATCAGCGGGACATGCTCTATTATGGCGACCCGGCGCTGTATGCTGATCGCATGCCGCTGGAGGCCGTCGCGTCGACCAGTTTGCCGCTGCTGCTTGCCTGTGCCGAGTTCGACCCGCCGCGCTTTCAGGCCGAATTTCTGGGGCTGATGCAGGATCGGCTCGACCGTCATGGCGCGATGCCGCGCGCCATCATTCAGTCCGGCCATAATCATTACAGCATGGCCATGCATCTGGGCACCGCCGACCGGCGGCTGTCCGACGAAATCTGCGCCTTCGTGCGCGAAACCACTGCCTGACAATCATATAATCGGAGAGACGGATATCATGCTGGACCGCAGAACCCTTCTGGCCACCGGCGCAGCCGCCATGGCCGCCCCCGCCTTTGCCGCGCGCAAAAGTGCCGACCCGGCTTTCCCCAAGGATTTTCTGTGGGGCACGGCCACCGCGCCGCACCAGATCGAGGGCAATAATATCGCCAGCGATCTGTGGTTTCTGGAAAACCAGCAGCCTACCGTATTCAGCCAGCCATCGGGCGACGCCTGCAACAGCTTCGCGCTGTGGGAAACCGATCTCGACCTTGCCAAAGCGATGGGCCTCAACTGCTATCGCTTTGGCATCGAATGGGCGCGGATCGAGCCAGAGAAAGGCCTGTTCAGCCAGGCGATGCTCAACCATTATAAGGCGGTGATCGAAGGCTGCCGCGCGCGCGGTCTGGCGCCGGTCGTGACCTATAGCCATTTCACCGCGCCGCGCTGGTTCAGTGCGCAGGGCGGCTGGACCAATCCGGAAAGCGCATCGCTGTTCGCGCGCTATTGCGACAAGGCGACCCGCGCCCTGGGGCAGGGCATCCACAGCGTCATCACCTTCAACGAACCCAATATCCTGTTGCTGCTCAAGCCCATGTTGCCGCCGCAGGTGTGGGCCATTCAAAAGCTGACTCTGGAAACCGCTGCCAAGCGGCTGGGTGTGCCTAAATTCGTCAGTGCCAATGTCGCCGATGTCGAAGACCTGCCGGCGTTGCAGAAGGGGCTGCTGGCCGCGCATCAGGCGGGCAAGGCGGCGATCAAGGCGGTACGGCCTGACCTGCCGGTCGGCATTTCGCTGGCCATGATGGACGATCAGGCGGTGGGCAAGGCGTCGGTGCGCGACCGCATGCGCGGCGAACTATATGGCGAATGGCTGAACGTCGCGAAGGGCGACGATTTCATCGGCGTGCAGAATTACGAACGCGCACTGTGGGGCGACAAGGGCCGGTTGCCAGCACCCAAGGGATCGACCGTCAACTGGTCGGGCACCGAAGTCTGGGCGGGGTCACTGGCTGGCGCGGTCCGCTACGCCCATGAAGCGACCGGCGTGCCGATCCTGGTGTCCGAACATGGCGTCGGGACGGAGGACGATGCGATCCGCGCCAAATTCATTCCCGAAGCGCTAGGGGGCCTCAAGGCTGCAATGGATGATGGGATTGCGGTGCAGGGCTATTGTCACTGGTCGTTGCTCGACAATTTCGAATGGATTTTTGGCTATAAGCCCAAATTCGGGCTGCATAGCGTCGATCCGGTGACGTTTGCCCGGACGCCCAAGCCCAGCGCCGGCGTCTATGGCGCCATCGCTCGCCGCAACGCGCTGTAAGGGAGGGATGCCATGACGCGTTTCGCTCTTATCGCCGCGCTGCTGATGGCTGCGCCGGCGATTGCGCAAATGCCTGTCCCGGTCCCCGCGCAGGCGCCGGCCGAACCGAATGCTATCGCGCTCTATCCGCAGATGAAGGCACCCAAGGGATCGACCGAGAATTGGGTGCGCTTCGGCGAGGATCTGGCCGTTCGCAACGTTACCGTGCCGACCATCACCCCGGTTCTGCCCGATCCCGCCAAGGCGACCGGCGCAGCGGTCATCGTGGCGCCGGGCGGCGCCTTCATGCTGTTGTCGATGGAGCATGAGGGCTGGAGCGTGGCGCGCTGGCTGGCCGATCATGGCATTGCCGCCTTCGTCCTGAAATATCGGTTGAACCAGACCCCGGCGGATACCGCTGAGGCGTCCGCCTATATGGGCAAGCGCATGGCGGACTCGCTGCGCGACCCGACCGCCGCGCCAGGTATCACCGAACCGCGCGCTACGCTCGATGCGCTGGCGGCTTTGAAAATGGTACGAGGGGATGCGAGCAAATGGGGCGTCGATCCCAAGCGGGTCGGCATGATCGGTTTTTCTGCCGGTGCGATGACCACGCTGAACGCGACGCTGGAAGGGAAGGGGAGCGATCGCCCGTCCTTCATCGCTTATGTCTATGGTCCGATGCTGGCGCGCGATGTGCCGACCGATGCGCCGCCCATGTTCGCGGCCATCGCCAATGACGACAGCCTGTTTCCCAATCCGTCCTACGCCCTGCTCGAAAGCTGGCGACGCGCGCATGTGCCGGTGGAGCTTCACGCCTATGAGCGTGGCGATCATGGTTTCGGTATGGGCAAGCCCGGCACCACGACCATGGGTCTGCTGCCCCAATTCCTGTCCTGGATGGAGATGCGCGGCCTGCTGAACGCGAAGGCCGGACAGTGACGACGCCGACCGTGTCGATCCGCCGGGAGGCAGGCATCAGCGTCGTCATCAATGGCTTGCTGAGCCTGGCTTTCTTCCTGGGCGTATTCGGAACCGTGTCGCGTCCGCTCGGCTGGATGGCGCCGGACAATCTGGCGATCGATTTCGTGCCGCAAAGCATCGCGGTCGCGCTGATGAGCGCGCTGGTGCCTGCGCTGATCGCCCGAAAACGGCTGGGGAATGGACCGGCGTTGCGGCCGATCCTGATCCGCGCTGCACTGTTCGCCTTGGCCGGCGGCGGTTTGGGCGGATTGCTGGCTTTGTCGATCGGTGCGGCTGGATTGTCGGCCATCGGCTGGGGCGCCGCCCTAGCGATTAAAATTGCTTATGGCGGCGTGCTCGGCGCGCTGGTCGCCACGCTGGCGCTGCGGCGATTTGTGCCGGCTGTCCGCACCGCCTGATAAAAGAGGATTGCCCCGATGACGTCCCGTACCCTTCGCCTTGCCGCTCTGCTGGCTTGCACCGTCCTTGCAACGCCTGTGCTGGCGGACGAACTGGCCGATGGCTTCCGCAATCCGCCCCAGTCGGCGCGGCCCCGCGTCTGGTGGCACTGGATGAACGGCAATGTGACCAAGGAAGGGATCGACAAGGATCTCGACTGGATGGCCCGCATGGGCATTGGCGGGGTACAGAATTTCGACGCCAGCCTGATGACGCCGCAGATCGTCAAGGAACGACTGCCCTATATGACCGACGGCTGGAAGGATGCCTTCCGTCACGCCGTCCAGACCGCTGACGCAAAGGGGCTGGAATTCGCCATCGCCGCATCGCCGGGCTGGAGCGAGACGGGCGGCCCCTGGGTCAAGCCGCAGGATGCGATGAAGAAGCTGGTCTGGAGCGAAACCGACCTGCGTGGCGGCCAGCGGCTGAAGGGCGCCTTGCCCGCACCGCCCGCCGTCACGGGGCCGTTCCAGAGCGCGAAGTTCAGCGATCCGCTGTCTGGCGGAGCCGAGAGCGGATCGCTGCCCAGTCATTATGCCGATGCCCGCGTGCTGGCCTATCCGGTCGTCACGACGCTGCTGCCGCTACCCAAAGTGACGCAAGCCGATGGCAGCGCGATCGGCGCCACGCCCTTGCTGGACGACGATCTGGAAACCGTGGCCCAAGTGATGAAGGGCGACGCCGCCCGTCCCGGCGCTCTGATCCTGGACTATGGCAAGACTGTCACCATTCGTTCGGCCAGCCTGTTCGTACCCCATGCCCGCCCACCTTTCGGCGATCCGGCCTATCGCCCCACATTGGAGGCGGAAACGGCGCAGGGCTGGCGGCCGGTCGGTCGCTTCACCCTGACCGAAGTATCCGCCACGATCGGTTTCGCGCCTGTCACGGCGCGGCGTTTCCGGCTTGTGCTTTCGCCCAATGATGCGCCCAAGTCGCCCGGATTGGGCGATGGCGCGCCCGGCGCGGTGATGATGGACGTATTTGCGCGTCCCGATAGCCCGAATTTGGGCATCGGCAACCTGCGCCTGTCGGCCGACGCGAAGATCGACCAATATGAGGTGAAGGCCGGCTTCGGGATTGTCCCGGACTATAATGCGCTGAGCGATGGGGGCGCTCCCGATGTGCCTGCGATCGATCCAGCGACAATCGTCGACCTGACGGACCGTTTGCGGCCCGACGGTATGCTGGACTGGACCGCGCCCAGGGGTGGCGACTGGCGTATCGTGCGCCTGGGCTATTCGCTGACCGGCAAGACCAACCATCCCGCTACCCCCGAAGCGACCGGCCTGGAAGTCGACAAGTATGACGCCGCCGCCGTCCGCCGCTATCTCGAAACCTATCTGGGCATGTATCGTGACACGGTGGGCGCCGACTGGATCGGGAAGAAGGGTATCCGCGCCCTGCTGACCGACAGTATCGAGGTCGGCGCGTCCAACTGGACCCCGCGCATGGTCGAAGAGTTCAAGGCGCGGCGTGGCTATGACCCGGTGCCTTTCCTGCCCGCGCTGACCGGCGCGGTGGTGGGGTCGCTCGCGCGCAGCGATGCCTTCCTGCATGATTATCGCCAGACGCTGGCCGATCTGTTGGCCGACGCCCATTATGGCACGGTGGCGAAGGTCGCGCATGAAAATGGGCTGACCGTGTATGGAGAAGCGCTGGAAAATGGGCGCCCGGTGCTGGGCGACGATCTGACCATGCGGTCCCATGCCGATGTGCCGATGGCGGCGATGTGGACTTTCAACCGGGGCGCTGCGCCGCGTCCGACGCTGATCGGCGACATGAAGGGTGCGGCCTCGGTCGCCCATATCTATGGGCAGAATGTCGTTTCGGCGGAAAGCATGACATCGGCCTTCGCGCCCTGGGCCTTTGCGCCGTCGGACCTGAAGCGCGTCATCGACCTGGAATTCGTGTCGGGGGTCAACCGGCCGATCGTCCACACGTCGGTGCATCAGCCGGTGGACGACAAGCTGCCGGGCCTCAGCCTCATGATCTTCGGCCAATATTTCAACCGGCATGAAAGCTGGGCGGACATGGCCAAGCCATGGGTCGATTATATGTCGCGTACCGGCTATCTGCTCCAGCAAGGCCGCGATCATGCTGACCTCGCCTATTTCTATGGCGAGGATGCGCCGATCACGTCGCTATTCGAGCATGGCGTGCCGGCCGATTTGCCGACCCGCTATGCCTATGACTTCGTCAATGCCGATATCCTCGCTAACCGCATGAGCGTGGACAAGGGCGAACTGGTGGCCGGCAAGGCCCGCTATCGCGCCTTGTACCTTGGCGGGTCCAGCCGGGTGATGACGCTGGCAACGCTGCAGCGCATCGCCGCTTTGGTAGAGGCGGGCGCGACCGTCATCGGCAATGCGCCGGAACGGGCGCCAGGCCTTCAGGATGACGCCGCAGCCTTCAGGGCGCTGGCCGATCGTCTCTGGCGTGGAGCCGCTGTCGGCAAGGGGCAAGTCATCGCCAGTCAGGACGCCGAAGCCGCACTAAACAGTTCTGGCATAAGCCCGGATTTCCGGATTTCCAGCGGTGCGACGGATGCGGACTATCGCTTCATCCACCGCAAGCTGGATGATGGAGACCTCTATTTCGTCAACAACCGCACCGACAAGGCGGGTCGGATCGAGGGGCGCTTCCGCGTGGTTGGCAAGCAGCCCGAACTCTGGCGCGCGATCGATGGGACTGCGACTCCCATATCCTATCGCACCGAAGGCGGTGAAACGGTGATCCCGATCGATGTCGGCGCGGAGGATGCTTTCTTCATCCTGTTCCGCAATCCGGCCAAGGTCGCATCGGCCACGATTGCGGCCAAGCCGACGCGGCAGGTCGCTACGCTCAGCAGTCCCTGGACCGTCAGCTTCCAGTCGGGACGTGGTGCGCCGGCGAAGATTGCGATGCCGAGGCTCACGCCGCTGGAGAGCAATGCCGACAAGGGCGTGCGCTATTTCTCCGGCACGGCGACCTACAGCAGCCGATTTGCCCTGCCCAAGGGAATCAAGGCTGGCGCGCCGCTGTGGATCGATCTGGGCAAGATTGGCGACTTGGCAGAGGTGCGGGTCAACGGGCAGTCCGCCGGCACCACATGGTTCGCACCCTATCGGCTCGACATCGGCAAGCTGGTGAAGGCGGGTAACAACGAACTGGAGATCAAGGTCGCCAACCTGTGGGTCAATCGCCTGATCGGCGATCAGCAGCCCGGTGCGGAGAAGATCACCTTCACCGCCGCGCCGACCTACAAGGCCGATGCGCCGTTGCGTCATTCCGGCCTGATCGGGCCGGTGCAGCTGTTCGCCGAATAGATCTCAATGGTCGGGCGTCTCGCCGTTTCGCAAGGGCGGCAGGCGCTTGACCTTTTTGATCTGGCGCAGGCCCAGAAACACGGCGGCGATGATGGCGGGGATCAGGGCCAGGTCGATCCAGCCGGGCAGATGTGCACCCTGATGCTCGATCGCTTCCTTGATATGATGCCATAGGCCCAGCGCATAATAGCTGATCGCGACGACCGACAGGCCCTCCACCGTATGTTGCAGGCGAAGTTGCAAGCCGGTCCGGCGGTCCATCGATGCCAGCAGGTCGCGATTGCGGCGGGCCAGCGCCGTGTCGACCCGCGTGCGAAGCATGGCGCTGGTCCAGGCGATGCGTTGCGACAAATCCTCCAGCCGCCGGCCGAACGCGTCGCAGGTGCGCATGGCGGGCAGAAGGCGGCGTTCGGTAAAATCGTCGAGCGAGCGATAGCCTCGGACCTGCGCCACCTCCAGTCGGCGGATGCGGTCGAAGCAGAGTTCGGCATAGGCGTGGGTGGCGCTCATGCGATAGCGCGTGCGGGCGACGATCTGGGCCAGTTCGGCGCTGAGCGAGGACAGGGTTTCCAGCACGGCGTCCGCGTCGGCCTGCGGTTCCGCAACCCGGCTCGTCACGTCGGTCAGTTGCTGTTCCAGCCTGGCCAATATGGACGTCGCCTGCTGCGCTTCGGGCAGGCCCAGCAGGGCGATCTTGCGATAATTGCCCAGTTCCTGAAGCCGCTGGACCAACAAGGAGGCTTCCGCACCCTCCAGTCCGCGGTCATGGACGAGCAGCCGGCCAAAGCCATTGTCATGCAGGCGAAAGTCGGCCCAGACGCGGGCGCGGCCCTGCGCCACATCGGAAATGGTCAGGTCGTCCGGCATGAAATAGGCCGCGACCGTCGCCTTGGTGGGTTCCTGCTGGGTCAGCGCGATCTGGGTCGATCGGATGATCCGGCCGGGAAGATGGTCGATCCAGTGGAATATCGAGGCGAAGGGGGACAGGTCGAACGGATCGCCATAGCCATCGGCGATGAAACTGTAGGTGATGAATTCGCTATGCCGTTCCCAGGAAAAGCCGAGTGCGCCGACACGGCAGGCGAAGAAGCGATCGTCGCCATCGGGGGAGGGGGCGTCCGTTGGCAAAAGGTCGCGCAATGCGGCGATGCTGTCGCGGGCCTGCCGTTCATCGACGATCATCATGAACTGAACGGCGCGAGCCGGCGTGTCCATGCGGGGCATCTTGCGAATGTGCATCTCGCGCGAGAGCGAAGCGCGCAGGGGATGGCTGCGCTGCGTCAGATCTGGAAAGGCGCCGTCACTTGTGCCCGTGCTGGCGTTCATATATGGTCGTTCCCTCAAATCCGCTGGCTCTCAGGCTAATGGGCATGTTGCGCTTGCCGCAATTGGACTGATCCAAAGAATGAGATGTCAGATGCGGCGGGCGATGGCGCCGGCGGCCCAGCCCATGCCGACCGCCATGGCGATCGCCACCAGACCATAGACGAAGGACCAATGTTCCGCGGCGCTGGCTATGAACTGTTCGAAGCCGGACTTGCGCACGGTGATGTCGCGGACAGCGGCGGCGACGACGCGGCCGTCCTGCACCAGGAAGGTTTCGGCGGTGTAATCGCCCACGATAACGCGCGCCGACAGGGGCAGTCGGGCGCGGTAGAGGACGCCGTCGGTAATCTCTACCGTTCCGGGCCGTTCCACGAACAGGCCGGACCGGGCGCGCAGATCGACCAGCCCCGCCTGGAAGCGGGACAGTTCGCCACTTTCGTTCAACGACGAGGGCGAAAGTTGAAGCTTGTCGACGCCCAGTTCGTAGATGGCGGCGGTGCGTTCATCGACGATCCGGTCGATCGGGCGGGATGAGGCCATGGCGTAGAAGCTGGGCGCGGAGCGGAATTGGGCTTCATCGGCATTGACCCAGATGCCCGCGACCTTCTGCTTCTCGCGCATGGTGATCGACTGTTCCGGCCCCTTCAGCACCACGACGATATCAGCCGGCTTTTCGGGGCGGCGGCCGTCGGGATAGACGATCGCGCCGAATAGCAGCAGGTCCGCGCCCGTGAAGCTGTACTGGATTTCCACGTCGCGCTGCGACACATCGGGCACCAGTTGCGGTTCGTCCGCGCCGATCAGCAACAGGGCTGCGGGCAGGGCGATCAGGGCGGCGAGGCGACGCATCAGCCGACCTCGATCGTGTAGATTTCGTCCGGCCGCCAACCAAGGCCGAGCGCCATGCGCGCCGCAACCAGCAGCACGATCGCGGCGAGCAGGATGCGCAGATATTCCGGGCGGATCGACATGGAGATACGGGTGCCGACCTGCGCGCCGACGACGCTGCCGATCAGCAGCAGCAGGGCGAGTACCAGATCGACCGCCTTGGTCGTCATGGCGTGCATCATCGTCGTTGCCATGGTGACGAACAATATCTGGAACAGGGACGTGCCGACCACTGCCTGGGTCGCCATCCCCAGCAGATACAGCATCGCCGGCACCAGGATGAAGCCGCCGCCCACGCCCAGCAACATAGTCAGGATGCCGGTGGCCATGCCCAGCAGCAGCGGCGCGAGCGGCGAGATATAGAGGCCCGAACGGTAGAAGCGCCAGCGCATCGGCAGGGCTGCGACCAGCGGATGGTGCCGCCGCTTGCGTGCCGAGGGGCGCTTTCCGGTCTTGATCGCGATGAGGGCCTGAATCGATTCCTTGGCCATCAGGCCGCCGATGCCGCCCAGCATCAGCACATAGAGGATGCCGATGACGGTATCGATCTGACCCAGATATTGCAGCAGGCGGAAGATGAAGACGCCCATGCCGGCACCCATCACGCCGCCGGCGATCAGAACGCCGCCCATGCGGAAATCCACCGTGCCGCGCGACATGTGGGTGAACACGCCCGAGACGCTCGCGCCGGTGACCTGCGACGCGGCGGAGGCGGCGGCGACGGTCGGGGGGATGCCGTAGAAGATCAGCAGCGGCGTCGTGAGAAAGCCGCCGCCCACGCCGAACATGCCGGACAGCAGGCCGACCACGCCGCCAAGACCGATGATGACAAGCGCGTTGACCGACAGATTGGCTATAGGCAGGTAAAGATCCATGCCGGTCGGGGTTACCGCCAACCGACGACGATATAAAGTCGCGATAGGATGTTTGAATCAAAAATCCGCAGCCAGGGTGATGGCAAGGCCCGATCCCGGTCGTGCATCGCCGGCGATCCGTTGCCGCCATTCGACCGATAGCCTTGCGTTGGCCTGCGGCAGCGGGAGGCGGATCTGCATTTCCGGGCCGATGTCGAGGCGGCTGGCGCCGGGCTGCGCGCCGCCGGACAAGGCCGCGCCAAGGCGGATGGGGACGGCGTCGAGCGGTGTCGTCAGAGAAAATTTGCCGTCGATGAAGGCATCCCGTCGTCGAAAGCCGACGATGCCTGTCTGAACATAGGCCTCCCCCAGGATCGCGGGGGCGATCGTCTTCGGGCCGAAGCCGCCCACCGCCATCACGGCATTGGCGTCGCGGCCACCAGTGCCCAGGGCAACGCGGCGCTCCGCCGCCAGGGTGATGGGGATGGTGCGGGCGGGCTGCATGGACAGACCCAATGCGGCTTCGGGCGCGGCCGGGCGCTGGAGCGCGCGGGTCAGCCGGCCATAGGCCGTGACCCTGCTCGCGGCATGAGGAGAAATGTCATAGTCCAGTCGCACCCCGGCCTGCGATCCGCCCAGTTGGCTTGCCGGAAAAGCGCCATTCGCGGTGCCGCTGTCGGGCCGCCACAACAGCCATGCGCCGGCGCGCCATCGGTCGGTATGGGGTGGGCGGGCCGGCAAAGGCGGCGGGCTGGGCGTTGGGGCGTGGATGCCGCCGTCATTGCGGGCATGATCCTGAGGCGCATGGGTGAAGTCCGTCGCGGAGGCCACGAAATCCATCAATTGGATCGGCATGCCATCGTTGTGGCCGGATCTGGGGATGGCGGTGGCTTTCACAAAGTGCGTTGGCGGCAGCCTGTCAGGATCGCGCACGGCCATGGTGATCGTGCGGATCGGGCGCATGGCGGTCATGGCGCTGGCATCCAGGAGAGTGATCGGTGTCAGCACGAGCGAGGAAGACGGATGATGAGGGCCGGGCAGGGGTGGTGGGACCGTGATGTCCGGGCCGAGCAGGCGGATGGCGATCCACACTGCCAGCATCATGGCGAAGAAGCGCAAGGGGCGACCGCTTGCGCTGCGGGTCATGGCTCGGTCTTCAGATCGGGGAAGCTGTGCTGGGTCTTGTCCCAGACGAGCGGTTTGCCGAGCAAGGATCCGGCGTAGAGGATAAGCGCGCGCTGCGCTGCCATTATGGTGATGAAATTGGCCAGCAAGGTGCGGGGGATGGATGTCAGGCCGTGACGCCAGCCATAGGCGCGTCCGACGAACAGCGCACGCATCGTGATACGCCAGACCAGAAGGGCGCTGTTGAACCAGATCAGAGAGGTGACGATCGGCGAGAATGGCAGCAGGCGCAAAGGTGTCAGGAAGGCGACGAGGGCGATCAGGGATGTGAGGAAGAAGGTGATGTAGGCGGCGAACAAAACCAGCGCCGCCAATGTCGCTCGGCGGTCGCGGATGCGCATCCACCATTCCGCCGGGCCGCCATGCCAGCCCATCCGATCCCACCCTGCCAATGAAATGCCCACCATCCAACGGGCCTTCTGCTTGACGGCGGCATCTATCCTGTTGGGGAAATATTCGCAGGTGGCCACGAGCGTGCCGTTCCGGTCGCGCATGCGGACGAACACGCCGCGGCCGCCCCGGTGCGCGATCTGCAAACCGGCTTCATAATCCTCGGTCAGGGAGGACGGATCGAACGGTCCGCCATAATCTGGCCTGACCAACTGTCCGAGCATATGTCGTTCAAACGCACAGGCGACGCCAGCGGACGGCATGGATGCACCCAGCGCCTCCCGCACCGTCAGGGCCTTTCCATGGTTCTCCGCAAATTCGTCGCCATAATGATTGCTGATGGCGCGGGCGAACCAGTTGCCGCGGCCTGGCAACGGCAGAACCGGCAACTGGACCAGGTCGAAACGGTCGATCATGAAATCGAACAGCCGAATTTCATCGGGATGGACGACGTCTTCTGCATCGTGCAGCAGGACGGCCTTGAACAATTGACCGCTGCGGGCCTCCGCATCCAGCATCGCGCGCCACAGGACGTTGAGGCAATCGGCTTTGGTCGTGGGACCGGGACGGGGATTGATGGCGACCAGGATGCGCGGTTCGTCGGTTGCGACAGGGAATATGACGTCCAGCGTATCCGGATCGTTGGGGTAGACGCCCAGGAAAATTTGAAAGTCGTCATTCGGCCAGCAGGCAAGGGCGTGCCGCAGCATGGCGCCGATGACGTCGGCTTCGCGCCAGGCCGGGATGAAGATGGCGATACGGCCGGGCGATGGAGAAGGCGGCAGGGTAGCGGTGGTCATGCGCGGGTGGCGCCTGTAGACGGTCATGTCGCGCCAGCCGCGACGCAGCAGGAAGAGGAGGTCGACCAGCAAATCGTTCAGTCCGCCAATAGCCAGGCCGACGATGGCGAAGAGCAATATTTCGCGATGCAGGCCCATCAGGCCTGCGGTCAACATGTCCCCCAAAGACTTGACCCCCATACCCCGATGCGAAAGAGGATGGCATTTGCGTCACTATGTTTCAAGTGTTTTACGTATTTTTCGAATAATTATCATTCATTGTAAGAATTGGTGACGGCGCATCCTTTAAATGAGCATGGTGAACGGAGATAATATGAGCCGACCAGCCCCATCTGCACCGCGGACTTTCCTAACCGGCGAGATGGGCGGTGCGATGTTGTTGATGATGGCGGCTGCGGCGGCGATCCTGCTGGCCAATCTGCCGGGGGTAGCGGGGCATCTCTATCACGCCGTGCTGCATGCGCCGTTGGGGCCGATCCTGTCGCCGCGCATCGGGCCGATGACTCTGCATTTGTGGATCAATGACGGGTTGATGGCGATCTTCTTCCTGCTGGTGGGGTTGGAGATCAAACGCGAGTTTCTGGATGGAGGCCTGTCCAGTTGGAGCAAGCGGCGACTGCCCATAGTGGCGGCTGCGGCAGGTATGGCTGTGCCGGCACTCGTCTATATGCTGGTCACGGCGGGGCGCCCGGCGCTGGGCAATGGCTGGGCCATTCCCGCCGCGACCGACATTGCCTTTGCGATCGGCGTTCTGGCGCTGCTGGGCAGTCGGGCGCCGGCGTCGCTCAAACTGTTCCTGACCGCCGTCGCCATCGTGGATGACATGGGCGCGGTCGCGATCATCGCCTTGTTCTACAGCCATGGCCTCGATCTGGCGGCGCTGGCCGGAGCGGCGGGCGTTTTGGCCCTGATGGTCGCCTGCAACCGGGCGGGGGTGAAGATGTTGTGGCCCTATCTTCTGGGATTCTTGCTGTTGTGGTTCCTCGTCTTGCTGTCCGGTGTGCATGCGACCGTTGCGGGCGTGCTGGCGGCGATGACCGTGCCGTTGCGCCGCTCGCCGGGCGCACCCGATGCGGTGGACAGTCCGCTGCATAGACTGGAGCATGCCATCCATCCCTGGAGCGCCTATCTGATCGTGCCGCTGTTCGGTTTTGCCAATGCTGGGCTGAACCTTGGCAGCGATGCGCTGGCGGCGCTGTTCGCGCCTTTATCGCTGGGCGTGGCGCTGGGGCTGTTCCTGGGCAAGCAGGCCGGCATTTTCGGGGCGGTCTGGGCTGCGGTGCGGTTGGGCGTCGCCGAGCGTCCGGCCGGCGCGAGTTGGGGGCAGGTCTATGGCATGGCTATGCTGTGCGGCATCGGCTTTACGATGAGCCTGTTCATCGGCGCGCTTGCCTTCCCCGACAATGCCCTGTTGGTGGAGGAAGCGAAGGGCGGAATATTGCTCGGGTCGCTGATGTCGGCCCTGTCGGGTTATGTAATATTGCGCTGGATCGCACGTCCGGCCGCCTCCACGACGCGATAAGCGGGTTCGTCAACAGGTAGGGACAGTGCTATTCTAAGTCCGCTGATGTTGCGAGTCGTGAGCGCTTTCGGCCGATCGACCAATCTCTACACTGTCATGTACGGGAGGAGGGCGACCATGGAGATGGATGTAAATTATCTGCTGCACCGCCAGCAGATGTCGTTGATGCGGGCGCAAAGCTCGCGGTCCCAGAAGGGGCGCAATGCTTATGAAAATCTGGCCCAAAGCTATACCGACCGGATCGACGCGCATCGTCGGGAAAATGAGCAACTGATTATTCGAGCGCATTGACGATAGGCCTGTGATCGGGTGCGTCAGCGGCGCTGGATCAACCTGTCGATCGCCAGGCGATGGGTTTCGTCATCGCCACATTCGCGTTCCAGGGCGCTCTTGATCCGTTGCAGTTCCGCTTCGGTCAGATGTTCGATGCCGATGAAATCGTTGCGGGCGGTATCGACGGCGCGGATCAGTTCGTCCAGCTTTGCCTGAATGGCCGAGCCGTCGCGATTTTGCGCATTCTGGATCAGGAACACCATCAGGAACGTGACGATGGTGGTGCCGGTATTGATGACCAGTTGCCATGTGTCGGAATAATGGAAGAGCGGCCCGGTCACCAGCCACAGGATGACGGTGACAAGAGCCAGGGCGAAGGCGCTGGGCTGACCCGCCCAATTGGCGACGCGGTGCGACAGGGCCGCAAAAATCCGATCCATGATGCTATTGTCCTTTGCGAAATCGCGTCATTTATCCCTTGTTCAGCCGGAAAAGGCCATGGAAAGCGCGATGCGACCCTTTCCTTTCCGCGCCATATTGGCTGCCGCCCTTTTCGCCCTTGCCGCCTGCACCTCTCTGTCGCCCGAATCGCGGCTTCGCGCGGGGCTTGAGGAGGCCGGGCTGTCGCCGCGCATGGCCGGTTGCATGGCGGAAAGGATGGCGGATCGTCTGAGCCTGACGCAGTTGCGGAAGCTCCAGTCGCTTGCCTCGCTCCGCAAATCTCACAGTGGCAAGATGAGCGTCGAGGATGTGCTTCATAAAGTCCGGGCCTTAGAAGATCCCGAGATTTTTGCCGTTACCAGTCGGTCCGCCCTGGCCTGCGCTTTTTGATCCGATCCGCCGATGGAGTATTGAAGCGGACCGATCGGCTTTGCAGACTTTACAATTTTGCAAAGTGGTTTTGCGAAATTTTCTGGCGCCGTGCTTTTGCCTGTGCTTAGCCGCTGACCATCAGATTTCAGCGAAAGGGCACGCCCCATGAACATTCACGAATATCAGGCCAAGGAACTGCTGGCGAAGTATGGCGCGCCGATCGCCGCAGGCTATGCCGCCTTCACGGTCGAAGAAGCCGTCGAAGCTGCCAAGAAGCTGCCTGGGCCGCTTTATGTCGTGAAGTCGCAGATCCACGCTGGTGGCCGCGGCAAGGGCAAGTTCAAGGAGCTGGCCCCCGAAGCCAAGGGCGGCGTGCGCCTTGCCTTCAATCTGGACGAAGTGAAGGCCCATTCGGCCGACATGCTGGGCAACACGCTGGTCACCATCCAGACCGGCGACGCCGGCAAGCAGGTCAACCGTCTGTACATCACCGACGGTGCCGACATCGCCAAGGAATTCTACCTGGCGCTGTTGGTCGATCGCGCCACCAGCCGCATCGCTTTCGTTGTGTCGACCGAAGGCGGCATGGACATTGAAGAGGTCGCCCATTCGACCCCGGAAAAGATCCACAGCTTCTCGGTCGATCCGGCTGCTGGCTTCCAGCCGCACCATGGCCGTGCCATCGCCAACGCCCTTGGCCTGACCGGTGACCTCGCCAAGCAGGCGTCGAAGGTTGCTTCGTCGCTCTATGCCGCGTTCCTCGACACCGATGCCGAGCAGATCGAAGTCAACCCGTTGGCGCTGACCGAGCAGGGCAACCTGCTGGTTCTGGACGCCAAGGTCGGTTTTGACGGTAACGCCATGTTCCGTCACAAGGACATCGCCGAACTGCGCGACCTGACCGAAGAAGATGCGGCCGAAGTCGAAGCATCGAAGTACGACCTGGCCTACATCAAGCTGGACGGCAACATCGGTTGCATGGTCAACGGCGCTGGCCTGGCCATGGCGACCATGGACATCATCAAGCTGAACGGCGAATTCCCCGCCAACTTCCTGGACGTAGGTGGCGGCGCCACCACCGAAAAGGTGACGGCGGCCTTCAAGATCATCCTGAAGGATCCGGCGGTGAAGGGCATCCTGGTCAACATCTTCGGCGGCATCATGAAGTGCGACATCATTGCCAACGGCATCGTCGCTGCCGCCAAGGAAGTGAACCTGTCGGTTCCGCTGGTCGTCCGTCTGGAAGGCACCAACGTCCAGCAGGGCAAGGACATTTTGGCCAATTCGGGTCTTCCGATCGTCCCGGCGGACGATCTGGGCGACGCGGCCAAGAAGATCGTGGCGGAAGTGAGGAAGGCGGCCTGATCCGCTTTCCCGCCTGAACGATACGCCAAAGGGTGCGGGGGGACCGGAAACGGTCCGCCCGTGCCCGTATTGGCGTTGATAAAGGAGGATGTTGAGATGAAGATCCTTGTGCCCGTGAAGCGGGTTATCGATTATAATGTGAAGCCGCGGGTTAAGGCGGACGGTACGGGCGTCGATCTGGCGAACGTGAAGATGAGCATGAACCCTTTCGACGAGATCGCGGTCGAGGAAGCCATCCGCCTGAAGGAAAAGGGCGTGGCGACCGAGGTCGTGGCGGTGTCGATCGGCGTCGCCAAGGCGCAGGATACGCTGCGCACGGCGCTCGCCATGGGCGCGGATCGGGCGATCCTGATCCAGACGGATGACGAGGTCGAGCCGCTGGGCGTGGCCAAGCTGCTCGCCAAGGTGCAGGAAGAGGAAGGCGCTGGCCTCATCATCCTGGGCAAGCAGGCGATCGACGACGATAGCAACCAGACCGGCCAGATGCTGGCTGCGCTGCTGAACCTGCCGCAGGGTACGTTCGCGTCGAAGGTCGAGGTTGTCGATGGCAGCGTCAACGTGACCCGCGAAGTCGATGGCGGACTGGAAACGGTGAAGCTGAACACCCCGGCGATCATCACCACCGACCTGCGCTTGAACGAACCGCGCTATGCGTCGCTGCCCAACATCATGAAGGCCAAGGCCAAGCCT